>PLEH01000184.1 GCA_003136395.1 Phenylobacterium sp.
GCGTGGACCTGGCCGGGGTGCGTGGAACGGGGCCGGCCGGCGCCATCCAGCTGGCTGACGTGGAAGCCGCCGCCGCTCAGGCTCCCGCGCCGCGGCCGGCGGGCTTCGATTTCAGCCAGATGCGCGCGGCGATCGCGGCGGCCATGTCCCGCTCCAAGCGCGAGATCCCGCACTACTACCTGACCGACACTGTTGACGTTCAGACGGCCAGCCAGTGGGTGGCCAGCACCAATGCCGGGCGGGCGCCTGACGTGCGCCTCTTGCTCGGCGCGTTGTTTATCAAGGCGACCGCGCTCGCCGCGCGATCCTATCCGGAATTCAATGGGTTCTTCGAAGCCGGCGGCTTCCGACCAAGCCCCGGAATCCACGTCGGCGTGGCCATCGCGATCCGCGGCGGCGGCCTAGTCGCGCCGGCGATCCACGATGCGGCCGATCTCGAACTCGATACGCTGATGGCGCGCGTGCGCGACCTGACCGGGCGGGTGCGGGCCGGCCGGTTCCGCAGCTCCGAGATCGCCGACCCGACCATCACGGTCTCCAGCCTGGGCGACCGCGGGGTGGAAGGTCTGTTCGGGGTGATCTATCCGCCGCAGGTGGCGATCGTCGGGTTCGGCAAGGCGGCAGAGCGTCCGTGGGTCGTCGAAGGCGAAATCGTCGCGCGGACCGTCGTGACCATCACCCTCGCCGCCGACCATCGGGTCAGCGACGGCCATCGCGGCGCGCTCTTCCTGGCGGACATCGGCCGACGGCTGCAGCAACCGGAGGCGTTATGAACGCAGCAGACATCCGCGCCGTCCTCCGCGACGAGCTCGCGCAGATCGCCCCTGAGATCGATTTCGAAGCCCTGGACCCGTCCGCCGACCTCCGCGAGCAGGCCGACCTCGATTCCATGGATTTCCTGAACTTTCTGACGGCGATCCATCAACGCCTTTCCGTGGACATTCCGGATGCCGACGCCGCTAAGCTGACGACGCTCGACGGAGCCGTCGCCTATATCCTTGCGAAAGCGCCAGCGCCCGGCGCCGCGCCCTGAGCGCTGACCCGCATCAAGATCGGGAAAGCGCCGGCCGGGTCCGCATGTTCCTCGGCAACAGCATCAGGCCAGATCGCTGTCTCGATCAGGCGCTGCCCTGCCGCCGGACCCCACGCGCAGGGGCGGATGAACTCGCGCCTTGCCGATCACGGCCGCCACAAATCCGAGCCCAGATTGACCGAGGTCAAGGACGGTGGCGGCGGGCGTGACATTGAACGTCAGGTCGAATGGTCGCCCCGCAAGCGTGGAGTGCGTAGGTCACCGCGTGAATCGGCCAACGCCTATGACGCGAGGAAGACTCTCATGATCAATATCCGCGCGATCCTTGTCGCGACGTCGCTCGCCACAGCAGCCTTGGCGCCGCTGGCGGCCCCGACCTGCGCCAACGCCGCATCGGCTCAGGATCTCAACCGCGACGCAGATGAGGCCCTGCAGCAGCTCTACAGCAAGAACCCGTCCGCGGAGCTGCTGGGCAAGCACGCGAGGGCCATCCTGGTCTTCCCTAAGATCGTCAAGGCTGGGCTGGTGTTCGGCGGCGCCTACGGTGAAGGGGTGCTGAAACAGGACTCCAAGGTGGACGGCTACTACAATTCCGTGACCGCCTCCTGGGGCCTGCAGGCCGGCGCCCAATCCTATGGCTACGCCGTGTTCCTGATGAGCCAGAAGGCGGTGGACTACATCCATCGCTCGAAGGGCTGGGAGATCGGCTCTGGCCCGACGGTCGTTGTGGTCAATCAGGGCATCGCCAAGAACCTTTCGACCTCGACGCTGAAAGACGACGCCTACGCCTTCATTTTCGATCAACAGGGCCTGATGGCGGGCGTCAATATCGAAGGCAGCAAGATCTCCAGAATCAAGCCCTGAGGCCGGCGACCGCCGAACCGGGCGTGCACGGGCAGTTCTGCGGCGACAGGGTGACTGACGGCGCTCCGAGCAGCGGGGCGACTTGACGCGGGTCAAGGCGCCGAGCGGCGCCGCTGTCTCTACTGGCAGCTCACATGCGGGGTCGACGATGACGAGGATGCACGAAGTTAGATTGACGACTGTCTTGGTGGCGGCGGCCGCTGGGCTTTGCCTATGCGCTTCCCCCGCCTCCTTCGCGAGTCCAGCGACCAGCGGGACCGCAGCGTTGCCGGTCGATGCACCAACGGTGGTGAACGGCATCGACGTCGCCTGCACCGGCATCGGGCAGATGCGCCTTGAGGGACGATGGCAGGGCTATGGCGTGCGTGTGGAATTCTCCAACGCGCGCAACGAATATCTCACGGGCGCCGCCATCGTCGTGCGCGATGGGGCGGGCCGCGAACTGATGAATGTCAGCTGCAATGCGCCGTGGATACTGCTGCGCCTGCCGAAGGGCGCCTATCGCGTCGAAGGCCGGCTCCTGGACTCCGCCGCCAAGCCGCGCAGCGCGCCGTTCTCGCCACCCGCCAGCGGACAATCGCGCGTTGTCCTGCAGTTCCCCGACGCCTGACGAGCCGGCATACGCTGAGCCCGAGCGCCCCCGGAGCCGGGTTTGATCTGCAACAAGGTCTCACCGCACGAGATCCGCGACAAAAAGCGCATGGCGAAGCAGGTTTCGACAGGTCCAGGAGCGGAGTCGTCCAAATCCGACGACACGGCGCACAGGCGACACGACTTCACCGCCGGGTATGTGATGCTCGCGCTATTGGCGCTGTGGATCGGCCAGTGGGTGTTTCGTGCGGCCAGCCAGGTGCAGACGGTGCCCTACAGTCAATTCGAGGCGTGGGCGGCGCAAGGCAAGATCGGCGAGGTCACGATCGGACCGGCCCTCGACGAGGTCCGGTCCGATCCGGTGCTTTCGGAGAAGCTGGCGGCCAAGGGCGTCAAGGTCACGGGCGCGCACCCGAGCGGCTTGGTGAACGCGATCCTGTCCTGGGTGCTTCCGGCCCTCGGCTTCTATCTGGTCTGGAGCTTCCTGCTCCGACGCATGTCGACGGGCGAAGGACTTGGCGGGGTTCTCAGCATGGGCAAGTCACGCGCCCGGCTCTACGCAGAGACCGACGTCAAGGTGACCTTCGACGATGTCGCCGGCGTCGATGAAGCCAAGCAGGAACTGCAGGAAACCGTGGCGTTCTTGAAGGACCCCGCCGCGTTCGGCCGTCTGGGCGCTCGTGCGCCGAAAGGCGTGCTGCTGGTACGGGCCGCCGGGGACCGGCAAGACCCTGCTCGCGCAGCGCCGTCGCCGGCGAGGCCGGTGTCCCGTTCTTCTCGATCTCCGGCTCTGACTTCGTCGAGATGTTCGTCGGCGTGGGCGCCGCGCGGGTGCGCGACCTCTTTGAGCAGGCCAAGGCGACCGCCCCCAGCATCATCTTCATCGACGAACTGGACGCCCTGGGCCGCAGCCGGACGAACCTGGCGGTCGGCGGCCTGGACGAAAAGGAGCAAACGCTCAACCAGTTGCTCGCCGAGATCGACGGTTTCGATCCCAGCGGCGGCGTCATCCTGCTCGCCGCCACCAACCGGCCCGAGATCCTGGACCCAGCGTTGTTGCGCGCGGGCCGGTTCGACCGGCAGGTCCTGGTGGATCGCCCCGACCGCAAGGGCCGCGTGGCGATCCTCAAGGTGCACGTCGGAAAGATCACCCTTGCGGCTGGACTCGATCTGGACGCCGTCGCGGGCATGACGACGGGCTTCGCCGGCGCGGACCTCGCCAACCTGGCCAACGAAGCAGCGATCGCGGCGACCCGCCGCGACGGCGAAGCCGTCACGCTCGCGGACTTCGAGGCCGCGATCGAGCGGATCGTCGCCGGCTTGGAGAAGCGCAGCCGCATCATTAGCAAGCCGGAACGCCGGCGCGTCGCCTGCCACGAGATGGGCCACGCGCTGGTCGCCGCGACCCTGCCGAGCGTGGACCCCGTACGCAAGGTGTCGATCATTCCGCACGGCCTGGGCGCGCTCGGTTACACGATGCAGCGTCCAACCGAGGATCGGTTCCTGATGGCGCGCAGCGAGCTTGAAGAGCGCATCGCCGTCGTTCTGGGCGGGCGTGCGGCGGAGGCTTTGGTCTACGAGGGCGATATCTCGACGGGGGCGGCGGACGACCTGCAGCACGCCACGGCCATCGCGCTCGACATGGTGGTCCGCTACGGCATGGACGCGACCGTCGGCGAGCGAACCTTCACATCCTCCGCAGAGCCCGCCTTCCTGGGCGTTGAGCGGCGGTCCGAAACGGCCGAAGCCACGCAGCGGGAGATCGACGTGGCCATGCGGGGTCTGATCGCCACCGCCGACGCCCGCGCCCGCGACATTCTTGCGACGCGGCGCGCCGACCTGGATCGCGGCGTGGAATTGCTGCTCGAGAAAGAGACCCTTCACGCCGAGGACTTCGCGCCGTTGCGCAAAGCCGGCGTGGAGATGGAAGGCGCGGCTCACGCCGCTTGACGAACATGGAGGCGGATATGGCGCAGACGACACGAGCAACGAAGAACACTTATCTGGGTTGGCTGGCGCTGGCGGCGATTGCGCTCGCCATTGCCGCCATGCTCATCCCGAGCGAGGCCGCGTAGCCGACGTCGGCTCTGGCCGCTCCCTTCAAGGTGGCAGGCGGAACGGAGGCGCTCGATAACTCGAAGGCTTAGGAGGATGGGGGGATCAGTGCCAAAATGTGGAGATGCGCGACCAGCTGCGCGGCTCCGGCTTGCACTCGGCCGGCCACCCCTCGATGACGACCTGTGCTGCCTCGCCACGCTGCCGGAGGGCCTCGACGAAGCCGTTGGCGTGTTCGATGGCGCGCCGGCGGGAACGGAAGGGCGTCATCATGCCCTGCCCCATCCGGACGGCCCAGCCGTAGGGCTCCTTCACGACACGAAAACAGATCATCTCGTCCATTGTCGGAAACCCAATTGGCAAGCTCGCCAGTGACCCGCTTCGGGTCACCACAAGACTCTGCACGGTACCGATGCGCCCAGTTGGACCGCGGCGCCTTGATGCAGATCAAGTATTGCCGGCCGCTTTGGAGCGCGGCGATGACGCCGATCTGGGGGCGGTCGCCACCTCACCCAGACACACGCTGATGGTATGGGGCAGGCCGTCGTCCAGGAGGCGGACGGTCAAGGGACGCGTCTCGACCGTCGCGGCGTCGACCTGGGCCGAGCGCACGCCGCGCATGACCCCGTCGGGGTTCTCCACGATGATGTCGTAACGGCTTGAGCCATGCCGCAGGCTGGCCTGGAACCCCGGCCACTCGCTCGGAATGCAGGGATCGATGGTCAGGTCGGCGCCCTTGCGGCGCAGCCCCAGGATGGCCTCCACGCCGGCGCGCTGCATCCAGGCGGCCGAGCCGGTGTACCAGGTCCAGCCGCCACGCCCGACGTGGCCGGGCGCTGCGTAGATGTCGGCGGCCATGACGTAGGGTTCGACCTTGTAGCGGTGGACGGCCGGGCGGGTCCGCGCATGGTTGATCGGGTTGAGCATCGCAAACAGCGCGGCGGCTTTGCCGCCCTCGCCAAGGGCGGCAAAGGCGATCACCGACCAGGCCGCGGCGTGGGTGTATTGACCGCCGTTTTCCCGGATCCCCGGCGGATAGGCCTTGATGTACCCGGGGTCGTGCGGAGTCTTGTCGAACGGCGGGGTGAACAGCAGCGCCAGGTGTTCATCCTCAAGGATCAGGTCGCGCTGCACCGACGACATGGCCTGCGCCGCCCGCTGCGGGTCGGCGGCGCCGGAGATCACCGCCCACGACTGAGCGATGGAATCGATCCGGCACTCGTCGCTGGCCGCCGATCCCAGCGGGGCGCCGTCGTCGAACCATCCGCGGCGATACCATGCGCCGTCCCAGGCGCTGCGCTCGAGCGCTACGCCCAGGGCGGCCAGATGAGCCTTCCAGGCATTGACCCGGACGCGGTCCTCGCGCGCTTCGGCGAACGGCAGGAAGGCCGACAGCGTCGCGTGCAGGAGCCAGCCCAGCCAGACGCTCTCGCCCAGCCCGCGTTCGCCGACGCGGTTCATGCCGTCGTTCCAGTCGCCACCGCCGAACAGCGGCAGGCCGTGGCCGCCCAGGTCGAGGCTGACGTCAAGCGCGAGGGCGCAATGCTCGTAGAAGCTGCTGACCTCCTTGCCCGTCGCCGGCTCGAAAAAGGCCTCAGCCTTCCCGGGCTCCAGGACCGGACCGTTCAGGTAGGTGACTGGCTCGTCCAGGACGGTGGGATCGCCCGCCGTCTCCACGTAATGCGCGGCCGTATAGGGCAGCCAAACCCGGTCGTCCGAGAAGCGCGTGCGCACGCCCTGGCCGGAATGCGGCAGCCACCAATGCTGGACGTCGCCCTCGACGAACTGCCGCGCCGCGGCCCGCAACAGGTGTTCGCGCGCGAGGCCCGGCTCGATGGCCGCCAGCGCCATGCCGTCCTGCAGCTGATCGCGGAAGCCGTAGGCGCCGCTCGCCTGGTAGAAGGCCGAGCGGGCCCAGACGCGGCAGGCCAGGGTCTGATAGAGCAGCCAGCCGTTGAGCATCAGGTCCATGGACCGGTCCGGCGTCGTCACCTGCACTGCGCCCAGGGTATCGTCCCAATATCGCGTGACCTCGGCCAGGACGATCTCGAGATCGGCGGTTCGATACCGGGCGACAAGCGCGCGCGCCTCGGCGTCGGTCGTGGCCTCGCCGAGCAGGAAGACGACGTCGCAACTCGTGTTCGGCGCGAGGTCTATCCCGGCCTGCAGCGCCGCACAGGGATCGAGGCCCGCGCCTACCGCGCCGGACAGCGGCGCCCGGATCGAGCACCCAGCCGGCGCAGCGAGCGTCCCATTCCGGCCGATGAATTCCCGGCGATCCCCGGTCCAGCTGGTTTGCCGGCCACCCAAGTCGGCGAAGGCGACCGGCGAGCCGAAGGCCGGATTCCACAGGTTGCGGGCGAACAGCGCGCCGCACTCCGGATCGATCGAGGTCGTCGTGAACGGCGCTGCGGCGGAGCGGGAGGGGCCCAGCACCCATTCGGCGTAGCCGGTGACCGACAAGCGCCGGGTGCGGCCCGAGGTGTTGCGGATCCGCAGCCGCGAAACCTTGATGGGGTCCGACCGCGGGACGAACTGCAGGAGTTCCAACTCCAGGCCGCGCGAAGCATGTTCGAAGCGGCTGTAGCCGCGCCCGTGGCGGCAGACATAGGTTTCCGCCTCGTCGCGGGTCGGCGCGGCCGTCGGGCTCCACAGTTCGCCCGTCTCGTCGTCGCGGACAAAGATCGCCTCGCCGGCCGGATCGCCGACGGGATCGTTGGACCAGGGCGTCAGCTGGTGCTCCCGGCTGTTGAGCCGCCAAGTGTATCCCGCCCCGTCCGCCGAGACCTGGAAGCCGAACTGCGGATTGGCCACGACGTTGATCCAGGGCGTCGGCGTCGACTGGCCCGGGCTGAGGATGATCACATATTCACGGCCATCGCTCGCGAAGCCACCCAGGCCGTTGAAATACTCCAATTTCGGCGCAGTCGCCGGGTTTGAGGCGTTGGCGGCGGCCCGGCGGCGCGCAGGCGGACGAGCGGCCGCGCGCTCGGATATCCGCTCGAGGTGTTCGCTGAGCGTGCCGCCCTGCGCCACCAGGGCGACGCGCGCCACCGAAGCCAGAAGATCGCGGGTCTCCTCGGGGATCAGGTCCGCCCGAAGAACGATCGTGCGTCCCGCGGCCACATGCTCGCCCACGGGGCTGTGCGACTGCCCGGCCCGGACGAGGGACTCCAAGGCGATCTGCAGGTCCTGGACGTAGGACGCGCCCCGTTCGTTGAGCAGCACCAGGTCGAAGGCCAGTTGCTTGCTGCGCCAATATTCGCTGGCCTTGATGAGCTGGCGCGCGACGCCGAGTTCGTGAATGTCGGCGATCCGCAGGAGGACGATCGGCAGATCGCCGGAAATGCCCACCCGCCAAAGTCCCGGCTGGCCGCCCGCCCCCTCTTGCAGCGCCTCCGCCGAAGCGCGCAGGGCCGGCGCGGCGTAGATCAGGTGCCCGGCGAGCCGTTGGAACAGCGCGGCCTCGCCGCGGTCCATGCTCAGGTGGTGCAGCTGCACGAGCGCCTGGGTCCAGGCAAGGTTCGCCGCGCGGTCGAAGGCCGCGGGATCGTGATGCTTGTCGATGAGGTCGAGCACGGCGCCTCGAGACGGCGCGACCAGGGTCCAGAAGGAAATTCTCACCGTCGCGCCGGGCGGGATGCGCAGGCGACGGCGCATGACGAACACGGGGTCGAGGACGGTCCCGGTCGATCCGCCGAGCGGGCGTCCGTCCATGATCCGCTGCGGAGCACGGATGTCGTGGCCGCGTCCGAGCACCTGCGCGCGGTCCGTATCGAACTCGGGCTTGCCAACCGCCTCGCCCTCGACCACCGCCAGATGGGCGGCCCAGGCCTCCGGCTCGGACCGCGAGCGCGCGCGCCGGGTGGCGAGTAGCGCGCCGACGCTCGGCAGGTGCTCGGTCTCCACGAAGAGGTTCGAAAACGCTGGGTGGGCGACGTCGGCCGCCTGAGGCGCGAGCACGATCTCCGAATAGGAGGTGACCTCGATCTCGCGGATCGCGAAGCCGCTGTTGCTGATCGAGACCCGCCGCACCTCGCCGTCCGCCTCGGCCGAAACCAGCACCTCCAGCGTCGTCGCCAGCGAGCCGTCGCGCCGTGCGATTTCGCACCGGTCCTCGCTGAAGGTGACCTCGTATTCGTCGGGTTCGACGCCGGCCGGCTGCCAGCCGGCGGACCAGACGGCCCCCGAATGGACATCGCGAAGGAAGATGTAGGACCCGTAGTCGTCGCAGGTCGCATCCTCCCGCCAGCGGGTGACCGCCAGGTCATGCCATCGGCTGTAGCCGGAGCCCGCGGCGGTGAGCATGACCGAATAGCTGCCGTTGGACAGCACGTGCGTGGCGGGCGTGGGGGTGTGCGGAGTCGAGAGGCGCCTGGCGCCGGGCGCCTCGAGCTGGTGAACCTGAGCCGTCAAGGGGCGGCGGGCGACCCAGGGCTGGCTGATCACCACCTCGCGCGGCATGCGCTCCTCGAGCAGCAGTTCGGTCGCCTGGACAAGAGGTTCAGCGTGGAAGCGTGTCCGCATGGCGCCGTCGCAGAGCGCGTTGGCGATCGCTACGATGGTCATCCCCTGATGGTGCGCCATGTAGGCGCAGACGAGGGCGTAGCGCTCGCCGTCGGGCACACGACCGGGCGTGAAGTCCATCGCTTCGTAGAAGCCGTACCGCCCGAGCGCGCCGAGGCCCTCCAACTGCTCGAAGTTCCGAGCTGCGGCGGGGACGTCGACCATGGCCGCAAGGGCGGTGGCGTAGGGCGCCACGACGACGTTGTCTCCGAGGCCACGCTTGAGGCCCAGGCTCGGGACGCCGAAGCTCAGGTACTGGTAGGTGAACTCCAGGTCGCGGGCGTTATAGGCCGACTCCGACATGCCCCAGGGCACGCGCAGCTCGGCGGCGTATTCGACCTGCCGGCGCACCACCAGGCGGTTGGTCTGCGCCAGCAGGCTGCCAGGCGGCGCGCGCATGACCAGCGACGGCATCAGGTACTCGAACATCGAGCCCGACCAGGAGATCAGCGCCGCGCCGTGCGCCACCGGCGTCACCGCGTGGCTCAGCCGGAACCAGTGCCGCGGCGCGACGTCTCCTTTGGCGATCGCGAAGAAGCTGGCGAGCCTCGCCTCCGATCCCAGCAGGTCGTAGCAACTGGGATCGAGCTCACCGTCCGCCACCCGGTAGCCGATCGACAGCAGCATGCGATCGCGGACGATGAGGAAGCCGAAGTCCATCTCCAGCGCCATCCGTCGCGCCGCCACCGCCAGGTCGGCGAGCTGGGAAGCGAACGGCGCCCGTGCGGCCAGGTCACGCCGGTGGCTCGCCACGGTGCGCTCCACCGCGCGAACCCAGAACAGCAGATGCTGGCCGACCTCCCCACCGCGCTCGATCGCCAGAGCCTCGGCGGCGTCGATCAGCACTTCTGCGCGCGTGGTGAGGACGGCAAGAAGCCCGGGATCTTCGGCCTGGGTGCTCGCAAGGGCGGCGGCGAATCCGGCCATCTCGTCGTCCAGGCGCCGCCAGGTGACGGTTTGGGGAATGCCGGTATCGCGGAGCGCCGCGGCCTCCTGCCGGGCGATGTCGAGGGCGTCCGCCACGCCGGCGATCCGCCCTGCTGCGTCGAGCGGCGTGGAGGCCCATTCCCGGGCGGCGTTGGCCAGCGCGATGAGATGGCCGGCCAGGTTCCCGCTATCGACCGAGGAGACGTACTGGGGTTCGAGCGGACGCAGGTCTTGCGTGCCGTACCAGTTGAAGAAGTGGCCCCGGAAGCGCGCCATGCCCGCGAGCGTTGACAGCGTCGCCTCCAGCCGCTCGACGGCCTCGAGCGTTCCCAGCCAGCCGAGGTCGCGGGCGGCGACCGTGGACAGCAGATAGAGCCCGATGTTGGTGGGCGAGGTCCGGTGCGCGACGGCCTGCGGATCCTCTTGGAAGTTGTCCGGTGGCAGCATGTTGTCGGCCGCGGTCACGAACGCTTCAAAGAACCGCCAAGTCCTGCGCGCGGTCAGTCGCAGACGGCGCGCCTCGCCCTCCGTGGTCGCGCGGCGGCCCCCGGCCGGCGGCGCGCGGCTGACCCGGTAGGCGATCGCCGGCGAGGCCAGCCATAGGGCGGCGAAGGGCAGCGCGAGCAGCACAGCGCCGGGCTCGGCGAACAGGCCGAGCGCGAGGGTGGCGATACCGATGCCGGCGGCCGGCGCCATGCGGCGATAGAAGTTCGCCAGATCGAAACGCAGGCCGCTCGCCGCCTGGGCCGCGGGGACCCACTCCAGGAGGTGGCGGCGCGAAACACAAAGCCGCCAGAGCGTGCGCACGATGGCGTCGCCCATCAGCCAGGTCTGGTGGGCCAGCAGGGTGGTGATCAGGCCCGCCTGCTGCAGCGCCAGCCACAGGTCGCCGCCGATGGTATGCAGCCTTGCGCGAAGGGGGACGCCCGGGCGACGCACGGCGAGCGAGGCGACCGCGGGGATCAGCGGCGGCACGACGAAGGAGCCCAGGATGAACGCCGTCCAGACGGCGGCCACCGGCGTGGGCAGCAGCCACGCCGCCCACAGGCTGGCGAGACTGGCGCCGGGCGACAGAGTGCGCCGGAGATTGTCGATCATCTTGAAGCGGCCGATGGCCGGCATCCGTGCGCTGGCTCGCGAGGCGCCGGGCGCGGCGACCAGACCTAGGATCCACGGCAATAGCTGCCAGTCGCCGCGCGCCCAGCGATGGTGGCGGACGGCTGAGATGTCATAGCGGTCCGGAAAATCCTCCACCACCTCAACGTCGGAGGCGAGTCCGGCGCGGGCGAACACACCTTCGAACAGGTCGTGGCTGAGGAGGGCCGCTTCCGGCGCTCGGCCCTTCAGCGACGCATCGAAGGCGTCGACGTGGTAGATGCCCTTCCCCGCGAAGGAGCCTTCGCCGAAGAGATCCTGGTAGACGTCCGACACCGCCGCCGCATAGGGGTCGATCCCGCCGATACTGGAGGTCACCCGCCGGAACAGCGACCCCTCCCCGTTGGACGGCAAGGCCGGGGTGATGCGCGGCTGCAGGACCGCATAGCCTTCCACCACGCGGCCCACGTCCGGGTCGAAGCGGGGCCGGTTCAGGGGATGGGCCATCTTGCCGATAAGCCGTCGGACCGTGTCGCGAGGCAGCTTGGTGTCGGCATCCAGCGTGATCACATAGGTCACGCCGCGCGGGACCGCCTGACCTTCGAGCCCGATAAAGCTGGTGTCGCGCGCCCCGCGAAGGATGCGATTGAGTTCCTGCAGTTTCCCGCGCTTGCGCTCCCAGCCCATCCAGCAGCGCTCGCTCTCGCTCCACTGCCGGCGGCGGTGGAACAGCAGGAAACGGTCGCCGCCCGGGGCGGGGCCGTGTTTCCGGTTCAGTCGGGCCACGCCCTCTGAGGCGGCCTTGAGCAGCGCCGCGTCGCCCTCGGTCACTTCGCTGGCGGCGTCGCGCCAGTCCGACAGCAGAGCAAAATGGAGATGGCCTTCCGTGCTCGAGAGGAAGTGGATTTCGAGCTTCTCGATATGTTCCTCGACCTCCTGCGCGGTGGTCAGCAGCACGGGGATGACAACCACGGTGCGGAGCTTTTGCGGAATTCCTCCCTTGAGCTCCAGCGCGGGCAGCGGGATGGCCCGGAAACCACGGGTGACGCCCCTGTTCACCAACGCTATCGCCGCCTCCAAGGCCGGGAGCGCCCCGAGCACGCCCAGCGCGACCAGCCAGATTGACGGCGTTCCCAGGCGGGAGGCGGCGGCCAGGGGCAGGCTGAGCAGCAGGGCCGCCCCGCCGAGCGCCGCGCCCACATAGGCCCAGATGCCGAACGCCCGAACCAAGCGTCCGGGCCAGGTGCGGATCGGGGGCCTGAAGCCGATCGCTCGCTCGAACGCCCGGCGCCCGCCCGCAGCCAGGTGGTAGCCTGGATCGCAGCGGCGACCCTCACCGGAGATGTCGTCCACCTCACCGACAGTGCGGATCACCCGGCGTGCGATCTCAAGCTCGTCATCGCCCGATCCCCGGGCAAGCTCCTCGATCGCATTGCGGTAGAGATTGCGGGTCGAGAAATCCATGTCCGCGAAGGCGCTGCCGGCGCGCAGCACGTCGTCCACCAGGCTCATGCGTTCGACGAGCTCAGACCAGTCGACGTCGGAGATCAGCCGCATGCTGCGCACGATGTTGCGGACCGTCACGCTGGCGGAGACCTGGCGCTGCTGCTCGTCACGGATGACCTGATCGGCGGTGGCGCCCTGACGCGCCAGTCGCTCGTCGAGCCAGGTGAGCGCCGGCGCCATGGCGGCGTCGTTGTCGCGCAGGCGCTGCCAGATCTGCACGACGAAGGCGTCTGCGAGCAGTCCCTTCCGATAGGGCCGCAGCACCGTCGAGATCGGCTCTGGGAGCCGGCCCCCGGCGCCGAGCAGGCGGTCGCAGCATCTGTCCGCCTCGGCCCGTGCGATCCGGCTGATCACCACGCGCTCGGCGATCCGGCGAAGGTTCTCGATCAGCACCAGGCGCAGGGTGATGGCCCCGGCCCACAGCTCGCCGATGCTCAGGGGCGCGACCTCTTGATAGGCCCTCAGGAAGCGGCAGAAGACATCGCCGTCGAAGTCGCTGTCTGTGTGGGCGACGAAGGCCCAGGCGATCCCGAAAACCCTGGGGTATCCCGCCAGGTGGCCGGCCTGGATCTTCGGAAGTTGCCGATAATAGCGCGGCGGCAAATCGAGCCTGATCTCGCGGATCTGCTTTTCGATGAGATGGAAATTGTCGATCAGCCACTCGGCGGCCGGGGTGATCGCGGCGCCGTCGTCCAGCGCCTGGACCGTGTCGGCATAGGCGTCCAGCAGCATGGACTCGTTGTCGGCCAGCCGCTGGGCGAGCGGCCGGCCCGCGTTGCGTAAGCCGGGCCCCTGGGCTTCGGCCAGGCTTCGTCCATGGGCCTCCAGGCGCTCGGCGCCGAACAGCTCGTCACGGATAGGCGCGGTGCTCTCCCACACCGCCGCCGACGGGCGCAACCCGGACAGGCGCCGGCGCAAGGACGCGTGGATTGCAACTCGATCCGGCATCGGCGCCATCCCTCAGGAAACCGTAGGCGGCCAGAGAGGTGTCATGGGCGCTTTGCTGCATTGACGCCAATCAAGCTTGCGCTCAGCGAACGGGCTGATCGGCGAAGTGCGATGTCGGAACTCCGGCTTCGGACGCCGGTCGCGCTGCGGCCGGCTCGTGATAGGGCGGTCGGGCGTCACGTGGCGGGTGGCAGCCCGCGAGGGCGACCACGACCGCGAGGAGGCAGACGATCCGTGCGTCAAAGCTGCGCATCCTTAAGTCCCCCCACGAAATGCCCGCACAGGGCGAACGGGAAAGATAGTCCGCGCGTTCGGCCAGGGCGCGTTGATCGCGGTCAAGCCTGTGCGATCCGTCGTGGAAGATTGATCCGGATCACATGCAACACCACCATTTGGCGCCATCAAGCCGCATGGTGGGAGGTTTCCCGATGGCCAGCGCCCTCACCGGCGAACTCCGGCTTGGCGACGCGGTACCGGAGATCATGATGATCGCAGGCGTTGTGCTGTCCAAAGCCGTGGGGCGCCGGCCATGACCACCAATGCTAATCCGGGCGACAGCCTGCTGCTGACCGACCTTTATCAGCTGACCATGCTTGAGGCCTACCTGGAGCAGGGTTGCACTGAGACCGCCGCCTTCGAATTCTTCGTCCGCAAGCTGCCCGAGCGGCGCGGCTTCCTGATGGCGGCGGGGCTGGAGCAGGCGCTCGATTTCCTCGAGAGGTTGCGCGTGTCCGACCTGGAACTGGCGTGGTTGCGCAAGACCGGGCGCTTCAAGGCCCGCACGATCGACTGGCTGGCGCAGTTCAGGTTCGGCGGCGACGTCGACGCCATGCCGGAGGGCACGGTGTTCTTCTCCAACGAGCCGATCCTGCGGGTCGTGGCCCCTCTTCCCGTCGCCCAGCTGGTCGAAAGCCGCCTGATGAACATCATCCACTTCCAGTCGCTGGTGGCGTCCAAGGCGGCGCGGATGGTGCTGGCCGCGCAAGGCAAACGGCTGGTGGATTTCGGGCTGCGGCGCGCGCACGGCGCAGAGGCCGGCCTGATGGCGGCGCGCGCCAGCTATGTCGCAGGCTTCGATGCGACGGCCACGGCGCTCGCCGGCATGCTGTGGAACATTCCAGTGTCCGGCACCATGGCCCACGCATTCGTTCAGGCCTTCGACGACGAGGCGGCGGCGTTCGAGGGCTTCGCCCGCGCCCGGCCCGAAGGGCTGACGCTGCTCATCGACACCTATGACACCGAGGCCGCCGCCCGAAAGGTCGTGGCGCTCGCCCCACGGCTGGCCGCGTCTGGCATCCATATTCAGGGTGTGCGCCTGGACAGCGGCGACCTCGTCGCGCTCTCCAGGAGCGTGCGTCGCATCCTGGATGAGGGCGGCTTGCGGGACGTGACCATCTTCGCCAGCGGCGGCCTGGACGAGGACGACATCCTCAATTTCGCACGCGCTGGCGCCCCGATCGATGGGTTCGGAATCGGCACGAGTCTGACGACATCCTCGGACGCGCCGGCGCTGGATTGCGCCTACAAGCTGGAGGAGTACGCCGGCGTCGCGCGGCGCAAGCTCTCGGCGGGCAAGACCACGTGGCCGGGGCGCAAGCAGGTTTGGCGCAAGTACGGACCGGATGGCCGTATGGTGCGCGACATCCTCTCCACGACCGACGACGTGCAGGAGGGTCAGCCTCTGCTGCAGCCGGTGATGCGGTCCGGACGCCGGGTTCTGCCCTCGCCCCCGCTCTCGGAGATCAGGGCGCGAGCGGCGTACGATCTGTCGCTTCTGCCCGAGCCGCCCAGGAGCCTGCGCCCCTACATCCATCCCATAGAAGTTGGCGACGGGCTGATTCGCCTGACCGAGGCGGTCGATCTGCGGTTGGCCAGGCAGGCGGCGCACGCATGACCTCGCCGATCGACCAAGGCCGCGACGCGCTGCTGGTCGTCGATGTGCAGAACGACTTCTGCCGCGGCGGCCGCCTGCCGGTGCCTGGGGGCGACGAGGTCGTGGGCCGGGTCAACCGACTGATGGGCGCGTTCGCCCATGTGATCCTGACCCAGGACTGGCACCCGCCCGAGCACCGCTCGTTCGCCTCGGCGCACCCTGGCCGGCAGCCGTACGACACGGTGGCTATGCCCTATGGCCCGCAGATCCTCTGGCCGGATCACTGTGTCCAGGGCTCGCCTGGCGCGGACTTCCACACCGACCTGGACACGACGCAGGCCGAACTCGTCCTTCGCAAAGGCTTCCGGCGGGACGTCGATTCCTATTCCGCCTTCTTCGAGAATGATCGCACCACGCCGACCGGCCTGGGCGGATACCTGCGCGAACGGGGCTTCCTCCGCCTGTTCCTGGCGGGCCTGGCGTTCGATTTTTGTGTGTTGTGGTCGGCGGAGGACGCGGTCCGGCTGGGCCTCGAGGCGCTGGTCCTGGAGGATGCCTGCCGTGCGCTGGATGTGGCGGGCTCGAAAGCCGAGGCGCGCCGCCGCCTGGCCGTGGCCGGCGTGGCGTGTCTGGAGGGCCACCACCTATGAGCAATTCGCCCACCCTCTGGTCGCCGGGCGGACAAGCCCCGCCGCCGCTTCCCGTGCATGTGCGGCTGTTTGCGCTCGACGCGACGGCCCAGCTGGGCGCGGCGGTCGCACAGGCGCTCGCCCGGCCTCTCACGCCGCACGAGGAGCGCAGTTTCGAAGACGGCGAGCACAAGGCGCGACCGCTGGAAGGCGTCGGCGAGACCGATTGCTACGTCATCCAGAGCCTGCATGGCGGGCCGGAAGAGAGCGCCAACGACAAGCTCTGCCGCCTGTTGTTCTTCATCGGGGCCCTGAAGGACGCCGGCGCGGCGCGGGTCACCGCGATCGCACCCTACCTCTGCTATGCGCGCAAGGATCGGCGGACGAAACCCTTCGATCCGGTCACCACACGCTATGTGGCGGCGATGTTCGAGGCGGTGGGCGCCGACCGCGTGGTGACCTTGGAGGTCCACAATCCCTCCGCGTTCGAGAACGCCTTTCGCCGTCGCGCCGTGACGCTGTCGGCTGCACCCTTGATGCTCGACGTCGCGCTCCGCTTCGAGGCGGAACCTCTTTGTGTGCTGTCTCCCGATCCGGGCGGCGCCAAGCGCGCGGAGCTGTTCCGCGAGGCCCTGGAAGCCGCCGTCGGCCGTCCGGTCGGCAAGGCCTTCGCCGACAAGCACCGCAGCGCCGGCGTTCTGTCAGGCGATCTCCTGGTAGGCGACGTCGGCGACGCCACTGTCCTGGTGGTCGACGATCTGATCAGCACGGGCGCGACCCTGGTCCGCGCCGCGCGGGCGGCGCGCCAGGCTGGGGCAAAGCGGGTCGTCGCGCTGGCGGCGCATGGCCTATTCATGCCGGGCGCGGCCGAAATCCTGGCGGACCCGGCCATCGAGCGGGTGGCGGTGACCGACTCGGTTCCACCCTTCCGGCTGACGTCTTCGCACGTGTCCGCCAAGCTTGAGGTCGTTCCCTGCGCGCCCTTGCTGGCCGCGGCGATCGCCCGGCTGGCGACGGGGGCGCCGCTCACCGATCTCTTGGTCTTCTGAGCCGCCTTTGCAGCTGTCGCGCGTCACGCGCCGCGATGGCGAGATAGTCGCGCGCCTGCCTCGGCCACTTCTCGGGGGTTCGCGGCTGGGGCTCCAACAGGTGGGCGATGGCGAACCGCGCACGCAACAAGGCGCGATACGAGCGATAGAACAGATAGAGTTCCGGCGGCGGGCGGTCGTCTAATGTCGCCAGCACATGCCTGCGCAGCCGCAGGCCAGCCGGAGCAGCCCCGAGGCGCTCCATCTCGACCTCAAGCGAAGCGAGCTCGTCCGCCCAGTCGACGGTCCGCAACTCGACGCTGAACTCCAATCGATCGATGATCTTCACCGGCGGACCCATCCAGACATGTTCCGGCCGCAAATCACCGTGGGCTTCGACGATGCGGCCGTCGCCGCACCGGCGGGCGAGCATCTTCGCCCGGGTTCGCAGGAACCGGTCTTGGACGGCCAGGACATAACGTACGAGGCCAGACGGCAGGCCCAGCCGCGGATCGAGCAGGACCCGTCTGGTCTCGCCCAGCAAGGCCTGCCACTTGACCAGGTGCGCGGCGGGCGATCGACGCACGGCCGGCGCGTGGCCATAGAACCGCGCCAACAGATCCGCCAGGCTACCCACATCAAGGTCCGCCGCGCCGCCCGCTCGCAGCTGGGCCTCCAGGGTGCGGGCCTCGTCTAGCCGCTGCATGCGCACCAGCCAGTCGACAACCTCGCCCTGCCCGTCCAGGGCCAGGTCCGCGCCGGCCTGCGTCAAGGCCACGACGTCCCGGTAGACGCCTGGCGCTAGCCGCTGATTGAGCGCGACCTCAGCGCGGCACGCCGCCTCCCGGCGCGAGAGGGTTGAAAAGTCGAGATAGGAGAGCCGGACCGGCTTCTTCAGCTTGTAGACCGTGTCGTCGGCGAAGAAGACCCAGGACATGTGGGTCTCGCGCCGGGTCATCCGACCGGGCTTGTCCGGATAGGCCGCGGACGTGCTGAGGAAAGTCACCTTCTCGGCGAGCGTCGGCGCGGCGGCATGGCAGGCGTCTGGGGGCACGTCTGCATCTAGCTCGCTCGCGCGCCTTGGCCCTTGACGTGGCGCAATGCCGCCGCACCGCTCGCGAGCCAATCTCCAGGTCGACCTGCAATGGAGGGCGAGATGACCGACCGCGTGATCCGCGACGCCGTCGCCGCGATTCTCGAGCACATGGGTCTTGGTGCGGGTGTCGCGGTCACGGTCGAGGGCGGGATCGCCACGCTGTTCGGCCGCACGGCCGACGCCACCCAGCGTTTTGCCGCCGAAACCGCCGCCTGTCGGACACCGGGCGTGCGGGCCGTGATCAACAGGATCGACGGGGGAGCCGGGCCCGATCCGGACGTGGACGTTGCGCGCGCCGCGGTGGACGCCCTCGCCGCGATCGAGAATCTCGCCGGCGATCCGATCTGCGTTAGCGTGACCGATGGGGTGGTGAGCTTGTACGGTGAAGTCCCCGAGGAGCACCAACGGATCGTGCCGGAGCAGGAGTTGCTCCGGCTGGCCAACGTCGCCAACGTCCGAAACCTGCTGCACGTGGCTCTGCCGTCCGGTGACCCTGCCCGCCAATTCCTGACGCTCTTGCGGCGACAGGATGTGACGACGGAAGGGCTACAGATTGCGGTGCTGAACGGCGTGGCCGCGCTCTCCGGCAAGGCCGAAAGCTGGTTCGACCGCGACGTCGCCGAACGCCTGGCCTGGACCCTTCCCGGCGTGCATGCCGTCACCAACCGGATCGCCGTTCCGCCGGGCGTTCCCGAGCCGGAAGCGGGCGACGGCACGCCCGACTAGCGGGCGGGCTGGGCGTGCGCCACTCGTCTGGAGGTCAGCGCGGTGCGCCGATCTTTCGAGCCAGCACCAAGTCGAGCGGCGCCTGCACCGCCGCTGCGATCTCCGCTCCTATCGGGATAGCGCCGCGCGGCAGGCCATGACAACCACGTCCGTGCCGTTGCAAGCGCCCGGCGTCACAGCCAAGCGGCGATAGCGTCAGTGCGGTTTCTGAACGGCATGGCGATCCGCCTTTGGGACGCTCACTGCGTTTCCACCGAACCACGTACGGGGAGACAGCAACGCCCCGAGCAGGAATCCGGCGCCGAGCGCGACGGCTGCGGAGGTCACCGGGGAGGTGCGGATCCGGCGCGCCGAATAGTCCGCCGCCGATTGGGCCTGACGGCCCGCGCTGGCTGCGGCGTCACGCGTGGCCCGCGTCAACGCCGCGGCGGCGCGACCATCCGGCCGGACCTTGCCCAATAGCCGCTTGGCGGCTGAACCGGTCGAGACCTCCTCGGCCCCAAGTGTTGCATCATCCATAGCGCCCATCCTCCAAAAATCGGATCATCGGATCCGCCCGGCGCAGGACGTTGATGCAGATCAAGCCGCGACGGATGTTTTTTTCCAGGCGAACCCGCAAGGCGTCGGCGCGGGTCTTGAGCCTGGAAATCTTCGCCACAGACCCTGTCGGCAACTTGACCCGCATCAATACCGGCCTCCGCCAGGGACGGTAATGTCAGCAGCTCAACGTCTTCCATCCCTCGGGGAGTTCGCGATGAGCACCGGCCTCGCCGTCTTCGACACCACCGTCCAGCAGTCCAACGAGTGGCTGAAAGCTATTGAAGTCCGGCTCCAACCTTGCGACCGGGGCCAAGCCTATGGCGCCTTTCGCGCCGTCACGCACGTCTTGCGCGATCGGTTGCCGATGGAAGGGGTTCTCGGGCTCTCGGCTCAGTTCCCGATCCTGCTGCGCGGGGTGTTCCTCGAAGGTTGGCGCCCCAAGGACCGCGCCACCGACATCCGCCTTCCTTTGACGCTCGCCGAAGCGGTGGAGGCCGCGCTCCCGCGGGACTTCCCCCGCGAGGGCCTGGGAACGGCGCACGCCGTCCTGCAGGTTCTGGCCGAGCGGCTCGACGCGGGCGAGGTCCAGAAGCTGCTTGCCTACCTTCCCGCGGCGTTGCGGCCGCTGTGGGAGCCGGAGCCCTGGCCCGCCTGACCGCGAGCGCTCACAAATGAGGATTTCGCCGATGCGCGACCCTAGGATTCTCTTCCTGCTCACCGACGGCGCCCGCGCGCGCTTTGTGGAGCGGTCTGCACAGACCGGTGCCTTCGCCACCATCTCCGAGATCGACCGGCGTGACCGCCTTGAGGTGCTGCGCACGGAGTTGCGCGCCAGCGCGCCGGGCCGCAGCCTCCAGAGCGGCACGCCCGAGCGCCATGCCGTCGGCCGCGAGGGCGCCTTCCGCCAGGCGAAGGAGGCGTTCGTCGAGGAGATGGCCGATCGCGCGGCGCAGTCTTGCCGCGAGCGGGGCTTCCAGGCGGTGTTCATCGCCGCGCCCGCCCGGCTGATCGGCCCGCTGCGCCGGCGCCTGGCCGCCCACGCCAAGATCGTGGGCGCCTTGGAAAAGGACCTCACCAAGGCCCCCGACGCCGCGCTGGGCAAATGGCTCGACCATCCGGTCGCTGTCTAGACGCCAACGGAGACGATTGATGCAGATTCCTGTGCAGGTGACCTTCGAAGGCGGCCTCGAAACCAGTGAGGCCTTGCGCGCCCGCATCGAAAGGGAGGCGGCCAAGCTCGAGCGCTTCCACGACAGGATCACCTCGTGCCGGGTGGCGGTCATCGGACGCGGACACCGCCGACAGCAGGGCGATCTTTACGCTGTGCGCCTGCAGATCACTGGCCCGGGCGGCGCCGATGTGGTGATCGATCGCAATCCGCCCGCCGACCATGCCCATGAGGACGCCTTCGTGACTGTGCGCGACGCGTTCGCCGCCGCGCGGCGGCGGCTGCAGGATCGCCGGCGCAGGATAGCGGGACAGGTCAAGGTTCACGAAGCCCCGCCCCAGGGACGTGTGACGCGGCTGTACCCCGAGGACGGCTACGGTTTCCTCGAGGCCGCCGATGGTCGCGAGATCTATTTCCATCGCAACGCGGTCCTGGACAGCGGGTTCGATCGCATGGCGGTGGGTTCGGAGGTGCGCTTCGCCGAGGAGGAGGGGGAGAAGGGTCCGCAGGCGTCCAGCGTGCATCCTTCTCGCAAATCGAGCGGTTAGACAGTCGACGCCCGCGGACTTCTGGGCGCATGCCCACCGGCCCAGCGCGGATCGGTGCGCCACGAGCTGGATCAAGGCGGCGCGGCGCCGGTGTGCGAACGAGAGGTATGATGCCCGCCGCCCCGCATCCCAGCATCCCGGCCCATTCGGCCCCTCGCAAGCGCTTCTCTGGCCGTCTGCGGGTCTGGGCCGTGCTACGCACGCCCTGGCCGCGCCGGCTCCTGTCGGCGGCGTTTTTCCTGATCGCGGCGGTTCTGATCTATCGGCAGGTCTCGACGATCACGGTGAGCGCCTTCCTGGCCGCCCTGGCGGCCACCAACCCCTTCGCGATCGCCTTGAGCATCGTCCTGACAGGGGGGAGCTACCTGTGCCTGTCGGGGACGGAGTGGCTCTCCTTGCAGGCCTTGTCGCATCGCTTGAGCTACCGGCAGGCCGCGATGGTGGCGATTCCGGCCTACGCCCTCACCAATACGGCGGGATTCAGTCCGGCGACGGGGACGGCGCTTCGCCTGCAGCTCTACGCCCGGCACGGTCTATCCGCCCGGCAGAGCGCGGCTGTGGCGATGCTGGCCGGCAGTGCTGTCAGCCTGAGCGGGTTGGTCGCCGCCGGCCTGCTGATAGTCGCCGCACCTTACGGATTGGCCGCCGCGCTCCATGGCCGAATCTGGATCGCCCTGCTTGGCGGCGCAATCCTGCTCGCCCCGGCTGGGCTTTGGTTCTGGGCGTTCACGCCGCATGCGCCCCGCTGGCTTGGCGGCGGCCATCCCGCCCTCCCGGCCGCCCGCACCCGCCTGGCGGGATTGCTGGCCGGGATCGGGGACTGGCTGTTCTCGGGCGCGGCGCTGTTCGCCCTGCTGCCCCACCCGCACCTGTCGACCTATCCGACCTACCTCGCGGTCTACATCATCGGCTGTCTGTTGAGCGCCGCCACCGGCGTACCCGGCGGGATCGGTGTCTTCGAAGCGATCGTCCTGGCGCTGAGCAGCGTGTTCAGTCAGGTTCACGAGACGGTCGCCGCCCTGCTGCTTTACCGCTGCATCTACAGCCTGGGGCCACTTAGCCTGTTCGGAGCATTCACCGCGGCGAGACGCGCCTGGCGGGCGTTCGGCAGGCGATGAGGCCGGGCGCTCGATAGCTGCGCCGCGCCGGCAGGGGCGCGCGGCCACCATGGCGTCGCCCATCAGGAAGAGGGTGACCTGCCCGCCTGCGATCGGCCGTCAGGGACGGCAGGGCCATGCGCAAGCCGTTGCAGGTCCGCTCACCGCCCCAGGGCGCATCATTGAGTATGATGGGGATGCGCATGGCGCCCGGTCGCCGCCCCTGGGTGATGGCCGCCCATGCCGCCGCACAGAAGCCGGTCGGCCTTTGCCTTCTGGTCCGGCGTCAAGGCGTCGTAGAGCGGCGAGACGGCCGTCCTGACCTTGTGCAAGGGGTCCAAGTGCGCCGTCATCACGGCCTCGCGCCGTTCCAGCCGCTCCGGCAAACGACCGGTCACCGTCATCATGCCGGCGCTTGGCGTATGGGCTTGGCCGGCGCCGTGCATCATGCCCATGTCGCGCCGCAAGGCTTCGGCGCTGGATTTCTCCGCCTCTGCGAACGCGTTCCACAGGGGCGTCTGCGCAGCGGTGATCTTGAGGTCGGCCTTGGCGACGGCAGGGTGCGCCCTGCGCCGATGAAAAGCCGGGGCCCCCATCTCGGCCGGCTATTTGGCGATGGTGGGCTTGATCTTTGCTCCGGGCTTGATGGCGTCGGTGCCGCGCTTGACCACATAATCCCCGGGCTGGAGGGCGCCGAAGACCTCCAAGGCGCCGTTGTCGCTCATGCCCGTGGTGACCTCGACCCAGGACGCCACGCCGCCCGCCACCTTGATCACGAACTGCTTCTGCTGGTCGTTCGCCACTGCGCTGGAGGGGACCCGCAGCGTGGGGTAGCCGCGCGTCACCGGCCACTGGACGGTGGCGAAGGTTCCCGGGGTGAGTTCCCCTGTCGGGTTGGGGATATCAGCCTCGACGCCCATGGTGCGGGTGCGGTTGTCGAGCGCCTGCGCCATGCGGGTGATCGGCGCCTGGAAGGTGCGGCCCGGCAGGGTGGGCACGCTGAAGCTCAGCGACTGCCCCGGTTTGGCGCTCTGGACGCTGGTCTCCGGTACGGACACGACAAGGCGCAGCCGGTTGGCGGTGACCATCTGCAGGATGGGCGGGGCGCCGGCCTGGCCGGTCGACGGCCCGACCAGGGCGCCGGGATGCAGGTTGCGCGCGGTGATGACCCCGTCGAAGGGCGCGCGGATTTCGAGGTAGGCGCCGAGCTGGCGGGCCGCCGCCGCGCTCTCCGCGGCCGACTTGACCTGCGCCGCGTCGCTGGCGGCGGTTTGCTTTGAGATGTTCACGTCGTTCTCCGCCACAACGCCGGGCGTCCTGGCGGCGTTGGCGAGCCGTTCGTAGGTGGCGCGGTCCGAGGCGAGCTTGGCCTCGGCGACGCCCAGGGCCGCCTGGGCCTGGCCTTGCTGGGCGACGACCTCGGGCGCGGTCAGCCGCACGAGCAGGTCGCCCTTGCGCACCCGCGAGCCGCGGTCGACGCGGATCTCCTGAATGAATCCCGCGACCTTCGGATAGAGGTCGACGCTCTCATAGGGCAGTAGTTGCGCCGGCAAGACCATCTTGGTCGAGAGCACCGAGCTCGTGACCTGGACGACATCGGTCGCAAGCGGGCCGCCGGCCGGTTCGGGCGCCTTGACCTTCGGGCTGCAGGCGCTCAGCGCCAGGGCCGTCAGTAGCAATGCGGGGGCGAACTTCATGGCGCGGATTCCAGGGCTGTAGCCACCCGGCTGGTGGGATCGTCGGGATCAAGCGAGACGGAACCGAGCGGCGCCTTTCGCTGCACCAGTCCGAAGACGCCGGGCAGGAGGAACAGGGTGGCGGCGGTAGCGGCGATCAGGCCGCCGATGACGGCGCGGCCCAGGGGCGCGGTTTCCTCGGCGCCCGCGCCGATCGCCAGCGCCATGGGCGCCATGCCGGCGATCATCGCCAGGCTGGTCATCAGCACCGGCCGCAGGCGCTCCGAAGCGGCGTTGCGCGCCGCGTCGAAGGACGATTGGCCGGCGGCGCGGTTCCGCTCCGCGAAGGTGACGAGCAGGATGGCGTTGGCGAGTGCGACCCCGATGACCATGATCATCCCCATGAAGCTTTCCAGGTTGAGGCTGGTCGCGGTGACGAACAGGAAAAGCATCGATCCGAGCAGCACCGCCGGCACGGTCGAAAGCGCGATCAGACTGAGGCGCAGGGATTGGAAATAGGCGGTCAGCAGCAGCAACATGACCAGGACCGAGAGCGCCAGGCCCACCGACAGGTTGCTGAAAATCTGGCGCATGACGCTGACCTGACCGCGGACATCGACCGTGACGCCCTTGGGCGGGGTTCCGGCCCGTGCGATCGCCGCATCGATGGCCTTGGCCGCCCGGCCAAGGTCGGGCCCCGTGAGATTGGCGGTGACGCTCACCAGCCACTGGCCGTTGCGCCGGTCGAGTTCGCCCGGGACCGTCTGCTGGCGCAGGTCGGCGACCTGGCTGAGCAGCAGGTCGGTCCCGTTGGGGCCCGACACCGGGATGGCGGCGATCGCCGGCAGCGAGGTCATCGCCGCCTGCGGCACCTGCACCTGGACCTGGTAGCTGATCCCCGACTTCGGATCGCGCCAGTAATTGGGCGTGACGAAGCGGGTCGAGGCAGTGGCGGCCACGACCGCGCGGCCCACCTTGTCCGCCGTCGTCCCCAGTTGTCCGGCCACCACGCGGTTGATGCGCACATCGACGTTTGGATAGTGCAGAGATTGGCCGAACTTCAGGTCGGCGATGCCTTGAGCGCCGGCCAGTTCCTTGCGCAGCTTGCCGGCGAACTGCTCGACGTCGCCGTAGGTCGGTCCGGTCACCGCAATGTCGACGATCGAGCTGGTTCCGAAGTTGAGTATCTGGCTGACGAGGTCGCCTGGCTCGAAGGAGAACTGCGTGCCCGGGAATTGCGCTGGCAACACGCCCCTGAGCCGTTCGGTCAGCCTGCGCACACTCACGCCGGACCCGGGTTTGAGCGATATGTTCATCACAGCCTCGTGCGGACCGCCGGTCCAAAGGAACACGAGGTTGATCGGATAGGAGGAGCCCTGCGTGCCCACGTAGCTGAGGGTGATGTCGACCGCGTCGGGCCCGGCCTCCTTCTTGACCGTCTGCAGGACCTGCTGGGCCATGGCCTCGGTCACCGCGATGCGCGTGCCGTCGGGCGCGTCCATGCGCAGCCGGATCTGGTTGGCCGCGGCCGACGGGAAAATCTCGGTGCGGATAAGGAGCGCCAGCAGCACCAACAGCAGCGGCGCGCCGATGGCGTAGATCGCCAACACGCCAGTACGGCGCTTGGCGACGCCGTCCTGCGCCCGGACAAAGCGCGCTCGGAACCGGGCGAACCGTCCGCCCGTGCTGTCGCTGGCCGCCCCGTGCCCGCCGGGCTTCAGGGACCACACCGACAGGATCGGGATCAGTGTGCTGAAGAGCAGGTAGGCCGCACCGATCGAGAAGCCGACCGCGAGCGACAGCGGCACGAAGAGCGCTCGCGCCGGACCGGCCATGAAGAACGAGGGGATGAACACCGCCAGGATGCAGGACATCGCCACCAGGCGCGGGATCGCCACCTCGCCGCTGGCGTCGACCACCGCGCGGGCAACCGGAACGCCGCGGGCCATGTGCACATGGATGTTCTCCAGCAGCACCGTGCCGTCGTCGACGAGCACGCCTACCGCCAGCGCCAGGCCGCCCAAGGTCATGATGTTGATGGTCTGGCCAGCCGCCCAGAGCGCCACCACCGCCGCCAAGAGGGCGAAGGGGATCACCACCACGACGATCAGCGAGCTTCGCCAGTCGCGCAGGAAGAGCAGCAGCATGAGCCCGACCAGCAGGGCGCCCAGCACCGCCTCGCGGACCACCGACCACAGGGCGTCGGTGACGTAGCGCGACTGGTCGAACTGGTAGTTGACGGTGATGTCGTCGGGCAGCAGGGCCTGGAAGCGCGGCAGGTTCTTGCGCACGTCGTTCACCACCGCGATGGTCGAGGCGTCCGGCCGCTTGGTGACCGGGATGTAGACCGTCCGCTTGCCGTCGATCAGCGCGTAGCCGGCGGGGAGGTCGGCGCCGTCGACGACGTTCGCCACGTCTCGCAGATAGACCGAGTTGTTGGCGCCGTCGCGCACCGGGATGTCCAGCAGGGCGCTGGTGTTGGTTACGGTGGAATCCGTGGTGACCAGCGTCTGAAGCGCGCCCATGTTGGCCACGCCGGCCGGCTGTATGCTGTTGCCGCTGACCAGGGCCTGCAGCACGTCTTCGGGCGATAGCCCGTAGCCGCGCAGCTTGTTGGGATCGACGTTGACCAGGATCGAACGCTGGTTGCCGCCGAACGGCGGGGGCGAGGACACCCCGGGCAGGGTGGCGAACTGCGGGCGCACCTTGTTGAGCGCCGCATCCTGGATCTCGCCCAGGGTCTTGGTTGGGCTGGTGAACACCAGATAGCCGACCGGCAGGGTGCCCGCATCGTATCGGACCACGAAGGGCGAAACGGTGCCCGGCGGCATGAAGGCGCGCGCCCGGTTCACGTAGGAGATTGTTTCGGCCAGCGCCTCACTCATGTTGGTGCCGGCGTGGAAATTGAGCCGCAGCAGGGCCGCGCCCTGGATCGACTTGGCTTCGACCGTCTCGATGCCGTTGATGTAGAGGAAGTGGTACTC
>PLEH01000176.1 GCA_003136395.1 Phenylobacterium sp.
TCTTACTGCAATTCACCAGCTCGCCCTGGCGAGTGCCAGGGTCGAGGATGTAGAGCGGCTGCAACTGGGTGGTCGAACATGCGATGCCAGTGAGTGAGGCCACCTGGACCACGTTCTGATTGGCCGTAATCGCGCTCGAAAGCGTGGTTTGGGTGAGCGCGGTCTGGCCGAAAGCCGCGGCCGCCAGCAAAGCGATTGCGAGAATGAGTTTGGTTTTCATGATAGTCTCCTGTTTTCCTTGTGCGTTAGGTCGCGCTCATGATGCGGACGGCGCAGGCGTTCGAGTACAGTTCACCGAGCCCGATGAGCGTATCGAAGCGGTTGACCATCTTGCGCTGGATCGGATCGAAGGCACGAATGAAGCTGACCGCGATCCCGGTCTTGGGGTCGCGTTTCTGGACCGACATTTCGACGGCCTTGGGGAGCATCATTTTGACACCAACAAGCGCGAAGGCATCGTGACCCATCGCCAAGCTGTTCCAGCCGGTTGCGCCGCTGGGGCTGGTGGTGCCGGGGAAGAGCGTCAACAGAGCGGTGTCGGTGGGCAGCGAGTCCACGTTCTGGTACTGGTCGCCTGGGCCCACGATCCCTTGACCGTCTCCACCCGAAATCTGGATGGTGCCGGTGGTGGAGTTGATGGTCGCGTCCTGAGTCACTCGGAACTGGCGGAGAACGCCAGTCGAGCGCCGGGTGCCAGGGTTTGCATTGTTGACCAGCGCGATGTTGAACACGTCGCCAGTCTTGAACGTGTCGCCGCTGGTGCAATTGATGTTCAGCGCAGTGCCTTGCTGGTTTGATCCGTTGACGGTCACAGCAGACGGAACCTGCCACACGCCAGCGGTGTTTTGGTAGAGCGACATCGACTGGAACCACTCGAAGCTACGGGCTTCGCCGACCGCGCCCTTTTTCCAAATCTTGCTGATCTCGTCCAGTGGATTGAACAGGGTCAGCGAGCCGTTGGCGATGCTGGTCATCGAAGCCGGGGTGGTGATAAGCCGCAAATCGTCCGGCATGTAAGCGTTCTCGATGAGACGCTGCAACGCAGCACCGGCCAGGCTGGTGTCGGTCGGGGTGGTCTTCATCGACCCCACGATGTTATTGGCATGCGACCATGCAAAGTTGGCCGCGCGGGAGTCCATCTCCTGCGCGATCTGGTCCATGGCTGGGACGATGTACTCTTTCGAGAACCATTCCTCGCCGCGCTCCATCTTCAGCGCCTGGTCGATCGAATCGTACTCGAAATCGATACCGAAGGGCTGATCGACAACGATGTCCGTCTTGCGGCGGTTGATCGGCTGGGGTGAATAGGTCAAGCCGTCGCGAATCAGGAAGCGCTGCGGATACTTCACGCGCACGTCCTCGCCAACAGCGAACTCTTTTGTGAACTCTTTGTTGTAGTCGGTGTTGAACCACTCAGCGACCACCAGTTTGTTAGTGAGAACTCGGATGGATTCGTTACCCACCCAGTCCACGAACTGATATACGTTTGCCATGGGCTCCCTTTTGCAGGGGCCCTGGCGTCTAGCGCGAGAAAACCCTGCGTTTCGCGGCTACGTCCCGAGCGTTGGCGGCCTTGATGTACGCTTCGGTGTCGCCGGATTCAAGTGCTGCTTGCATCGCGTCTTTCGGCGGCGCATTTCGTCCCGACAAGTCCGTCGGGGGCGGCGGCACTTCGGTGAACTTCTTAGGGGCAGGGGGCTCACGTCGAGCCGCAGGTTCGGTCAGGGAAATCTCAATGTCGCGAAGCGCCGCAGCTTGTCGGCTGGGCTTCATCATCTCGGCAATGGCGTTTGCCTCATCCAGGTGCGTCCCTAGGTAGTAGCTGATATCAGCCCCCACTTCGGAGTCGAGCACGAAGTCCGCAGCCACGGCCATGCGCCGGTCCTGCGTTAACAGCGGGAACACGGCCTTCGCCGCTTCGTCCCACTTGTCCGCGCCATACTTCTTAGCCGCTTTGTCAACCTGCTGGTTCCAGCGGTCGGCTACCGGCTTGGCGTCGGCTTCCTGCTTGGCTTTCGTCGCCTCTTTCGCCCGTTCCGCGCGATCTTCCGCAACCGCTATCTTTACCTTGAAGTCCGTAAGATCCTCAGCATATTTCAGCTTGGCATCCTCGAACTGTTCCCACGCATCGGGACCGTTAAAGTCCGACGCCTTGGGACGGGTAGGCGGCTTCGGTTCGGCTGGCTTGATGTCGGCGGCTGGCGTGGCCGGTGGTTTGTCGCCTGTTCCCGATTCAGCTTGCCGCTTCAGATCGTTGCGGCGGGCAAGTTTGGCTTCGAGATCCTGGATTTCGGCATCTAACTCGCTGGAGCGAGCCTTGACGCCTTTCCCCTTGCCTGCTTCCTTGCTTCCTCTGGCCTCTCCACCTTCAGGCGGCGGCTCATCGGTTTTTTTAGCGGGAGGCGGTTCCGCTGGTTTCGCCTTGGGGAGTTCGCCGGTCAGCCGCCAATGCTTGTCTTGCTCATCGGTCAGGCTGTCGAGCGATATCTCCTGGTACGGTTCGGCTTCTACTTCAGGGGTCGAGGGCGACGATGTCTCGGTTGCTACGTCTTCTGGCATCTTACTCCTAGTACTCCGCGGATTGCAAGTAGGTTCTATCTGTGATAGCTTGCTTGCAGAGAAGTTTCATTCAGAATTCCTCCTTTGAACGCCCCGCCGGGTGAAAATCTTGGCGGGGCTCTTTTATTGCGCGCCCCGCCGGGTGAAAATCTT
>PLEH01000206.1 GCA_003136395.1 Phenylobacterium sp.
AGGAGGCCTGCGCCAAGGCGCTGGGCACCGGCATGCGCCGCGGCGTCTTCTGGAAGGACATGGGGGTGATCAACCTGCGCTCGGGCCAGCCCACCATGGCGCTCACCGGCGGCGCCCAGGCGCGCCTGCTGGAGATCATGCCGCCGGGCCACCGCCCGGTCGTCCACCTCAGCCTCACCGACGACCACCCCTACGCCCAGGCCTTCGTGATCATCGAGGCCTTGCCGGAGTAATCGAATGCCGCCGAGCCGCATGAAGATGAGCCGCCTGTCCGCCCTGGTCGCGGCGGTCCTGATGATGGGTCAGACGGCGCCGGCCGCTCCGGTGAGCCAGGGCGATCCGGACCTCGGTCCGATCCTGGCCAAGGTCCGGCGCCATGCCGCCGTCGAGGGCGAGCGGCTCTGGCCCGGCTATGGCGCCGCGCCGTTCGAGTTCCTGCTGGTGCTGGCCGACAAGGAGGTCCTGCTGTGCCGCACGGCGCCGGTCATCAATGCGACCTTCACGCCCGACGGCGCCGATCCGCAGACCGGCTGCAATCGCCAGGTGCGCCCGCGCAGTCAGCTGTCGGACCGGATGCTGGCCGCCATGCCGATCTTCGCGCCGCCCCCCACGATCGTCATGGGGACACCCCGCACGACAGGCCTGAGCGAGGGGGCCTGGGTCCGGACCATCTACCACGAGCATTTCCACCAGTTTCAGTACTCGCGGAGCGGCTATTTCGACCGGCTGAAGGCGCTCGACCTGGCGGGCGGCGACGACAGCGGCATGTGGGTGCTGAACTACGCCTTCCCCTATGGCGACCCCGCAGTGGGAAAGGCTCACCAGGCCGCCTCGCTCGCCCTGGCCGAGGCCGTGGCCGCGCGCGGCCGCCCGGATTTCCTGCCGCAGTTCGACCGCTATCTCGCGGCCCGCGAAGCCTTCCGCCGCTCGGTCAGCATGCGCGACTGGCGGTACCTGGAATTCCAGCTCTGGCAGGAGGGCGTGGCGCGCTGGACGGAGATCGCGGTCGCCGCGAGCGATCCGGATCCGGCGGTCCGCGCCGCCGCCGCCACGATGGAGGCCGCCGCCATCACAGCGCTGGGACGCCAGGACCTGCAGGTCCGGGGCCGCGAGATCGTCTACGCCCACGGCGCCGGCGAGGCCATGTTGCTGGAGGCCTGCGGTCCGGCGTGGCGGCGGGCGTATCTGCAGACCATGGCCATGGGCCCGCTGCTAACCGCCGCGCGGGCCCGCTGTGCGAGCGCCTCCTGATCGTCGGGCTCTGGCCGCGACGGGCCGTTAAGCCCGCGGCGCCGCCGTCCGCCGCCGCCACCTGGGCCACAGCGTATTCAGCGCCAGGCCGCTCAGCACCAGGGCCGCGGCGGTCAGCTTCCAGCCGGGCAGGCCTTCGTGCAGCACCAGCGCCGAGGCCCCCATGCCGAACACCGGGACCAGCAGCGACAGCGGGCTGATGGTCGCCGCCGGGTGCCGCGCGAGCAGCCAGGCCCAGGCGGCGTAGCCGAACAGGCTGTTGCCCAGCGACTGCCAGGCCACCGCCGCCCAGGTGCCCGCATCCGCCCCTCGGATTCCCGCGGCCATCGCCGCCGGCCCCTCCAGCCAGAGCGCCAGCCCCAGGAGCGCCGGCGCGGCGAACAGGCTCGACCAGACCACATAGGCCACCATGTTCACCCGGCCCGCCCGGCGCGCGACGATGTTGCCGCCGGCCCAGCCCAGGGCCGCGGCCAGCGTCAGCCCCAGGCCCGCCGGCGTCACCTCGGCGTTGGCGTGGACCATCAGCCAGCCCAGGCCCGCCGCCGCCAACAGCAGCGCCACCACCTGGAAACCCTTCACCCGCTCGCCGGTGACCGCCATGGCCAGGCCGATGGTGAAGAACGCCTGCACCTGGATCACCAGCGAGGCCAGCCCCGGCGAGATATGGCCGTTCATGGCGACGTAGATGCAGCCGAACTGCCCGACCCCGATCGCCAGGCCATAGGCCGCCAGGTTCCCCCAGCCCGCCGGCCGCCTGCAGAAGACCACCGCCGGAAAGGCCGCGAAGGTGAACCTCAGGGCCGCCAACGTTAAGGGCGGCAAGTGCCCCAGCGCATACTTGATGATCACGAAATTGGTGCCCCACACCGCGATCACGGCCAGCGCCAGGGCGGCGTGAAGCGGCGGCAGGGTCTCGCGGGGCATCGGCCCTATGTGGTCGGCGTCGCGTGGTTTGTCCCCCCACGGCCAAGCTTCGCGCCCGGACCATGAGCAAGAGTTCACGGGCACAACTCTTGCTCCCGCGACGGGCAGCGCATAACAACGGCCCGGTCCGCGACGGCGGGCTCTTCCTTAGGACCCTTTATGAACGAGACCACCAAGGCTTCCGCGCCTCCCGAAAAGACCGGCGCGATGGCCGAAATCGTCGAGATCATCAAGACGGTGGTCTACGCCCTGGGCATCGCGCTCTTCCTGCGCGTGCTGTTCTTCCAGCCCTACACCATCCCGTCCGCCTCGATGGAGCCCAACCTCTACGAGGGCGACTACATCATCGTGTCCAAATGGACCTACGGCTATTCGAAGTACTCCATCCCCTTCGCCCCGCCGGTGATGCATGGCCGGCTCGCCGAGCAGAAAGCGCACCGCGGCGACATCGTGGTCTTCGCCCTGCCGCACGACCCGCACGTGGACTACATCAAGCGGATCATCGGCCTGCCGGGCGACCGCATCCAGATGAAGAAGGGCCTGCTCTACCTGAACGGCGTGCAGGTGCCGCGCGTCAGCAAGGGCACGTTCCGCGAGGATTCCGGCTACGGCTTCATGCACGACGTCACCCGCTACCAGGAGACCCTTCCGGGCGGGAAGACCTACATGACCAACGATTTCGGCCCCGACGGCGACCTCGACAACACCGCCGAATTCCTGGTCCCCGAGGGCCACTACTTCATGATGGGCGACAACCGCGACAACTCCTCCGACAGCCGCGTCTCGCCCGAGGCCAACGGCGTGGGCTTCGTCCCGGCGGAGAACCTCGAAGGCAAGGCCCAGATCATCCTGCTCTCCTGGTCGAAGGGCGCCTCGATCTTCAAGCCGTGGACCTGGGTTCTGAACCTGCAGCCCCACCGGTTCTTCAACCTCTTGCAATGAACACTCGAACCGCGGCGATCGCTGAGCTTGAGCGCCGTATCGGTCACAGCTTTTCCGACCGCGTCCTCTTCGAGCGCGCGCTGACGCATGGCAGCGTCACCAAGGGCTCGGCCCGGATCGCCGACAATGAACGTCTGGAGTTCCTGGGTGACCGGGTGCTGAACCTCGTCGTCGCCGAACAGCTCATGCACCTGGAGCCCGACGCCACCGAAGGCGCGTTATCGAAGCTGATGAACCAGCTGGTGAACTACCACGCCTGCGCTGACGCCGCCCGCCGGGCGGGCCTGCGCGAAGCGCTCAGGTTCGACCCCAGCGCCACCAAGATCGGCGCCCGCGACAACGACCGCGTGCTGGGCGACGCCTGCGAGGCGCTGATCGCGGCCCTCTACCTCGACGCCGGACTCCCGGCCGCGAAGGACTTCATTCTGGCCTTCTGGGGCGAGCTCTTCACGACCCTCGATGCGCCGACCAAGGACCCCAAGACGATGTTGCAGGAATGGGCCATGGCCCGCGGAATGCCGGCCCCGACCTACCGGGTGGTCAAGCAGGACGGCTCGGCCCACGAGCCGGTCTTCACCATCGCCGTGGACCTGCCGGGCCTGGCGCCGATGACCGCGGTCGGCGGCTCCAAGAAGGAGGCAGAGCGCCTGGCCGCCGACGCCATGCTGACCCGGCACGCGGAGGGAGGCCTATGACCACGCGCGCCGGCTTCGCCGCGATCATCGGCGCCCCCAATGCAGGCAAGTCGACGCTGACCAACCGCCTGGTGGGGGCCAAGGTCTCCATCGTGACCCAGAAGGTGCAGACCACGCGCTTCCCGGTGCGCGGCGTGGCCATGGCCGGCGACGCCCAGATCGTGCTGGTCGACACCCCCGGCATCTTCCAGCCCCGGCGCCGGCTCGACCGCGCCATGATCCGCGCCGCCTGGGGCGGGGCCCAGGACGCCGACGTCATCGTCCACCTGGTGGACAGTGTCGCCGAACTGGCCGCCGCCGAACCCGGCGCCAAGGCCGCCGACAAGCGCGCCGCCGTCGACGTGGAGTCCATCGTCGAGGGCCTGAAAGCCTCCCATAAGACCGCCATCCTGGCGCTCAACAAGATCGATGGCATGAAGCGCGAGACCCTGCTGGGCCTGTCGAAAAAGCTTTTCGATACGGGGGTCTATTCCGAGGTCTTCATGATCTCCGCCGCCACCGGCGCCGGGGTCGACGACCTCAAGACCCGCCTGGCCGAGCTGATGAAGGAGGGCCCCTGGTTCTACCCGGCCGAACAGACCGCCGACATTCCCGCGCGCCTGCTGGCCGCCGAGATCACCCGCGAAAAGCTCTATCTGCGCGTCCACGAGGAGCTGCCCTACGCCGCGGCCGTGGAGACCACCGCCTTCGAGGAACGCCATGACGGGTCGGCCCGCATCGAGCAGACCATCTACGTCGAGCGCGAAAGCCAGCGCCCGATCATCCTGGGCAAGGGCGGCCAGACGCTCAAATGGATCGGCCAGAAGGCGCGCGAGGAACTGACCGAACTCCTCGACCGCCCCGTCCACCTGTTCATCCACGTGAAGGTCGACGACAAATGGGCCGACAAGCGTGAGTTCTACGGCGACGTGGGTCTGGACTTCGACGCGTAGCCAAACCCCGCTCATCCCCGCGAAGGCGGGGACCCAAGCGGACTCTGCCTCTGATCCGCTCCCGCATCTCCAACTGCTGACTCAGCTTGGATCCCCGCCTTCGCGGGGACGAGCGGAGGAAAGTGGGATCATTCCCGCAGTCGCGGCGGGTTCTTACGATCAATTCCGCGTCGGGTCGGGGTAGCGCAGCGGGTTCGTCACCTTCGGCTGGGTCGGCAGCACGTTGCGCGGCAGGGGCTTGTCGCTGTTCGCCGCATCCAGCAGCAGAGCCGCCAGGATCACCGCCGCCTGGCGCAGGTCCTCGGGGCGGGCGTGGTCGAAGGTGTCCAGGTTGGTGTGGTGGGTGGTGCTTTCGTAGTCCAGCGGATCCTGAATGAACTGGAACGCCGGCAGGCCCAGCTTGACCATGAACACGTGGTCGGTGGCCCCGGTGGGCTCGGCCACCACCGTCGTGGCCCCCAGGCTCGCGAAGGGCGCCAGCCACTCTTTCAGGATGGGCGCGGCCGCGAAATTGCCCTCGGCGAAGACGCCGCGGATCTTGCCCGAGCCGTTGTCGATGTTGAAGTAGCCCTGCAGTTCATTGAAGCCCGGCAGCGGCGTGATCGGATAGGTGTCCGACGCATAGTACGGCCCGAGGTCGGCGAGCTTCGGGTCGCTCGGCGGCGGCCGGTGGGCCAGGTACTGGTCCACATAGGCGTAGGAACCCAGCAGCCCCTCTTCCTCGCCCGCCCAGAGCGCGAAGCGAATGGTCCGCTTGGGCTTCACGTGCAGGGCCGCCAGGATCCGCGCGGCCTCCATGACCACCGCAGAGCCCGCGCCGTTGTCGGTCGCCCCGTCGCCGGCCACCCAGCTGTCCAGGTAGGCGCCGGCCATGACGTAGCCCGCCTTGGGATCGGACCCCGGAATGTCGGCCAGGATGTTGTTGGCCTTGGTGCTGGCGTCGTCGAAGTGGACCTTGGAGTCGATCTCCAGCTGCACCTCGCCGATCTTCGCCAGGCGCGCCAGGCGGCGGTAGTCTTCGGCGGCGATCTCCACGCCGGGCAGCTTCGGGGTCTGGCCGACCTTGTAGCCGGAGCCCTCGCCATGCACGACGCCGCCGTCGCTGCGCGACATCGCGGCCCAGGCCACGGCGCCTTCCTCCGCCAGGAACGCGTCGAGCTGCGCGCGGAACTGGCGGCGCTCGGCGTTGCGGGCGGCGGCCTCGGGGTCGAAGCTCGGCTCGCGGTAGGTGTTCAGCTTCGCAAGCTCCGGGTCGGAGAGCCGCTCGAACGCGGCCTTGCTCCCATCCTTCGCGTCGGCCGGCAGGGAGGTGAGCACGATCTTGCCCTTCAGCTTGCCGCGCCAGGCCGCGAAATCGCGCGGGCTGCGCAACGGGGCCACCACGACCGGCGCGGTGACCGGCGCGGCGGTGGGCGGGGTCCAGGCGACGGGGATGGCGCGCAGCACCAGCGGCCTGGGCGCGGTCATCCGCACGCTGGAGGCCTCGATCCACCAGCCGCGGCCGAACTCGAAGGGCTGGGCGCGGACGTTCGTCAGGCCCCACGACCGGAACTGCGCTTGAGTCCACTGCTCGGCCTTGCGCATGGCCGGCGAGTTGGTCATCCGCCCGCCGATCTGGTCGGAGAGATAGGCCAGGATGTCGGTGACCTCGCCGTGGTTGAAACCCTGGTCGGCGATCTGGTTGATCGTCGAGGCCTCAACCCCGGCCGCCATCGCCGGTCCGGCGAGCACGCACGCCGCAAGGGCCAGAGCCCCGCACTGAACCCGAACCATCCGTTGCAGCCCCCTGAAGGAATCCCAGCGCCAACGGGTAGGGCGAAGCCGCAGGTAGGACAAGCGGCCCTCTTTTCCCCAACCCTCGTCATCCCACGGTCAGCCGCAGGCTGATCCGTGGGACCCAAGCTGACCCGCCGCCGTCATGGCCTCGGCATGGGTCCCAGGGATCGTCTTGCAGACGACCGTGGGATGACGATTTGGGGGGTGCTAGGACCCTTCCATGGAATTTGAAGACGACGCCTTCGTGCTCTCCGCCCGCCCGTTCGGCGAGGCCGGCGCCATCGTCGAGCTCCTGACCTCCCACCACGGCAAGTACGCCGCCCACGTGGCCGGCGGGGCGTCGCGCAGGATGAAGCCGTTCCTGCAGGCCGGGGCCCAGGTCCTGGTCCGCTATCGCGCGCGGGTCTCCGACCAGCTGGGATCGGCGACCCTGGAGCCGGTGGGGGAGGGCCCCTCGGCGCTCTTCGATGACGCGCTGGCGCTGGCCGGCCTCTCCGCCGCCGCCGCCGTGGCCGCCGGCGCGCTGCCGGAACGCGAGCCGCATCCGGGGGCCTACCTGGCCTTCGAGGCCCTCTCAAACGCGCTCGCCCACACCGACTATTGGCCAGCTGTCTTCGTGCGCTTCGAGGCGGGCCTCTTGCAGGAGCTGGGCTTCGGCCTCGACTTCTCGAAATGCGCCGCCACCGGCGTCACCGACGACCTGGTCTACGTCAGCCCCAAGACCGGCCGCGCCGTCTCCAGAGCTGCCGGCGAGCCCTACAGGGACCGCATGCTGGTCCTGCCGCCCTTCCTGCTCTCCAGCCAGTCGCGGCTGGAAGCCGGCGACGTGGGCGCGGGCCTGACGCTCACCGCCCACTTCCTGGAAGCCTTCATCTTCAACCCGATCAACCGCCCCCTGCCGCCCGCGCGCCTGTGGCTGGTGGACCGACTGTCCGACGCGGGGCGGCTTTAGCGGCGGTCGCGCCCCCAATCTTCACGCCGGCCGCCTTGATGAAGGGGTCGACCGCCGCCTTCCGGTCGGCGGCGAAAATCTCGTCTGACCGAGCGGCAAGCGTGCTCGACATTAGGCCTTCCGCCTGCACGGCCAGCGAGACGTCGCCCGGCGCCGTCAGGGGCGCCTCGCCCTCGGCCCTGTCCGGCAGCGGCGCCACCTCCGGCGTCGTGCAGGCGAGCACGCCGGTGAGCGAGCGGACGCAGTACTCCCGCTCCAGGAAGCCCGCCAGCGTCCAGCGATAGCGCTCGGCGCCCCCGCTGTCTGGGGCGTCCGCCGGCCGCACCTGGGTCACGACGGCGGTCAGGAACAGGACGCGGCGCACCACCATCTCCTCGCGCCGGCCGGCTTTCACCAGGCTCCCCCCCTTTGTCAGACTTAGGGGCAGGTCGAGGCTGGCGGCCACCGTCGTATGGTCGCTGCACGCGACCACCACCTCGGCGGCAGGCGCGGGCGACGTGTCAGCCTGCATCATCGCGCGGCTACGAGGGCGCGACGGGCTGGGGCGGGTGCGGCAGGGCGAAGCGGAACGGGATGCGGATCTTGCCGCCGGACACCGGATGGCCGTCGCGGGTCATCGGCTTCATCTGGAAGCGTTCGGAGAGCTTCAGCGCCGCCTCGCCGAAGCCGGCCTGGGCCGGCGCCTCGTCCAGCACCTTGCAGTCCACGAGCCGGCCCTCGAGCGAAACCGCGCAGCCGATCGTCGCCGCGCCGCCGAGGCCCGCCTTGACAGCCTCCGGCGGATAGACGTCGGCGATGTCCGCGCCCACCGGCTTGACCACCCAATCCGGCTTCACGATCACCGGCGCGGGGCGGGCGGCGGGCGCGGGCGGCGCGTCGGCGATCGCGACGCGGACCGGCTTGATCGCCCGCACCGGGGCGCGGGCAAGGAGCGGAGCCTCGGAAGGAAGCGCGGCGACCGGGGTGATCGCGGCGACCGTGGCGATCGCAGCCGTGGACCGAGACGCGATCGGGACTTCAGCCCGCGCCCGCCCCGGCCTGATGTCGAGGTAGTAGCGACCGTCGAGGCTGCGCCGGCCGAGGAGGATTCCCTA
>PLEH01000210.1 GCA_003136395.1 Phenylobacterium sp.
CACACGCCGCATCCGCCACTCCGGCGGACCCGCCGCGCAGATTCCGATCGTGGCCTTGACCGCCAACGTGCTCAGCCACCAGTGCGAGGTCTACTTCGCGGCTGGCATGGACGGGGTGGTCGCAAAGCCGGTCTCGCCCACCATGCTGCTGAACGAGATCGCGCGGCTGGCGGGGCATGGCGACGAAGCCGCCGCCGCCGGAGTTCCCCGAAGTCAGACCTTCTGACTGCCCGCTGAGGGTCGATTCTCCCCGTTGGCGTTCCGCCGCGATCCGGACGTTCAGCCTTGGCGACCGGAAGCAGACATTCCCAACGGGTGAGGAGAGTCAGAATCCGCCATCAGGGATCGTCCCGCCAAAGTCTGCTTTCGACCCAAAGCGGACATGAGCCCAGGGCAGAGGGTTCGGTTTGAGATGTATCAAGGCCATCAGGGCAATCTGGTCGTTAGATTGGCATATGTCGCCCTATCGGATCATCCTGCACGGTGAAGAAGGGACAGTGGTCGCCGAGCAAAAGCAGCTGTTCGAGCATGACGACGCGGCGATCGATCATACCGGCAGGATCAACCACCGTTACGGAATGTCAGTCTGGCAAGGCGACCGACTGGTCGCGCGTTTTCCACCCCTCGGCTGACGTTCAGAAAGTCCGCTAGCGGGCGCGGAGCCAAAGTCCGCTTTCGACCCAGAGCGGACATTCGGCGAGTTCGCTTACAGTCATCGCCAGCAATCCGCTGGGGGGCGGCATGGACATCATCACCACGAGGCGGATCACCTCGGGAGATGAGTCAAAGTACCGGAAGGGGTTGGCCGATCTCGTCATGAGCCGCGGCTTGGGTGCGTCGGGTTAGCGAGCTCTGAACTTTGGGCTGACAGCACCCGCTCGAGCCATGGCAGGCGCGCGGGATCGGGGAGGCTGTTCGGCGCGACAAACCGCAACGGGGGATGCGAGTCCGGGCGAGATCGGCGTGTTGCACGGTTGTTAACCACTCAGGCGCGATCCTGGCCGAGCTTCCCGATCCGCGAGCCAGGGGCATATGGCATTCAAAACAACGAGCACGGCTGCGTCTCGGCGTGCGCCGGTCGCCAGGGCCTGGCTCTACATCCGGGGCCCCCGAAATTGGATCGTGCAGGCGCTGGGCATCGCCATGGTCAGCCTGACCGGCCTGACCATCCTCCCCTGGCCGCTCGTCCTTGCCTGGACCGTCCTCATCGGCGCGGCGGTCGCCGCCGAGAGCCACGTCGTGCAGGTTGCGGCCCGAGCTCCCGCGCGGTCGCGGTGGGCCACCTTCGGCCCGCCCGCTCTTCGGGTGGTGGTGACGACCATCTACGCTCTGGCCGCCCTGGTCTTCATCGCCCGGGGCGGCCCGGGCGAGCGCCTGTTCGCCTTCGCCCTGATCAGCGCATCGATGGTGCACACCCTGATGGGCCACTACCGCTCGCCCATCGTCCTGGCCGTCTGCCTGGGGCCCTGGGTCGCGATCCTGGGGCTGGTCGGCTTTGGCCTGGCGCAAACGGCTTATGGGCAAGGCGACCTGCTGCGGACGGTCACGTCGACCTTTGTCATCGCCATGCTGACCACCCAGTTCTGGTCGGCGCGTGCGAAACTCGCGGCCGCCTGGCGCAGCCTGACGGCGACCCTGGAAGGCGTTTCGCAAGCCGAGGCCTTGCTGCAGGAGACGCAACGGATCGCCAAGATCGGCTCCTGGCGACAGCAGGCGGGCGAACAGGAGATGCAGTGGTCGCCCGAACTCTACGAGATCTTCGGCCTGGATCCGGCGGCTGGGCCGCCGAGTCTCGAGGGGATCCTGCCGCTGATCGACGAGGAGTCGCAGGCGATCATCCGCAGGCTGCACGAAAGCGACTTCCCGCAGGCCGTCACGTTCACCATGCGGCTGCGCCGTCCGGACGGCGCGGAGCGGGTGTGCTGGGTCGAAGGGCGTACTGAGCTGGACCCCAGCGGGGCGCGGGTCGGGCCGGTTGGCTTCTGTCAGGACGTCACCGAGCGCGAGGCCGCGGCGGCCCAGTTGCGCCAGGCGCAGAAGATGGAATCCGTCGGCCAGCTCACCGGCGGGCTGGCGCACGACTTCAACAACCTCCTGGCGGTCATCATTGGCAACCTGGACCTGATCGCAGAGGACCAGAAGGAGGGCTCGGCAGACAAGGAGTTCGCCGAGACCGCCCTGCAGGCCGCCTTGAAGGGCTCGGAGCTCACCAAACAGCTCATGGCGTTTTCGCGCCGCCAGACGCTGGACCCGAAGGTCGTCTGCCTCAACGCGCTGGTTGAGGGCATGGCCCCGCTATGGCGTCGCACGCTCGGGGAAACGGTGACGGTGAAGCTCCTGCTCGCGGACGACCTCTGGCGGACGAAGCTGGATCCCGCGCAGATGGAATCCTCCCTCCTGAACCTCGTGATCAACGCCCGCGACTCCATGCCGGACGGCGGCGTGCTTACGGTCGAGACGGGTAACGCCACCGTCGATCCCGACAACCCCGAGCTGCCGCCCGGCGACTATGCGGTCGTGGCGGTCTCCGACACCGGCAGCGGTATCCCGCCCGAGCTGCTGGCCAAGGTGATCGAGCCGTTCTTCACCACCAAGGGCGTGGGCCAAGGCAGCGGCCTGGGGCTCAGTATGATCTACGGGTTCGCCAAGCAGTCGGGCGGGCAGCTGCGAATCTACAGCGAGGTGGGCCACGGTACGACGGTGCGTCTCTATCTGCCCCGGTCCCATGAGGCCGTCGAAGGGGCGAAGATCCCAACCGCGGGTCTGGTGAAGGGCCGCGGCGAGCGCGTGCTGGTGGTGGAGGACAACGTCGACGTCCGCCGCGTGGCCGTCCGCCAACTGACTGCGCTCGGCTACCAGGTCGTCGAGGCCGACACCGGCGCGGCGGGTCTTGAGGTGCTGGCTGGGGATCATGGGATCGACGTGGTGTTTACGGATGTCGTGATGCCGGGCGGCATGACCGGAATCGAGATGATCGCCGCTGCGCGCGAGGCGCGGCCGGATCTGAAGGCCCTGTTCACGACCGGCTTCACCAGCGCCGCGACGGCGAACAACAACCGGGTCACCGGCGCCGACATGGTGATTAGCAAGCCTTACCGGGTGACGGAGTTGGCCGCGAAGCTGCGCGAGACCCTGGCCGTCGATCTCGCGTCCGCCCAGGACCCGCCAGCCTCGGCCGCTGGCTGACGTAACACGCAAGGAGAAAGCAAGATGGCCCTTATCCTAGTTATCGATGACGAGCAGATGCTGCGGCGCACGCTTCGCGCTCTTCTGGAACGGGCGGGGCACACGGTGGTGGAGGCCGAGGACGGGAACCAGGGCCTGGCGCAGCTCGACGTCCAAATGCCGGACCTCGTGCTGACGGACATCATCATGCCCAACCGGGAAGGCGTGGAAACCATCGGCGAGATGCGTCGCCGGGCGCCGCAAACGCCGATCATCGCGATGTCGGGCGGTGGCAGCCGCGGCGGCGACCTGTTCCTGACCCTGGCTGAGCAACTGGGCGCGTCTGCGACCCTGGCCAAGCCGATCCGCCAAGCCGAGTTGATCGCGGCGGTCGACGCCGTCCTGAAGCCTGCGGCCGGCGGCTACGACGCGCGAGCCGCCGCGCGCTGAACGTCGGCATAGAGGTCGATCGGTTCGAACCGGAGCGCGGTGGCGAGGCCGCTCACGTCCGGATGCACCGCCGGTCCTGACACGTAGCGGAACCCGGCGCCGATCGCCCCCAGGACGAGGGCCCGAGATTTCAGCCCATAAGCGGCGCACTCGTGGCCCTGCGCCCGCGCCAGCCCACCGAACCCGGTGAGGAGCCGCAGGCTCGCCGCCTCACGCCGCGGCGAGCCATCCAGGTCCGTTGCGACGCTCTTCAGTCCGCTGGCCTGCGGCATGGCCTGCGGCTCGTCCAGGCGCACCCGCGCCGCCAGTCCAACGCCCAGCGGGCGGCACATTTCCAGGAGCGACTTGCAGCCATAGGTCCAGAACCCATCTGTCGGGACGCCGATTTCAAGCGTCAAGATCTTGCGTGCCGCGCCGGGTATGGCGGCAAGGGCTTGGATCAGGCTGGCCCGCTGGCTGTTCACCGCCAAGCTGGAGTGCTCGATCGCCACGGTCACGGGAAGCCGACGACCTTCCGCGGCCAGCCCCTGCAGATCGATAACCACGGCGCGCACTAGGGCGATATCGGTCTTGTAGGCCTCGACCTCCCGCATCCTGTCATCGAACTCAGCCCAGGGCTGGGCCGCGTGAGCCCGGAAATGCAAAAGTGTCATCTGCCGGGTGTCCCACACCGGCGAATAGCCATGCAAAGCGACCTCGGCGTCGGCCACATGGGCTGCGGCAACCCCAGGAGCTGGCGCGGCGGTCGTTTCCACCGCCTGCAGCGCCCGGCCAAGGACGAACTCCACATCGCCGTCCGCCAAGGCCTGCGCCGGGATCGCAGCGCAATGGGTGGCGATGTTCAGGCTCGCGGTCTCGCCCTCGCCCAGCAGGCGTTCGACGATTTCGCGGGCGATGATGCGGCTCTTGAACTCGGCTTCGTCCGGCCCCAGCGTCGCGAAGAGCACCAGATAGCCGTCATCGCCATGCTGATCGAAGACGTCGCCGCGCACCAAGTGCCGCTGAATGACGCTGCAGGCGGTGGCGTGAACCTTCTCGGCCAGGGCCGGCCACCTATCAGCCAATCGGGCCTCAACCTCGGCCAGTCCCACCATGCGGAAGCTGCAGACGGGCACCACTGCCTCGGCCGGCAGCTCGGACGACGCCCGACGACGCGAGACTCCGCCGGGCGCGCGATCCTCGTCGCGATCCTGCAGCAGCCGCTTGGCCACTTCGGCCAGCGAATTTAGCAGTCCGGCGCCTAGGCGGCCCTTCCGGTCTGACGGTCCCATGTGAACCTCTCGGTGTTCGCGAGATGGGTCACATATTCGCGCAGGAGTTGTTCATAGGAGCCTAACGGCTCGCCCTCCGCAGCCGTCAGAGACAGCGAGACTAGACGCCCATCCGCAGCCTGACCGCCGACGGAACCCAGGCGAGGACGTCCAAGAGCGGACCTTCACAAGGTCCCGGATGAGTCAAAAACGGTCACCCGGTGGGATCGACACGAAGGTCCGCTTTCCCCCCATAGCGGACATTGGCTAGGTCCGCTTGCGGGCGGAAAGCCAATGTCCGGCACTGGCGCGAAACGGCCGCGTTCGAGGTGGACAGCAAGGGCTTGCGGCGCGTCCTTTGCCGTGCCCCGTCCCGCGCCTATCAACTTCAGCCGATGACCAGCCAAGTTGACGCATACGATTTCGACCGCTTCATCGAGGCGCAGCGGGGCGTCTATGAAACCGCGCTGGCGGAAATCAGACGCGGACGCAAAATGAGTCACTGGATGTGGTTCATCTTTCCGCAGCTCGCAGGACTGGGCTCAAGCGTCACGGCCCGACGCTACGCCATAGCCTCGCTCGGAGAGGCGCGCGCCTACCTCGCACATCCCCTGCTGGGGCCGAGGCTTCGCGAGTGCTCCGAAGCGGCGTCCCAGCTCAAGGGCCGGTCCGCGGCCGACGTGTTCGGCCATCCGGACGACCTCAAGCTTTGCTCCAGTCTCACCCTGTTCGAAGCCGCCGACCCTGCCGCCCGGATGTTCGGGCAGGCCCTTGAGACGCTGTGCGCCGGGCGTCGTGACGAGGCCACCTTGCAGAAGCTGGGCTCTCTTTTGCGCTGAGGCCGATCTCCGGACCAGTCAGGATGAGCCTTGAGACCTATTCCCGTTGAGGCGCGGCTGGCGGCAATGTCCGCTTTCCGGCGGATCGCCAAAGACGCCTGTTGGCGCATGCCCGACGTGCATCACTCCAGTCTCAGTGACCCCCTTCCACCCACGGGACGCCGGCTTGGCTGAAGGCCTCCGCAAGGGCGGCTTCAAGATCTGCCGCCTCCCACCGGCGCATCGGGTTCAGATGCTCGACAAGCCCGGGGATGAGCTGGATGCCGAAACGATGGACGTAGCGGCTCGCCTTGTAGCCGGCCTTGTGCTGGTCGAACCGCAGGTCCGGATCCCGAGAGGTCTCGCCGACATAAAGACCCCACCGGCAGGCGCGGCGGCGATCTTCGAGCAGGACCACGTAGACGGAGTGGCCCGCGCCGCGGGCGCCCCGCGTCGAAGCGCGAAACCGCAGCGCGGCGCGCTGCGCCGCGGCCATCCACTCGGGGCGACTGGCGGGGGTGGGCGTCACGGGCGAGGCATGGGCGATGGCCGCGCAAGATCAGCACGCTACGGGTGGGCTCTGCAATCCCGGTCTGTCGCCGCCCTGGCCGCCGCTTCCGGCGGGGGGCGCGGGGGCGTGCGGCGGGCGGCGTCGGCGAAGCCTCGGGCCGGCGCCTCGCGGGCGGGGGCTAACGCCAGTTAGGCGCGAACGGTTGGTTTCCGCGGCGGGGGTTATGGAGTTCCTGGGAGACCTCTGGACGTCCACTTTGGAGCCCCCACCAAAGGGGCGTTGCAGACGTCATAGGGGACGTCGGCCCAGTTTCGTGTGCAACCCTTCGGCGAACGGCGACCCGATGCGCCGTGGCCGCCGGACCTTCGCGCCGTCGCCGGAAAGGCCGCTCGGCGGAGCGGTCATGACGACTGCGCCTGCGGCAATGCCGCCGCCCCTCGGGCGAGGCGGCTACTCTATCGCGCGGCGCGCGCTGGCCTCGACGGCCTCGCGGGGGATCAGCCGGATGGTTGAGCTGGCTTTGGCCAGGACCTTACCTGCGGCATCGAGGAGTCGCCCCTCGGCGAAGCAGGTGGTCCGCCCGCGCCGCTCGATCCAGCCCTCGGCGGTGACGCGGCCGGGACGCGCCGGCGCGAAGTAGGTGACCTTCATCTCCAGGGACATCGGGGTCATCTCGGGCGCGAGCGATAGAGAGGCATGCGCCATCGCCGCGTCGATCCAGCCGCAGACAAACCCGCCCTGCGCCACCCCGCCCGAGTGGCACATTTGGGGGCCGATCTCGTATGCGATCACCGCGCGGCCGTCTTCGTTGCTGACGATGCGGACCTGGCCCAGGGTGGTCTGAAGGGTGGGTGCGACGGCGTCAGTCATGCAGAACTCCTGTGCGTGGGCGGCCCCCCGCGTAGATGCAAACGTCCCGCCCGGCCAGGACCTACAGACGCCTGGCTGCGGGGCGTCAGTTAAACCTGGGCTTTTTCAACAGCGCGGTCCGATCGACCGAGCGGATGTCTACGTTGAAGACGTCGCTGTCGCGCTGGATGCGTAGCGGGATGGTCGCGCCGGCTGGCCCCCGCGCCCAGAGCCGCGTGTAGAAGTCCGCGAGGTCCGAGACCGTGCGGTCTGCGACCGCGACGACGATGTCTCCGACCCGAAGCTCCGCGCGCGCCGCGGGACCGCGCGGGCTGACGCCAACGATCACCACCCGGTCCCCAAGATCCTGCGCCAGCACCCCCAGCCACGGGCGCGGCGGATGCGGCGGCGTTCCGCGGGCAAGGTCGTCGAGGATCGGCGGCAGCAGCTCCGAAGGGACGAACATGTTGAGCGACGTAACCCCGCTGCGGGACTGCCGCTGGAGGCTGAGCGAGCCGACGCCCAGCAGCTCACCGGCCGAGCCGAGCAGGGCGGCGCCGCTCCAGTGCGGATGCGCCGGTTCGGTCATGATCGCGTCGTCGAGCAGATACTCCCAGTAGCCGGCGAACGGCATCCGGGCGAGCACATGGCCGGCCACGGGGGCCTGGCCGCCGCCGCCGGCGATGATCACTGGAGCGCCGGACCTCAGGGTGCGGGAATCCCCCAGCGGCAGCGCCGGCAGGCCGAGCGGCTCGAGCGCCTGGACCAGGCCGAAGCCGGTGACCGGATCGGCCCCCAGGACGTGCGCCGCGACCCGCCGGCCGTCGTTCAGGGTGAGGGTGACGTCGGCAGCTTCGGTGATCAGGTAGCCGATGGTCAGAACCAACCCGTTCGGGCCGATCACCGTGCCGTTGCCAATCCGCTCGGCGCCCAGCGTCGTCGCGGTGAACGCGTCGTCAGGGATTCGCGCCTGCAGGGCGACGACCGCGGACAGGGTGCGATCCAGATCGAACGCGCAGGCCTGGGCGGCCGGCCGCAGCCGGGCCTCCACTTCGTAGCCGTCGAACGGTGAGCTCACGCGGGCCTCCTGCAGGCGCGGTCTCAATCTGGGGCTGGCCAAGGATCGCGCAAGGGGCGCCCGGGGGGAAGCGGCGCGGCGGACTTCCGCGGGGTGCGCCGTCCGGCAGACAACAGGCCCTGGGCGGACGCAATCCCAGTTGGGCGCGGTGGGGTCGATCCGGTTCGGTGCGGGCTCAGCGGGGCATTCTCGACCGGGACTGTCGGCTCGTGGCTCATATACGACCTTCGCAAGGTCCGGTTTCGAGGCTTCCCGAACCTAGGGGGAACCTCGCTACCCTTCGGGGTATGAACGCCATCAGCCAGTCCGTCGAGGTCCGCCACATCCAGAGCGGCGATGTCCAGATCACCGTCGACGTGGCTGGCCCGCCCGACGGCGTTCCGGTGATTCTGCTTCACGGCGGCGGCCAGACCCGTGGCGCCTGGGGCGGCGCGCTCGCCGAAGGCGCGCGACGCGGCTTCCACATGACCAGCGCCGACCTGCGCGGCCATGGCGAGAGCGGCTGGTCGCCGACCGGCGACTACAGCATGGCCGCCCACGCCGCCGACATCCGCGCCATTGCGGGCGCGCTGTCGGCGCCGCCGTTCCTCGTCGGCGCCTCGCTCGGGGGGATGGCCAGCCTCAGCTACGCCGCGATGGGCCACCCGTTGGCGGGCGTCGTGATGGTCGACATCGCCCCCACGGTGAACAGCACGGGCACGGACAAGATCCTGGCCTTCATGCACAGCGCGCCCGACGGCTTCGCCAGCGTGGAGGAAGCCGCCGACGCCGTCGCCGCCTACCTGCCGCACCGCCCGCGCCCGAAGGACACGTCCGGCCTGATGCGCAACCTGCGCCTGCGCGACGGCCGCTACTACTGGCACTGGGACCCGCGCATGTTCCAGGGGGCGCGGCCGCCCGGCAATACCGACGGCCTACGAGAGGCCGCCCGCAACCTGAAGGTTCCGACCCTGCTCGTCCGCGGCCGCCTCTCGGACGTCCTCTCCCAGGAGGGCATCGACGACTTCCTTCAACTCGTCCCACACGCCGAGTTGGCCGACATCGCCGGCGCTGACCACATGGTCGCTGGCGACCGCAACGACGCCTTCAACGAGGCCGTTTTCGTCTTCCTCGAACGTCACCGTTAGGCGCCGGGTCTATGGGAAGCGGCCCACCCGCCCCGCTGGGGGCGCCATTGGGTCGGACCCGTCACCTCTCGACTGACGCCACGTCCGGGCCGCCAAGGTCGCGGGCGGGGTCTGCAATCCCGGCGCGTCGCGGCCTTGGGCGAGCGTCTGCTTGTTCTGGAGACGAAGGGCAAGCAGCTCGACAATGACGACACGCGATTCAAGCGCGAGTTCATGCAGGCGTTCCTTTCCCTCCCGCCCGGCCTCGGCCGGGCAAACCCTCGGGGGCGTTGCGGGGCGCTCCCCGCTGAAGGGGTTGGCCGAGAGGGGGCTCGGCCGCAGGGGAAGGCCTTCCCCCTCCACCCCCTTGCTTCACACCCAAGGTTTGCGGCTAAGCTCCTCCTCCGCCGTCATAGGCGGCCCGCCGGACGCTCCATGGCCAAGTACGATCCCCTCCACGACCACCTGCGCCGGCAGAAGACGGCGACGTATGAGATGACCTTCCGGGACATCGAGCGCGTGCTGGCCGGCCTGCTGCCCCACCGCGCGCAGCGGCCCGAGTGGTGGGCCAACGAACGCAGCCCCGACACCCGCCACGTCCAGTGCCGCGCCTGGCTGGACGCCGGCTACGACGCGGTCCTGGAAAACGGCGCCGAGCGCGTGCGGTTCGAGCGGCGCTAGTACCCGGCCGTCTATGGGGTGGGTGCTTGCGCCGTGTCCTCCAGGCGAATTCCGACGGACTTGGCCACGGCCAACGCCTTGCCCAGTTGGGCAGTTGGCTTTCCGGCTTCCAGCTCGACAATGAACCGCTCGCCCACGCCATTGGCGCCGGCCAGATCGCGTTGCGTCAGGCCTAGGGCTTTCCGGCCTTGCGCCACGAGGGCGCCGAACTTGGCGGCAGTGTCGATCATTGAATCATCCCGAGCGGTAAGATTTCCGGCTAGCCGGGGCCAAATGGGTTCGAATCTTCCCGAGCGGGATGATCAATTGCACACGGAACGCTGACGAGCCAAGGGCGGAATCGGCGTCGGATGTCGGCTGCGTTGGAAGCGCGCTAACCCTCAGACCTCGTAGAAGAGTTTGGGGAACAGTCGATCGACGTCGTCGGTCGGCAGACCGAGCCGCACTGGTCCTTTCGGTGTGTCGCTGATCAGAAGCCCGCGGGCGGTAAGTTGGCTGAGGATCACCCGCCCCATCCGGTCGCCCAGGCCGGTGATCGCCGCCGCCTCGCCGCGCGGGATCTCGCCGCGGGTCAAGGCGGCTTCCAGCAAGGACGCGCCGCGTGGATCGAGATCCGGCTCAGTCTCCACCAGCCTCCGCAGCCGCGTGCCGAAGGTGTCCAGGTCGAACAGCCCGGTCATGAACTCCACCTGGTCCAGCGCCACCTGCAGGAACCAGAGCGTGAAGGTCTGAAGGGCCCCCAGCGAGAGGTTGCCGCGGCCGTCCCGGTCGCCGCGCCGCGGAGTGTCCGCCATCTCCAGCATGGCCAGGTATTCGTCGCGGCTCTTCAGACCCCGCGCCAAGCCGCGCGAGATCGACCAGAGGCCGCCGGCCCCCATGCCTGCCTTCAGGAACATGGCGTGGGTCATCAGCCGGCCCACCCGGCCGTTGCCGTCCGGGAAGGGGTGGATGTAGGCGAACCGGTGATGCGCCGCCGGGATGTCGATCAGCCGGGCCCGCGGCGTCTGGTTCGGCCGCTCGCCATAGACCTCCTGGAAGCGCGCCATGAAGGCCGCCACATGAGTGCTCGACGGCGGCTGGTGCTTGCCCACCGTGACGTCTTGCTGCGGCTCATGCCGGAACACGCCCGGCTCCATCATGAAGCTGACGTCCTTGCCCTTGATCTCCCGGAAGACGTCCGGGACCTCGGCGTAGAAGTCGCGGTGGACGCCGAGGATGAAGGCCTCGGACGCCGGATCGCCGAGGGTCTTGTCGTGGAACTGGGCGTCGATCTTCACCTGCACGATGATGTGCGCCCGCGCTTCCAGCTGCAGGTCGCGCTTGGCCGGATCGTCCGAGAGGTCGCCCTCCACGGCCGCGGCGATGTCGCGCGGTCGCGTGTTGTGGCCCTCGATCAGGTTCGAATAGTAGCAGTTCATGATCCGCACGAGGCTGGCCGCCTCGGCTTGCAGCGGCCCGCGCAGGGCGTTGTCCAGCCGCCCGGCCTTGAACGCCAGTTCCGCCAGCACCTCATGGATCGGCGCGGTCGCGTCGTCGCCCAGGCGCATCGGCTCCAGCCGGCCGGGGGTTTCGAGGGGGGCTTTCATTGCCGATCTTTCTGAACGTCGATCTCGATGATAAGTGATCGATTTATTATACGAAATTAAGCGCAAAGGACGTCCTGTCGCCGGTTTCGTTGCCGATCCTATTGCCGATCTTATCGCCGATCCAGTCCCGCTGTCAGGCGTGGACAAGGCAGGCCGGGGAAACTCCACACCCGCTTGCCGGGCCGAGCCATCGCGCCTAGGCAGCCGACTGTCAGGCCACAGCCGCAATCCGCCGGCGCTCCTAGCAGATGATGGGTGGTGCCCGAGCATGCTCGGGCAGGAGTTCTAGGACGCGGCTGAACTACACCGGCGCGCCTAGCGCTGCATCGAGCTCTCCTCACCGTTCCTCGGCGCGCTCTACGACACGCAGGCCGAGTTCTATCGCAGCCATGGACGGGCCGAGCTCGACCCGCCCACCGCCGAATGATCTGACTGGAGCGAGCGCTATCCCGTTGCCATCGGATCGCGCCTATATCGAGCTGTGCCCACGATGGTGGGGAGACACGGCGGATGGGGCGTGGCGCTCAACACTGACGACGAGATCGCGGGCGCTGTTGAGGGCGACCCTGCCCGACAGGCGATCGCCTCGCTGCGCGGCTACGCCTACCAGCTCTATGTCAGCGTGCTCGCGTGGATCGGCCTCAGCGACGGTGAAGTCATCCACCTGGAAGTTGCTGAGGACTATGCAGTTGCGACTCGCAACGCGCTCGAAGCGGCCGGCCTTCCAGCGCTCCCGCGCCTCGGCCACGTCGGGCCGCGTCTGCTCGGAGGCGTGCAGCGTTTTTTTTATAGCTGATCGCATGGCGCTTGAAGAACCGCCGGATCGACCGGTCGGTGATCTTCAGGCCCAGACCGTCGAGCAGCCGCAGCTCGATCTCCGCCAGCGTCAGGTCCGGCTCCTTCGCCACCAGCTCTTTGAGCCAGTCGGCGTGCGGCTCCAGCGGCGAACTCTTGCCGCTCCGAGGCCGCGCACTGACGCTGCCCGTCTGCGCCTCCAGCGTTGTCCAGCGGATCGCCGAGGCTGGGCTAACCTTGAAACGCGCCGCCGCCTTCCGCCGCGAGCTCCCTGCTGCAACCTCCGCCACCACCCGCGACCGAAGATCCTCCGAATGCGCCGCACCCATCTCCGCCTCCCGACTCAGAAGGCCTCATGGATTCACACGCCGCCGAGTATTGGAATCCCAGCCGCGATCACAATCGATTCAACTCGATGGCCGAACGCTCTAGGTTTCGCCATTGGTTTCCCCTCGGCCGGGGCCGCCGAAAGGGCGGCGGCCGTCCCAGCCGATATACGGGGTGGTGCCCGAGGTCGGGCTCGAACCGACACACCTTGCGGTACTGGATTTTGAATCCAGCGCGTCTACCAATTCCACCACTCGGGCAATCGATGGCGGCTTACCAACCCCTCACCCTCCGATCAAGCAGCTCCCGCCGGTCGCTTGGCGCGCAGGCCGCATCATTCGACCGGGTGCTCCAGTTGGCGCTGGAGCAAGGCCTCTTGCCGATAGTTACAGGCACCTTGAGAGATTGATGGCGACCAGCCACCCATCCCACTCGCACCGCCAGCCGGCGCGCTCCTCGCCGACGCGACGAGACAGGACGTCGGGCTCAGGTCGCGGCGCGGGATTGATCAGCGGGACGTCTGGGTCTCGGCCGACGGCCTTGAGGCGTTCCAGGCGGCCTTGTCCTCGACGATTGCGGTCGGCAGATACCTTGGCGGCTTCCTGGCGTGGGTGGCCTGTTCGAAGGCGTAGCCATAGGCGAGCAGGGATGCTTCGCTCCAGGCCGGGCCGATGAAGGACAGACCCACCGGCAGGCCGTCCACCTGGCCCATTGGCACGGTCAGATGCGGGTAGCCGGCGATCGCGGCGGGACCGCCCGCGCCACCGCCCACGAACTGATCCTTGAGCACAGGATCGATCAGCCAGGCGGGGCCAATGGTCGGAGCGACCAGGACGGACACGCGATTGTCCGCCAGCATCCTGTCGATCCCCTCGGGTCCGGCCAGGCGATGGGCGTCGGCCTCGGCCTTCATGTAATCCGGATCGGCCAGGCCCTTGGTCGCCTCGGCCAGTTCGAACTGTTCCTGGCCGAACAGAGCCATCTCCTGGTTGGCGTGGCCCTTGTCGAAGGCGATCAGGTCGGCCAGTGTGCGGCTCGGCACCTGATCGGCGCGGGTCGAGGCCAGGTAGGCGTTGAGGTCGGCCTTCAGCTCGGTCATCAGCACGGTCTGCTCGAGCGCGCCGAGATTTTGCTCGGTGGGGAACTTCCGGATGTCGACCAGCGTCGCGCCGGCGGCCGTCAGCGCCTTCAGCGACGCCTCGAAGACCGCATCCGTCTCCGGATGGAAGCCGCCTGCGAAACGCATGACCCCGATCCGCACGCCCGCCAGCGCGCCGGGTTTCAGGCCGGACAGGTAGTCATGGCTCACGGCGTCCGCGCGCGCCGTCGCGGGGTCCTTCGGGTCTGAGCCCGCCAGCACTCCCAGCAGCAGGGCCGCGTCGCGCACGCTGCGGGTCATGGGGCCGGCCGTGTCCTGGCTATGGCTGATCGGCACGACATAGGTCCGCGACACCAAGCCCACGGTGGGCTTCAGCCCGACCAGTCCGCCGATCGCCGCCGGGCAGGTGACGGAGCCGTCGGTTTCCGTCCCGATGGCCGCCGCCGCGAGGCTGGCGGTGGCGGCGGCGCCCGAACCGGAGCTCGAGCCGCAGGTGTTGCGGTCCAGGGCATAGGGATTGCGGGTCTGCCCGCCGATGGCGCTCCATCCGCTGATGGAGTGCGGCGAGCGGATATTCGCCCACTCGGAAAGGTTAGTCTTGCCAAGGATGATGGCCCCGGCCGCCCGGAGCCGGTGCGCCAGCGGCGCGTCGCGGCCGGTCACGTTGCGGGCCAAGGCCCGCGAGCCGGCTGTGGTGGCGACTTTGTCCGCCGTCTCGATATTGTCCTTCAGAAGGATGGGCAGTCCGGCCAGGGGTCCCTGCGGGGCCTTCGCCTTGCGCGCCGCGTCGGACGCCGCCGCCTGGGCCAGGGCGTCGGGATTGAGTGCGATCACGGCGTGCAGCTTGGTATTGAGGGCCGCAATCCGCTGTTGATAGAGCTGGACCAGTTCGACCGACGTGGTCCGGCCGCTGGCGAGGTCCGCCTCCAATTGATCGAGGGACTTCTCCTCGACGTTGTAGGTCGCGGCGGAGGCAGGGCAGGACATCAGCAGCATCCAGCAGGCCGACAGCAGGACAGGTGTTTTCAACGGACCCTCCAAGGGATTGGACGACTGATTTCCGGTTGGGATCTTCGGGCGTTCACGATCCGCTCGGCGGTCTCGCCTGAGCAGTTGAGAGAAAGCGGCCGATGGTGTCGTTCAGGAACTTGCCATCGGCGGGATTGCTCGCCGCGCCCGCCGTGTGTCCCCAGAGCGACGGAATGGGCGCAAAGGTCAGGTGCGGGATGAACCGCGCCTCATACTTGGCGTCGTTGATGGGGAAGTACATGTCCGTCTCCGAGGGCATGTAGAGCACCGGGACCTTGATCGAGCGTAGGGCTCGTTCGATGTCGCCGCCGAAGCCGGGCGTCGCGCCGACGTCATGGCGCTCCCAGGTGCGCATCTGCAGGATCAGGTCGTTCGCGTCGGCGCCTGGAATGAAATTGTGGTGGAACCGGTCGACCACAGACGCGAAGGTCGTGCCCGGCGGCGCGCCGGCCTTCCACAGTTCGAGACGCCACCAGTCCTGCGAATACAGCCAGGCCGCCCAGACCAGCCCGAAGGCCTCCAGGCCCTTGGTCGGTGGCTGGGTGTAGTCACCGCCGTTGAACACCGGATCCGCGTCGATCGCAGCGATCTGGCCTTCCAGACGAACGACGCCATGCGGATAGGTCTTGGCCGTGGCCGAGGTCACCACCACCCTGTCTTCGAAGGTCGGATAGCTCACCGCCCACTGGAACGCCTGTTGACCGCCCATCGAGAAGCCGATCACGGCGCGCAAGTGGGTGACGCCGAACTTCTCGCCAAGCAAGCGATGCACCGCCTCGACATTGTCCCGGATCGTGGTGACCGGGAACCTGGGACCGTGGAACGGCTCGGGCGTGTTGCTGGGCGACGAGGACTTGCCATTGCCGAACAGTTCGGTGGCCACCAGAAAATACTTGTTCGGGTCCAGCGCCTTGTCGGGCCCGATCAGCCATTCGTAGCCATGGCTGTCGGCCATGTAGTGCGACGGCAGCAGAATGACGTTGTCGTGCGCGGCGTTCAGCTTGCCGTAGGTGGCGTACATGATCACCGCCCCGGGCAGCACCGCGCCGCTTTCCAGCTTGAATTGCTCGATCGTGAAAGCCTGCCGATCGCCGTCCGCCGCCTGGGCGGCCTGGACCGGGATCAGGAGCATGAGGGACAGACAGGTCGCCCGGACGAGGCGGCCCATCGACGTTTCCTGGCTCATGGCTTGACGGCTCCCGGGTCGTAGCGCGCGAACCAGGCGAGCACCGCATTGGCCTTGGCCGCGGAATGGCTGGGCCTCGCAGCCATATCGTGGAAGGCGCCGGGCGCCTTGATCAGCGCCGTCGGCACGCCGCGCAACATGAGGGCGTCGAACAGCTGTTCCGCCTCGGCGTCCGGGGTCCGCAGGTCCTGGTCCCCTACGATCACCATGGTCGGGGTGGTGACCGCCCCCACCAGCGACAGGGGCGAGCGCGCCCAATAGGCCTGGGGATCTTCCCACGGCATCTTGCCGAACCAGTATTTCGCCATCCAGGCATAGAGGTCGTTGGTCAAGACCTCGCTCGACCAGTTGACGACGGGCTTCTGGGCGACGGCGGCCTTGAACCGGTGAGTCTTGCCGACAATCCAGGCGGTCAGCACGCCCCCGCCGGAGCCGCCGGTGACGAACAGCCGGTTCGGATCGACGAGGCCCTTGGCGAGAACCGCATCCACCGTGCTCATCAGGTCGTCGTAGTCGGTCCCGGGGTAGCTGCGGTCGATGCCATTGGCGAAGGCGGCGCCGTAGGAGGTGGAGCCGCGGGGATTGGCGTAGACCACCACATATCCCGCCGCCGCGTAGAGCTGGTCGTCCGTCGCGAACACCGGGCCGTAGCTCGCGAACGGCCCGCCGTGGATCTCCAGGATCATCGGATAGCGGCGCGACGGGTCGAAGCCGGGCGGCGTCATCACCCAGGCGTCCACCGGCGCCTTGTCGAAGGACGAGACGACGCCGAGCGGCTCGGCGCGCGCCAGGGTCTTGTGGGACAACAGGTCCTCGTTCAGACGGGTCAGCCGCGTCACCCGACCCTTCCGGACCACGGCTATGTCCGCCGGATGGTCAGACGCGCCCAGGGTGATGGCCACGCTCCCATCCGGCGCGAGAGTAAACTCGCCGCCGCTGTAGGGCAGGTCCAGGCCGCCGCCCGCCAAGCCGGCGGCGGCGTCCTCGCCGCCCGTATCGAGGCCGAGGCGCGCCACCTTGGTGACCCCATGATCGGCGTAGTCGGCGTAGACGCTGCGGCCATCGGCCGACCAGACGGGGTGGTCGAGGCTTCGATCGAGCTTGGGCGCGAGTATGACGACGTTTCCGCCGTCGGCGTCCATCACGTAGATGTGGCGGTTCTCGTAGCCGCGATAGTGATCGTCATATCCGCTGTAGGCGATGCGCCGGCCATCGGGCGAGACCCCTGCGGACGCGTCCGGACCTTGCTGCGCGGAGAGCTTGGTCAGCACGCCGGCGCCGAGGGTGACGCGGTAGATCGCCGACCTGAAGGGCTCGCGTTCCCAGTTGTCATCCCGCCGGCCGGCGAAGACGATCGAATTGCCATCGGGCGACCAGGAGAGCGGGCCATCGTCGTCGAACTTGCCGAACGTCAGCTGGCGCGGGACGCCCCCGTCGGCCGCCACCGTGAACAGGTGCGTGTGACCAGGTTTCAGATAGCCAACGCCGTCGGCGCGGTACTGCATCTCGGTGACGACCTTGAGCGGTCCGGCCCAGGAGGCGCCCTCGGGCTTGGCCAACGGGGCGCCCATGGTCTCGTCCGGGCTCGGCTCGGACATGACGAAGGCGATGGAGCGTCCGTCCGGCGACCACGCCAGATGGCTGGGATCGCGTTGGAGCCGGGCGACGAGGGCTGTCTGCCCCGTGGTCATCCAGCGCACATACACCGCTGGCGTCCCGCCGGGTGGCGACGCAACGAAGGCGAGGCGAGACCCGTCGGGCGACCAGCGCGGAGCGAAAGCCTCGCCGTCCGCCCCGCCCAGGGGGGTCTGCTGGCCGGTGTGGGAATCCACCAGCCAGATCGCCCTGCGGCCCCGGTCGATCATGATGTCGTTGGTCGTGCGGACATAGGCTATGAGCCCGCTATCGGGCCTGAACTGGGGATCGCTGGCCCAACTCAAGCCGAACACGTCCTGCGGCCTGAATGTCGATAGGCCCGAAGCAGGTTGGGCCAGGACCTGGCCGGAAACGAGGGTCGCGAGCGCCAGCGTCAGCGCCACCAGAATTCGTCTCAACTGGACACCCTTTGAACAGGCGAGCCTTGGCGGTGATCCCGGCCTCGACTCTGACGGAAAGCGGAGGCCGCCGCGTTGGGGTGCGGCAGCCTCCCGGCGCGGTTCGCCATCCGGCTCCCGCCGCGGCCGTTAGAACCTGGCCCGCAGCTTGAAAGTCGCCGCCTGGCCATAATAGTCGTAGGTGCTCAGAGCCGTCCCGCCGCCGAGGAGCAGCGCGTACCTGGGCGGGTTCTGGTTGAACAGGTTGCTGACGGTCAGTTCGGCGGTGACATTGTGGGACAGGTCATAGGAGACGGCCCCGTTGGTGACCCAGTAGTTGCCGACGCCGAAGATCTGCTGCGAGGACCGCTGGAGCGTAACGTCCTGATAGCCGCTGCTGATGTAGCGGGTGTTCACGTAGAGCATCAGGGGCCCGGTACGATACCGAACCGATCCGTTGACCTTCCACTCCGGGTCGCCAATGTTGCCCCGGGTCTTGGTGACGATGCCCAGGATCTGGCTGTTGTGCTTCTCCTCGAAGAAGCCGTTCAGGTCGAACGTCAGGTCCCCATAGTCGCCGCCTGGGCGGAGCCCGACATGGGAGATGAACGGGATGTCGCCCACCGACAGGGTGTAGATCGCATCCAACTGGGCGCCGGCGAATTCCTGGGCGCCGGCGTTGGACAGCGGCGTGCTGAAATTCACGACCTGGCCGCCGCTATCCCGCGTAAAGAGCGAGCAGAAGTTGTTCGGGAAAGCCGGCGAGTCGAAGCAGGCGTCCATCACCTGGGTCAGGGACAGGGAGGTGATCGGGTCCTTCAGGTGGATGTTGACCCAGTCCAGGGCGACGGTGAGGCCCGGGACCCAATGGGGCCGCGCCACGAAGCCCGCGGTCCAGGCGTTCGCACTCTCGTTCAACAGGTCCTTGTTGCCGCCCGTGGTGCCTAGGGCCGTGGCGTTCACCACGTTCGACTTGAAGGTCGCCAGGGGAACACCGAGCGTTGCGAACACCTTCGCGCAGTTGGCGGCGCGGTTCGATTTGCCGTTGATGAAGTTCGGATCGCACGGGTCCTGGGCGAAGGACCCGGTATTGGTCGTTGGCAGGAACAGCTCTCCAATGGAGGGCGCGCGCACCGAGTGGGTCACGTTGCCGCGGAATTCGAGGTCGCTGATCGGATGGTATTTCATACCGACGGTATAGACGTCGGACGCTCCCGCCAGACTGTTGTCGATCCGGCGGTAGGAGGCGTCGAACTCCGCCGAATTGACGAAGGGGATGTTCATCGTCGGCGAGAAGATCGGCACGTTGGTCTCGGCGTAGAACTCCTTGGAGTCATAGCTGCCGGCGACGTTGGTCGACGCTGCGTTCCGCCCGAGGCCCGCCTGGGCGAAAGCATCGACGTTGAAACTGCCGCTCTCCTGGCGATACTCGAAGCCGGCCGCGACCTTGACAGGGCCTGCCCAGATGTCGAACGGCGAGCCGTTCAGATTCACCTGCACATCGCGCTGGGTCAGCAGGGAGGTCGCCTCGTCCTGCGCGGTGACGAAGGCGCGGGCCGCCGCGCTGGGCGCACCGGCCCCGAACAGATTGAGGGGTTGGCAGCCGGTCACCGAAAACGGCTGTCCGCCACCCTGTGGCGGCGCCGGAGGCGGATTCGCCGTCACCGCGCAGACGATCTTGCCCGCCGCATTGGTCGTGACGTCGATGGCGTTCAGGAAGTTCGCCTCGTTGATGTCGAAATAGGTCTCGTGGCCCTCGGACCGCCCGTAGTTGAACGAGGTGTCCCAGTTGACCTTCCGGTCGAGCACGTCGAACGCGCCCTTGAACCCGGCGACCACCCGGAAGGTGTCGATGGAGTTTTCGAAGGTCTGCGGCGCGAGATCGAGATTGGCGCGGGAGACGAAGAAGGTCGACGCGCCCGCGGCGCTGAGGATCCCTCGGGCCTGGGCCGTGAGGAACGGATTGGTGGTGCTGAACTGGATGGGTCCGGAGCCGTTCTGGCCCGCGAAGAAGGCCGACTGATAGGCCGGTTGAGCGGCGATCTGCGTCCCGTCGGAGTGGGAGAATTCCGTCTCCAGATAGCCCTGGATGCCCGGCGTGAAGTCGTAGTGGGCCAGGGTGTCGATCAGCAGGCGCTTGAGCGGCGCGATGAAGGACGACTGCGGGCGAAGATTGTCGCCGTCACCGCCCTGGGCGAAGACCAGGCCGTTGTTCTGGATGCCGAGATTGACCGGCTGCAGCGTGCCGTCAGGGGCGAAGGCGACGACCTGCCCGGCCGCGTTGTGGATGGCGCTGGGATAGGTCGGGCTGCCGGAATTGGCGAGGCCGGCGTCGATCGCAGGAATCCCGCCCGGGAAGATGCTGGGCACCGTCGCGTTCGTCACCAGGCAGGCGCCGAAGCCTAGAGCCTTACAGGCGTCGGAAGGCTGGTTGGTCTCGTAGCGCAGATCCTTGCGGTCCGCATAGGTCAGCCCATCCTGCTGGGTGTATTCCACCGTCGCCGTCACGTTGCCGCGACCGTCCGCGAAGTTCGTGCCGGCGAGGACCCGGCCGATATAGGAGACGCCGCCCTTCTCCTTCCCGGCTCCGTACTGGGCCTCGACGGTGACGCCCTCGAAGTTGTTCTTCAGGATGATGTTCACCGTGCCGGCGATCGCGTCGGCGCCATAGATCGGCGCGCCTCCCACCGACAGCACCTCGATGTGGTCGATCAGGCCGGCGGGAATGTCGTTGAGGTCGACCTCCTGACCCGAGGGCGGGGCGCCGAAGGCGCCGCCGACCGTCGGCGCATTGCCGGAGACGAACCGGCGGCCGTTCACCAGCACCAGGGTCCGCTGTGCGCCAAGGCCGTAGAGGTTGACGAACTGCTGGCCGACGTTGGAGCCGGTCTGCTGGCCTGTGTTGTTCGAGCCGGCGGTCCCGAACGCCGACAGTTCGTTCAGGGCGTCTCCGGCGTTGACGAAGCCGCGGTCCGCCAGGGTGGTCGCGCTGATCGTCTGAGCGGGCTGAAGCGTGTCGAAGCCCGCCTTAGGGATGCGAGACCCCGTCACGACGATTTCCGTGACGGCGGTCGTGTCCGCCTTGGAAGCTGCAGCGTCCGCCGCGCAAGCCGGAGCGGCCAGCGTCAAGCTGGTGGCTGCGGCAACCCAGAAGGCCGTTGAGCCCAGCAGCCGAGCACGCGTCCAAGTATGAGCCATGATGTCCCCCTAAGCCTTCTCATCGAAGCGCTCGGCGAACAGGTTAGGGGAACCTCACCACACGCCATATCCCCCCGGATGGGGGGTTATCCGAGGTAGGCGAGGACGTGTCCGCGGGATACCGCCTGCGCCCGCCCGTGGACCCGCAGCTTCTGAAACAGGCTCTGGATGTGCTCCTTGGCGGTATCGATCGATATTCCGAGCAGTTCGGCGATTTCGCGATTGCTCTTGCCGACCGCGATCCACTCGAGACATTCGGCTTCACGACCGGAAAGCAGGCGGTCAGGCCATTTTGACAGCTTGGGCTCTATGCGCGCGTGCAACTGATGCCCGATCAGGAACAGGCCCTGCATCGCGGTGTCCAGGTCGAGCTCGGCATGGCCGCGAGCGCTGTAGAAGTTGATGGACGCGTGGCGCCCATGGGACATTCGGATGCGAAAGCCCACGCCCGTGCGGACGCCCTGTGACAGGAACCAGCGGAGCATCGAGGTGTCACCGGACGAAAGGGACCGGTTCTTCGCAATCGAAAGGCTGCCGCCGGTATTCTCGTAGGTAAGCGGTGTGTTGGTGACCGGAATTTCGCCCCGCGCGGCCATCCGTCGGATGGGATCCTCCCGCATCCGGCGCACATAGGTGTCCATGTAGGCCGGCGTCAGGCCGGCGGCGACGATCTCCAGGGGAGGATCGATCTCGCCGTCGAGCACGTCGACGCCATACATCAACTTGTCGAAGCCGAGCGCCCGGGCGCTCGCCAATTGAGTGTCCGTTTCAGTATGCATGAAGGACACCAAAGGTGCTGAGGCCATCGCCCACCCTTCCTCAGTCAGTCAATCTGCATCAGCGCCTGCGCATGGACTGATGGACGTCTCAGCGACATTGGCGATCGCCAAGCGCTCCGAAGAGGAAGGTGACCCGGATCGGACGCTTGTCGCAAGCCTGTCTCAATTGAGTCGACAGGATTTGTGCGTTTGAGCGGCATTTTTCGGCGATTGCCCAGGAAAGGATCCTCCGCCCCGCACGGCGCAGCCCATCGGAAGGGCTGCACGGCGCCCGGCATGCTCTTGCAGTAGCCGACGCCGCGTTTCCCCCGGACCTCGATCTGGAGGATCCGCTCGTTGGTGGCGTCGTCCAAGATGATGCTGACGTCCCGGTATTGCAGGTTAGAGGCCTCGTCCGGCCGCAGGCCGGTGTTCGCCATGAACAGCACCCAGTCGTGGAACTGCTCGCACTCGTGCCGCCACCGCTCCTTCAGCGGATTGCCGGCCCGCTCGCGGGTCGCCGTGTAGAAGCGCTTGTAGTCCTCTGGCGAGAACCAGGCCCTGTGGCTCACCTTGCGGGAGGATTTGTAGGGCGCCGAGAGGTCGGGAACGGCCGCGATCCAGCGCTTGCGGTTCGCGGTCTTCAGCACCTGCCGGATGACGATGATCTCCTTGTCCAGGGTGCTGCGCGACGGCAGTTTGAAAGTCCGCCGCTGGCGGGCGATTTTCACGCCCCTCGGGCCGCGCAAGATGGTCGGGTCCGGGGGCGCGCTGAGGCGGTGGACCCGGTATTCCTGGATGAGGCCGGCATCGACCTCGCTGACTGTCTTGCCGGCCAGGAAGGGCCGGATGTAGAGGCGGAGCGCGCTCCTTTTGCGCAACGTGCTCCGCGTTCCGCTCACCCTGGGTGAGCACGCGGTACTCGCCGAGGAAGACGTCGGCGGCCTCGCTGAACGTCGGGACGTCACCCTTCTTCTTGGTCTTCCTGGCCTTCTTCTTCGTGCGCTGGGGTGAGGCGGGCACGGCGTCCGTTTCGAGCCGCTGTTCGGCGCCCGGNNCCGCGGGCGAAATCGACGGCGAACGCCAGGTTGTCGGAACCCGTCGTCTCGCGGTGATTTCGGCCTCCGAGATAGACCGCGCACTGCCAGCGCCGAGAATTTTCTCGCCGGTACACATGGACCTTCCCGTCCATGATCGTGTGGCTTTCGGCCAGCATGTCTCCACCACTCCCAAACGCGGGGCTTATGTGTAAGACATGTGTAAGTCGGTCGGAAACGTTAAGTCATTGTTTTGACTACGTAACCTTACTGGTAAGGTCGTTTTGAACCACTTCATCCTCGGATCGATCCGCCACCTGTGCCCTCCGGGCGCATCACGTCTCCAGTGATCCGCTGGTTCGAAGCTGAAGTCACCTTGGCACCAAATGTCCGCAATGGGTCGAAAGCGGTCTTCGCCTCCACGCCCGATTGCGAACCTTCCGAACGTCAGCAGAGGGGGGAAAGCGGACCTTCCTCAGTGCTTCCCGATGGGGCCGTGCGCCCGGCTGCAAATCGCTTGTTCTTCGCACCTGTAGTTCGCGCATCCCCACGCGACCAAGCGGTTCAACAGATGCAGCCGCTGTAGCGCGTCGACATGGACGGACATCTCGCACGAGAAGCCCGCCACCTCGTTACGACACCGACGGTCATAGTCGGCGATCTGGAGGATTTTGCGCTGAGTCGATTTGGGCAGTTGCCCCTCGAAATCAGCCAGGAAGTCATCCCAGCAGCCGTCACAGGTCCATTCAAGGTGGTGCGCTGGGCAGCGCTGTCGCGTCATTGCTTCCCAGGTCGCCATGTCGGCCCCGAGCGCCGAGATCGGGAGAGCAAGTGACAACATGATGGACAGCGCGAGGGCTCGGACCATGGTGGCAACATACACCCTGAGCTGACGTTCCGAACGTCCGCCATGGGGGAACCCTTTCTCGCCGGCCGATGGCTGGCGGCCGTGGCGTCGAAAGGCCCAATCTGAAAGCGCCGCGCGGCGGGGCCGCGATGCGGTGAAATGACCGCTCGTCGTGCCGACTTTGAAGGTCCGCTTTGGGTCGAAAGCGGTCGTTGGTCGGGTACCCGATAGCGGACGTTCCCAGCGCCGTCGGACTCACTCGGTGTCCACCGCGGGGGAGGCCCGCGTCCCTCGGTCAGGGACGTCCCGAACGCACCTCCGCCACCACCTCGTCCACGGCGGCGATCACCGCTTCGGGCTTGTCGTGCTGGATTGAATGGCCTGAACCTTCCACGAAAATCCGGCGCCCATGCGAGGAGAGCTGGGAGTCTTCCCAATGCATCTGGCGCCAGAGGTTGGTGTAGGCGGCGTTCTGCGCTGGCGTGAAGCCTGCCCGCGTCAAGTCCTTGCCGCGGGTCAGCACGATGAGCGGGATCTCGCCCAGCCCCTTTCTAACGGCGGCGCCTTCACGGGCGTTCGCTGCGTCAGCCTCCAGGTTTTCGAGCTCAGTCACGGAGGTCCGTGTGTGGACCAGGGCCTCCCGACTGAGATTCTTGGCCTTCCGCGCCGCGGGCGCGTCGTCGGGTGATGCGCCGACGCAATCCTTGTAGTCCCCCGTGCCTTGGGTGAGCGGCCCCTTTTCCAACAGCGCGATGCATCGGCGGCTCTTGGCCATGGACTCTTCGTCCCCGTGCGAAGTGCCCGGCGCCGCCTCTTCGAACCGCCGGCGCTGGTCGTCCCCGGAGGGATCGATGAGCACCAAGCCGGCGATCTGCTTACGGTGCGTGGCCGCGAAGTACCGTGTGATGGGTCCACCCATGGAATGGCCGGCGAGGACGATCGGCTGGCCGTGACCCGCGGCTTTGACCACAACTTCCAGGTCGGCGGAGATCGCTTTCAGGTCGCGCGCGTCATGCGCCTCGTCCGAACCGCCGTAGCCGGCGCGGTCGTAGACGCACGCGCGGGTGGTCTTGGCGATCTCAGGCTGGACGTACCGGAAGCTGTTACCCGAGGCGCCGAGGCCACCCTCGAACACCACTGCCGGCGCGCCGGAGCCCATGCAGAAGACGCGCAGGCGACGGCCATCGTGCGTCTTCAGGTGCGGCGCGGACAGATAAGCCTGCCACCAGCCCTGCAGGCCGCCCCCCTCAGCCGCGAGCGCGCCCCCGCCACAGACAGCGCCCATCAGCGCCGCAGCCGCGATCCTTGAAATTTTCATCATCCCCCCGGGCAGTCTAATGGCGGTGACGGTACGCGGACTCCGTAAGGTCCGCTATGGGTCGATAGCGGTCATCGCGTCCGCGCCCGAAAGCGGACCCTCGACATCCGGCCCCTGCCAATGAAAGGACCCCTGGCGAGGGTACGCCAGGGGTCCAAGGGCCGTTCAGACAAGTGGAGGCGACGGTCTGTTTGGGGGGTGACCGTCATTCCGAGTTTGCGCCCGTACGGTTCCTGAAGAGTTACAGCGTTTTCCGAGCGTGTCGAGCGACACAGGTCTGAACTCGCGGAGTACGGCGGCGCGCTTCCGGATTGAGCGTTTGATTTGCCGGGCGGCATCCAGCCAAAGGTCCGCTATGGGTCGAGGCTGT
>PLEH01000179.1 GCA_003136395.1 Phenylobacterium sp.
AGCCAACATCGAATTGATCCATTTCGGTGCCGAAAGGAAACGCGGCGTTGATGGTACCGATAGTCATACAAATCTCCCCGGACGCGACTTACTTGTGCGCCAGGTGAGATTAAACCATGGTCAAATTATATGATAAATTCGGCGTTTACCAAGACAATTCGCATCTATACCTGAATTGTTAAATATGGTTTCTGTATATTTACCTAAGTAGTATTACTTAGCTGGACTCAGTCTTGGTCTTGAATCCCCGCCAGCGCTTCGCGGCCCGTCTCAACGGTCCGTCGGAAATCCAACAGCGGCCCGATCAACGCCGGCCGATATCCAGAAAGTCCTGACCACTGAAGTCCGTGGGCGCGGCCACCTCGACGATGGGATCTTCGCGATTGTCCCACTCCAGGCGCAGCGCCTTCGTCATCACCGCATGCATGTCGTAGAGGCAGGTGATGTAGGTCAGTTCCAGGATCTCCTCGTCGCAGAGGAAGGCCTTCAGCGCCGCGAACACCGGCTCCGGCGTGCGGCCGGCCTGCAGCGCGAGGCAGTCGGTGTAGGCGAGCACAGCGCGTTCGTTTTCGCTGTAGCAGTCGGCCACCTGCCAATGCGGGACGGCGGCGATCCGGTCCTCGCTGACCTTGAGGCCGCGCAAAGACTTGCAGTGCTGGGAGAAGACGAACTGGCTGGCCTTGGCCCATCCGACCCGGGTCTGGGCGAGCTCGCGCAGCACCGGGTCCAGCTTGCGGGCCGGGTTGCGGTAGAGGGCGAAACCGCGGTTGCAGTGCTCCAGAACGTCGGGAACGAGCGCGAAGACCGTCCACCAGTCGCCGGACGTGCCGGTCGTCGTCCCGGGCTCGGCCACCGGATCGCGGTCGCCAAACAGGAGGTCGTAGGTCTTGGTGACGACCTCACTGGTCGCCTCGGCGCGCGGGACCTGGCGCAGGCGCGGCAAGGCCCCTACTCCGCCGGCTCGACGGCGCGCGCGGGCGCGTGGGCGATGTCGCCGGGTCGGAACGCTCGCACGATCGCGGCGTACTCCAGCATGATGCCGTTGGGGTCGCGGAAATAGACCGAGCGCACCCACACGCCTTCATTCATCTCACGGCTGACCCCCATCGGGCTGTCGTCGTGATTGACCACGATCGGCACCGACACGTGGACGCCGGCGGCCTTGAGCTGGGCGATGGAGGCCTCCAGCTTGTCCTCGTCCATATCGAAGGCGACGTGGTTCATCGAACCCACCGCGGATTTCGCATCGGCGGGAAAATCCCTCACGGACGCAATGCCCGGCGCGGCTGGAGGCGAATCCGGCCACCAGAAGAAGGCCAGCAGCGCGCCGCCCCCGCAGTCGAAGAAGAAGTGCTGCCCGCCGTCCGGCAGGGCGACGGTCTTCACCAGCGGCATGCCCAACGCCTCGGTGTAGAATTTCACCGTCTCGGCCATGTCGTGGCAGACGAGCGCCAGGTGGTTTATGCCCTTGGTCTGCATGGCGTCCTCCTTGTTTTGCCCCAAGTCTTGTCGGGCAGCCTACGCCCCGCTCAGAATTCCAGCACGATCTTCCCGAAGTGCTCGCCGCCCTGCATGGCGCTGAAGGCGGCCTTGACCTCGGTCCAGGGAAATAGCTTGTCGACCACCGGTTGGATGCGGTGGAGGTCGATGAACCGGCACATGGCCTCGAACATGTCGCGCGAGCCGACCGAGAGACCCTGCAGCCTGGCCGAATTGCCGATCAGCGCGGCGGTGTTGAAGCCCCCGCCCAGCCCCGCCACCACGCCGACGATCGCCACGTGGCCGCCAATTCGGATGGCGCGCATGGATTGCTCTATCGTTCCCCCGCCGCCCACCTCGATGATCAGGTCCGCGCCGATGCCGCCGGTGGCGGCCCGCACGACCTTGGCCCACTCCGGATCCTGGCGATAGTTCGCCAGATGGTCCGCACCCATGGCCTTGGCGCGCGCCAGCTTGTCGTCGGACGACGAGGTGATGACGGTCCGATGCCCCGCGGCATGGGCGAACTGCAGGCCGAAGATCGAGACCCCGCCGGTGCCCTGCAGCACCACGGTGTCGCCGGGGCGCAGGTCCGCGTCCTCGAAGAGCGCCCGCCAGGCCGTGAGCGCCGCGCACGCCAGGGTCGCCACCTGCTGATCGCTGAGGAACCCCAGGACCTTAGAGAGCCCCTCCTGGCCGAAGACGGCGAGCTCGCGCCCCGCGCCGGGGATTGGCGAGCCCAGCGACGAGGACAGTTTCTCCAGCGTCGGCGGGCCGGAGATCCAGTTCTGGAAGAACATCGTCGCCACCCGGTCGCCGACCGCGACGCGCGTGACGCCGGGCCCCACCGCCTCGACGACCCCGCAGCCGTCGGAGAACGGGGTGATCGGACCGCCGGTCGCCGGGCCTCGGGGGTACATGCCATTGACCATCAGCATGTCGCGGTAGTTGAGCGAAACCGCCCGCATCCGGACCAGAACCTCGCCCGGGCCAGGCGCGGGATCGGGCGCCTCCACGACCTCGATGGCGTCCAGGCCCCACGGTTCGGTGACGCTCAACGCGCGCATGGTCATTCCTCCGGCGACACCATCATTGCCGCCTGCGCGGCGGGCGCAAGCCTGTCCCTAGGTCAGGCGCACAGGTCGCCGGGGCACTTTTCTGCTACAGCCAGACGACTCACAGGAATCGTGCAACCTCGGGCGCCTCACCGCACCTGAGGGGCCAGAGGCGAACAGATGTCCAACGAACCGGTGCGGGTCTGGATGGCGATGGATCCCGAGCAGGGCCGCATGCTGCTGGTCGTCAACCGGGTGCCCGTCGGCACATTGTCCAGCGTCGGCGGTCAGATCGCGCTGAACATCGACCCCGAGTACGCCGGCCTGCGCGACGACCTCACCAAATATTGCGGCAGCGTCTTCGCCAACATGCCTGACACCCTGCGCGCGGCGCTCTACGAGGCTCCGGGGTTCATGACCAACACCGCGGGCCGGGACGCCATGGAGGCGCTGGCCGCGGACAGGAAGCGGCGCGTGCACCTGGGGTGCGGGCCCGACGTTCGCCCCGGCTGGCTGAACATCGACTATCAGCCCGGCGCGGCCCTCGGCTACAACACCGCCACCAGCTTCCTCAACTACGACCTTCGCCAGGGCTTGCCCGGACTCGAGGACGGCTCGGTGGACATGTTCTTCTCCAGCCACTTCTTCGAGCACCTGCGCCATGAGGAGGCGATGAACCTCATGCAGCAGTGCCGGCGCGCCCTGCGCGACGATGGCATGGCCCGCTTCCAGATGCCCGATTTCAAGGGGACGTTCAGGGCCTATGTCGACGACGATCAGGCCTTCTTCGACACGGCGGTCTCAACGCACAAGATTCTCGATCACATGCCGGCCTACGCCCACAACTACGCCGACCTGGTCAGCCGGTCGGTCTACGAATTCTACACCCACAAATATATCTGGGACCCCGACAACCTGTCCAAGGCCCTGGGCGCGGCCGGCTTCAGCGACGTCAAGCTGGACGCCTACGCCGCCGACCTCGATCATCCCTCGTCGCTGCGCCGGGACTATTCCTACTACCTGGTGGCCAGGCCCTGATCTCAGGCTCGCAGGCTGGGCAGGACCGCGGCCGCGCCCCATTGGGACGGATCGTGGCCGAAGATCATCACGGTCTGCGGCTCGCGCAGCGCCAGCAGGTTATCGAGCGAGCGGTTCATTGCGGAATGGTCTGAAAAGGCGGGGAAATTGCGGCTCTCGACGACCTGACTGTTGTAGCAGGCGTCGCCGACCAGGATGTGGTCGCCCTGGCTGTTGCGCACCCTCAGTGACTGGTGACCTGGCGTATGGCCGGGACTGGGAATGCAGGTGACCGATCCGTCGCCGAACAGGTCGTGCTCGCCGTCGACCTGCTGGACCGGGTGGCCCAGGTTGAAGAAGCTCTTGCGCAGGAAATAGCGCGCGGCGACATCATCGTCGAAGCCGGCGGTCCATTCCTGCCGCTGCACGACGACGGTCGCGTTCGGGACCTGATGCAGCCCGCCGGTGTGGTCGAAATGCAGGTGCGACAGGACCACGTAGCGGACGCGCGCCGGGTCGATATCCAGCCGCTCCAGGTGGCGCGTTACGGTCTCCTCGGGCCCGAAGGTGACGTCGAGGTCCTGGGTCTGCAGGGCCTGCCGGAATGGGTCCTGGGGATCTCCCATGGAAGCCGGCAGGCCGCAGTCGAACAGCGCCACGCCGTCTGGATGTTCGATCACATAGAACGGCACCGGGACCGCGACGCGACCGCCGGTCATGCCGAGACCCTCGGCCGGGCTGTGAAACTGGCCGCAGACGCAACCGAACAGACGCATGGGCGAAGTCCTCCCTCAACTCGGGTCGAGCCGGCGCAGGCCGTAAAGGCGCAAGGCCCCGATCAGGCCGGCCGCAGACATGGCTGACATCAACAGATAACCCAGAGCGCCGAAGCGGTCGAATAGCGGGCCGGACGCCATGGTCGCCAGGCCCGACAGCACCCCGCCCGACAGCGCCGAGTTGAGCGCCTGGGCGGCCGAGGCGTTACGCTGGGTCGAGAGCTGCTCGACCAGCAGCAGCGAGGCGAAGAAGGTGGCCGCATAGCTCAGCGCATGCAGCGCCTGCAGCGGGAAGAGCGCCCAGAGCGGCGGCGAGAAGGCCAGCGCGCTCCAGCGCAGGACCGCCGCGGCGCCGCCCAGCATCAAGAGGTTGCGCGGCCCGATCCGCCGCCGCCAGGGCTCCAGGAACCACATGAAGGCGATCTCGGCGGCGACCCCGGTCGCCCAGAGCACACCGGTCAGGTTCTCGGCGATCCCCTGCTGTTTCCAGGCGAGCGTCGAGAAGCCGTAATAGAAGGCGTGCGCCGACTGAATCAGCCCGGCCGAGACCACGGCGGTCATGAACACCGGGTCGCGCAGCAGCCCGCCGAGACCCGCCATCCGGTCGGAGAAGGCCGCCACATGGCCCTCCTCCTGCACCGGGTCGGGCGGCAGCAGGACGCGTGCGGCCACGGCCGTCGCGGCGATGGCCGCCACCATCCAGACCAGCACTAGGTCCGGCGAGCCCCGCGTCAGGATCGCCCCCATTCCGATATTGCCGACGATGAAGGCCGCCGAGCCGATGCCTCGCGGCCAGCCGAAATTGAAGCCGTCGATCCGGGCGCGCCTGAGCGTGATCACGTCGGCCAGCGGCGACAGGGTGGAATACATCGACGACGCCGCGAACCAGACCACCGTCCACCAGCCAAACCCGCCCGGCGCGACCATCGCAACGTAGGCCACGGTGACGCCCAGCGAGAGCAGGATGAGCGCGGTGCGGCGGAGCTTGAACGAGTCCGCCCAGACCGCCAGCAGCGGCGCGGTGAGGGCCCTGGCCAGCATCGGCAGCGACAGGATCAGGCCGATGCGGCTGCCCGACAGGCCATGGTGGGCGAACCACACCGGCAGGTAGGGCGAACTCACCCCAGTGCCGATGAAGATCGCCCCGTAGAAGAGGCCAAGGCGCACGGTGAGCGGCATGGTCTTCGCCCTTACACGGAGTCGCGGTTGCCGCCGCCGCACCCTAGTGTGCTGGACTTGAAGTTCGCATCATTGCTGGGTCGTGCTCTGTTGCGAACTTCAAGTCCGAAGAAGCACACTAAGAACGTAGACTGGCGAGTGTCCTTATCGATTCCGAAGTTCGTCCGAGCTCGCCACAAATGCTGGCGAACTTCGGAATCGGGACACTCGCGTAATGTCTGATCATTGATCAGGGAGACCCAGCCATGGCCCGCACCAACAGCCGCGATAAGGAACTCCGGGCCCGCGCCGAGGCGGTGATCCCCGGCGGGATGTACGGCCACCAGTCCACGGGTCTGCTGCCCGACGACTATCCGCAGTTCTTCGAGCGCGGCGAAGGCGCCCACATCTGGGACGTCGACGGGACGCGCTACCTCGACATGATGTGCGCCTACGGGCCGAACCTGTTCGGCTACGCCAACCCGCAGATCGACGCGGCCTTCGTGCGCCAGTTGGGCCTGGGCGACACGCTCACCGGTCCCACCGCCCTGATGGTCGAGCTGGCCGAGGCCTTCGTGAGCATGGTCACTCACGCGGACTGGGCGATGTTCTGCAAGAACGGCACCGACGCCACGACCATGGCCCTGACCACCGCGCGGGCCCATACCAGGCGCAAGACCGTGATCCGGGCCAAGGGCGCCTATCATGGCGCCGCGCCCTGGTGCGTGCCCCGGCCTACAGGCACGACCGAAGCCGACCGGGCGAACCAGATCTTCTGCGACTACAACGATGTCGCGAGCCTCGAGGCCGCGGTGGCGCAGGCCGGCGACGACTTGGCCTGCGTTTTCGCAGCCCCCTTCAAGCACGACGCCTTCATCGACCAGGCCGAGCCGGTCGCCGCCTATGCCCGCCGGGCCCGCGAGCTTTGCGACCAGACCGAGGCCTTGCTGATCGTCGATGACGTCCGCGCGGGCCTGCGGCTCGCCCGCGACTGCTCCTGGTCGAAGATCGGGGTCCAGCCGGACCTGTCCACCTGGGGCAAATGCTTCGCCAACGGCCACGCGATCTCGGCCCTGCTCGGCAACGACAAAGCCCGCAAGGCGGCCGCCTCGATCTTCGTCACCGGGTCATTCTGGTTCCAGGCCGCACCCATGGCCGCGGCGATCGAGACGCTCGGCCTGGTGCGCAACACCGACTACCTGGAGCGGATCACGGCGCTGGGCGAACGCCTGCGCTCGGGCCTGAACGAGCGGGCCTCGGCGGCTGGGTTCTCGCTGCGTCAGACGGGCCCCGTGACCATGCCGCTGTTCCTGTTCGACGACGACCGGGACCTCAGGAAAGGCTTCTGTTTCTCGAGCGAGATGCTGGCTCGCGGCATCTATGTGCACCCCTGGCACAACATGTTCCTCTGCGCGGCCATGACCGACGCTGACATTGAAGCCTTCCTGGGCGCCGCCGAGGGCGCGCTGGGCGCGCTGAAGCATCAATCCGCGACCCTGCAGCCGGTCCCCAAACTGGCGTTCCTGACCACCGGCGGCACGAGGTAAGCCCATGGAAATGCCCGACTACTGCGACTACGACGGCCTGGGCCTGGCTGAGCTGGTGGCCAAGAAGGCCGTGACGCCGCTGGAGCTGGCGGAAGCCGCCATCGAGCGGATCGAGCGGCACAATCCGACCCTCAATGCGGTCGTCTACAAGGGCTATGACGACGCCCGCAAATGGGCCGCCGGTGACCTGCCCGACGGGCCGTTCAAAGGCGTGCCGTTCCTGATCAAGGACCTGCCCCTGCCGGTGGCCGGCTGGCCACGCAGCATGGGCAGCAAATTCGCGCGCGGCCTCGTGGACGCCGAGGACTGCGGCCTGACCAAGCGCTATCGCGCCTCGGGCGTGGTGCTGGTGGGCAAGACCAACACCCCGGAATACGGCATCACCGGCACCACCGAGAGCGCCGCGCTGGGGCCTTGCCGCAATCCCTTCAACCCGAACCACATCGCCGGCGGCTCGTCCGGCGGTGCAGCCTCCGCCGTGGCCGCGGGCATGGTGCCGCTGGCCCATGCGTCCGACGGCCTGGGCTCGATCCGCATCCCCGCCGCCTGCTGCGGCCTGGTGGGACTGAAGGTCACCCGCGACCGGGTCCCCAACCTGCCGGACGGCTTCGACTACGCCTTCGGCAATGTGGTCGACCACGTGGTCAGCCGCACCGTGCGCGACAGCGCCGCCATGCTGGACGCCACCGGCTATGCCGAGCCCCATTCGCCCTACCCGGCCCCGCCCAAGGACCGCCCCTACCTCGAGGAGATCACCCGCAGTCCCGGCAAGCTGCGCATCGCCTGGTCATCGGAGACTCCGTCCGGTCGGCCGATCGACCCGGAGATCCAGGCGGCGCTGGAGCGCACCGCCGCCCTGCTGAAGGGCCTCGGACATGAGGTGATCGAGAAGGGCATGGGCATCGACTACCGCGCCCTCTTTGCCTCGCGCGGACCGGCCGCCGCGGCCAACTTCGCCGCCGGCATGGCGCGGCTGATCGACGTGGTGGGCCACGAGCCCGAGCCCGACGAGCTGGAGCCGCTCACCTGGGCCGCGCTGAAGGCCGGCCGCCGCCAGACCGGCCCCGACGTGATGCGTTCGCTGCAGGAAACCCGCATGCTGAACCGCAAGACCCTGGCGTTCTTCGAGGACGTGGACGTCTACCTCTGCCCGGTCCTCGCGACGCCGGTGCCGGAGATCGGGTTCATCGATCCGGTGAACCTGGAGCCGCGCGAGGTGAACCGCCGTCAGGGCCGGGCCTTCCCGTTCACCCCGCCGTTCAACTTCTCCGGCCAGCCGTCCGTGTCCCTGCCCCTGGAGACGGACGCGAATGGCCTGCCGATCGGGATGATGTTCTCCGCCCGCTACGCCGACGAGGCCACCCTGTTCCGGCTCGCCGCCCAGCTGGAAAAGGAAGCCCCCTGGAAGGACCGCCGGCCGCAGGTCTGGGGCTAATGGGCATCTGGAGCCGCCGGAACTGGCTGACCCTGGCGGCCGCGGGTGGGTTCATCGCCGTCGCAGTCGGCGCCTTCGCCGCGCACGGCGTCACCGACCCCAGGGCGCAGGAGCTGCTGAGGACCGGCGCGCTCTATGGCTTCATGCACAGCCTGGCGACGATGGCCTGCGCCGCCTTCATGCAGGCAGGCGCGCGGCGGGCCAGGTTTGCGCCGGCCTTCTTCCTCTCGGGCGTCCTGCTGTTCTCCGGCTCGCTCTACGCCATGGCCTTCGGTGCGCCGCGCTGGATCGGAGCCGTCACCCCGATCGGCGGCCTTTGCTTCCTGGCCGGCTGGGCGGTGCTGGCCTGGGCGGCGCGAGGGGTCGATCCGGTCTAGGCGGGCGGCAGTGGTGCGTTCCTCGGCAGAGCCAGCAGGTGCAGGCAGAGCGCCGAGCCCACCAGGGCCACCATCATCACCAGCGCCATGGGCCTGGGCGTCCCATCATGCAGCACGCCGGCCGCGGCGGAGGCGAGCGCGCCCGTGCCGAACGACACCGCCCCCATCAGCGCCGAGATCGCGCCTGCCCGGCGCGGATCGACGTTGAGGGCGCCGGCCATGGTGTTGCCCTGCAGGAAGCCGTAGGTCGAGAGCAGCAGAAGCAGTAGCGGCAGGACGCTCCAGCGCTCGCCGATCCCGGTGACGGCGGCCGCCATCAGCAGCACCGAGGCGCCCACCGCCAGCACGCTCGCCTTGGCCAGCACCTGGTCGGGCGTGCGGCGCCTCAGCAGGTGGCGGTTCACCTGGTTCGACCCGATGATGCCGATGGCGTTCAGGCCGAACACCCAGCCGAAGGCGCCCGGCGAAATGCCGTAGGTCCTGATCAGCAGGTCCGGCGACGAGGCGATGTAGGTGAAGAGCGTCGCCCCGTTGAGCGCACCTGCCAGGGCGTAACCCACCAGCCTCGGCTCGCGCATCAGCGCCAGGTAGGCCTGGGTCGGCGTCTCGGTGGCCGCATGCGCGGTGGTTTCCTCCGAACGGGTCTCTTCCAGCCTGAAGAGGCCTGCCAGGCCCACGGCGACGCCGAACGCGACCATGAACCAGAAGTTCAGCCGCCAGCCGCCGACACCCAGGAGCACGCCGCCCAGCAGGGGCGCCAGGATCGGCGCCAGGCCCATGATCAGCATGAGCAGCGAGAGCATGCGTGCGGTCTCGGTATGGCCGAACCTGTCGCGGACCACCGCGCGGGACACCACGCCGCCGGCGCAGGCCCCCAGGGCCTGGACGAACCGGCCGCCGATCAGCATGGCCGGCGAGACCGCCAGAGCGCAGGCGATCGAGGCCGCGACATAGATCACCGTGCCCACCAGGATCGGCGGCCGGCGGCCCAGCCGGTCCGATGCGGGCCCATAGAAGAGCTGCCCTACGGCCATGCCCGCCAGGAAGGCCGAGACGGTCGCCTGGGCCTCACCCGCCGAGGCGTGCAGCCCCACCGCGATCGCCGGCAGGCTGGGCAGGTACATGTCGATGGCCACCGGCCCCATGGCGGTGAGCGAGCCCAGCAGCACCACCAGACCCCAGGGCGTGTTTACAGGGGGCGTTCGTTCAGGTTGGAGCTGGGCCGTCATGGGGGCTTTCATAACGGCTTTGCCGTCGCTGTCTTCCCCGTTCCAGCCGGCCCGGATTTGCTGCAAAGGTGGCCCGGTCAGAAGGAGCCTTGCATGTCCGCGCTCGAAAGCCAGATGCCGCCGGTCAAGCACGCCTCGGTGAACGGCATCGAGCTGGCCTATTACGAGGCCGGACCCCGAGAGGGCGCGCCCATCATCCTCTGCCACGGCTTCCCGGAACTGGCCTTTTCGTGGCGCCATCAGCTGAAGGCCCTGGGCGAGGCCGGCCGCTGGGTGATCGCGCCCGACCAGCGCGGTTATGGCCTCACCTCGCGGCCGGAGGCCGTGACGGATTACGATATGGCTCACCTCACCGGCGACATGGTGGGTCTGCTCAACCATCTGGGCGTCGAGAAGGCGATCTTCTGCGGCCACGACTGGGGCGGCATCGTCGTGTGGCAGATGCCCCTGATGCACCCGAGCCGCGTGGCCGGCGTCATCGGGCTCAACACCCCGTTCCTGCCCCGCTCGCCGGCTGATCCCATCGCGATCATGCGCATGCGCTTCGGACCGGACATGTACATCGTCTGGTTCCAGACCTCGGGCGAGCCCGACGCGGCGCTCTCAGCCGATGTCGAGAAGACCATGCGCTTCTTCATGCGCAGGCCGGCCGGCCTGCAGACCGTCGCCGAGCCGGGGGCGGAGGGCGCGTCCACCTTCGCCTTCAAGGACCTGCTCCGGCAGTGGGACCCCAGCGACACCGGCAGCCAACTGCTGACGGCGGAGGAACTCGCCGCCTTCGTCGAGAGCTTTCAGGCCACCGGCTTCACCGGCGGCATCAACTGGTACCGCAACTTCACGCGAAACTGGGCGGCTTCGGAGGGCCTGCCGACGCGCCTCGACGACCTGCCGTGCCTGATGATCACCGCCGAGCTCGACGCGGTGCTCGCGCCGGCCATGGCCGAGGGCATGCCGGGGCTGATCGGCGACCTGGAAATGCACATGGTGGCCGGTTCCGGCCACTGGACGCAGCAGGAAAAGCCGGAAGAGGTGAACCGGCTCATGCTGGACTGGCTCCAGAGGCGCTTCCCGCAGTAGATTGAGCCCATGGAACGCAGCACGCCCACGCCCGCCGTCTCGGCCGCCGCCAACCGGCGGGGGTTGTTCGCGGACAACGAGCCCTTCGCCTCCGGCTGGCTGCCGCCCGCCCAGGGGCACGAAATCTTCTACGAGGAGTGCGGCAATCCGCACGGCAAGCCCTGCGTGATCCTGCACGGCGGCCCGGGCGGGGCGATCAATCCGACCATGCGCAGGTTCTTCGATCCGGCGAAGTGGCGCATGGCGCTGTTCGACCAGCGGGGCTGCGGCAAGAGCCGGCCCAACGCCTCGCTCGACGACAACACCACCTGGACGCTGATCGAGGACATCGAGCGGTTGCGCGTCCACCTGGGCGTTGAAAAGTGGTGCGTGTTCGGCGGATCGTGGGGCTCGACCCTGGCGCTGGCCTACGCGATCAAACATCCCGAGCGGGTGGAGAGCCTGGTGCTTCGGGGCGTCTTCCTGCTCACCGTGCGCGAACTCGCCTGGTTCTATCAGGACGGCGCCTGCATGCTGTTCCCCGACGCCTGGGCCCGGTTCTGCGCCCCGATCCCGCTGGCTGAGCGGGGCGATATGATCGGCGCCTACCACAAGCGCCTGACCCACCCCGAGCGGCGGGTTCAGGCCGAGGCCGCGGCCGCCTGGAGCCAGTGGGAAGGCGACACCATCTCGATCCGCGGGCCGGAGGCCAGGCCGTCCAAGTTCAACGAGGTCGACTTCGCCATCGCCTTCGCCCGCATCGAATGCCACTTCTTCGCCAACCACGGCTTCTTCCCGGAAGAAGGCTGGATCCTGAAGAACGCGGCCGCCCTGAAGAACATTCCCGGCTGGATCGTCCAGGGCCGCTTCGACGTGGTGACCCCGATGGAGGCCGCCTGGAAGCTCAAGGCCGCCTGGCCGCAGACCCGCTTCGAGGTGGTCTGGGACGCGGGCCACGCCTCCACCGAGCCCGGCATCGTCGACGCCCTGGTGCGCGCCACCGACCAGGCGCTCTCCGTCTGAAGCAGTTTGGGGTCTAAGGCCGGTTGCGCGACCCGACATAGGCGCGCAACTTACCGCCGCATCCGGGAGCGACCCGGAGATGAGGGAGAATTCCGATGCGTCATACTCTGTTCGCCGCTGTCGCCGCCGTAGGCCTGCTGGTCGCCAGCGCCGCCTCCGCACAAATGGTCCACTACACCGCCAAGCTGGCCGGCGCCGCCGGCGTCAAGGGCTCGGGCGATGTCATGGCCATGCTCGACGGCAAGACCTTCACCTATATGGTCAACTACAAGGATCTGACCGGGCCGGCCGTGGCGGCCCACTTCCACGACGCCACCGCGCCGGGCGGCAATGGCCCGCCGATCGTTCCGGCCACCAATGTCGGCACGAGCCCGATCAAGGGCACCGCGACCCTGACCGACGCCCAGATCGCCGACCTCAACGCCGGCAAGGTCTATTTCAACGTCCATACCGCGGCGAACCCCGGCGGCGAAATCCGCGGGTTCCTCGCTAAGTAGCAGGACCTCAGGGGACGCCGCGCCGGGCCACCGGCGCGGCGAGCTCCATGGCCACGCATTGGCCCGCGAGGATGACCGGAAGCCGGCGGCGCCCGCAATTCGCGGCTAAGGCAACAAGGTCACCAGCTTGGCGGCGATACGGTCGCTCTCGACAACCGAGCCGGCCGAGTTCAAGTGCGACCAGTTCTCATAGAGCGTGTCGCGGTCCCTCAATTCAACGCCACTGTCGACGGCGCCGCGTTCTTCATAGAAGGCACGGTTCTTGATCTCAGTCGGACCATCGAAAGCCGGGATGAAGACGAACAGCACCTTCGCCCCATGCTTCGCCGCAGCCTGTACGATCTTGTCGACATAAACACGGTCGTCGGCGTCGGTGATCGCACGCACAACGCCGGGCAGCTTCGATCGATGCTCGAAGGAATCTCGATGCTCACGCGCCTGCTTGATGAGCGTGGCCCGCGGCACAGGCTTGCTCATCTCGATCCAGCCCTGGTCGATGCTCATGTGGCTAGTCGTGTAGTCGTACCGGGTAGCCGCATAGCGCACCGAGTCGAACTTCGCGGGAAGGTGAAATTCCTCGGGAAATAATGAGGCCGCGAACAGTTCAATCTGCCTGAACGGCAGGTAGATCAGGTTCTTCTTTGCATCGTGCAGTCCCTGAAAGGCTTCGTCCCAGATGTCTGCGGCCGGTGCAATGTACCTGAAGGTGTCGTGCCCCCACGGATAGGGCTCCTCGCTGATCGCAACGATGATCACCTTGGGCTTCTTGGTTTTCAGCAACTCCTCGATATAGACCCACTCAGAATTCCGGCCCGCCCCGATCAGCGACATATTGACAACGTGGGCAGGCTTCCCGGCCTCGGCGAGCTTCTCTTCGATACGACTCGGCCGCAGGCCGACGACCGTGCGGGAATGGCCGACAATGGCCACGTCGATCGGGGTCGGGTCGAAATGGATCCGCTCATAGACCCATCGCGTCGTGTTGTAGATCGTACCTTCCAGCAGCTGGAAGCGCTGGTAGGGGTTGTCCGGCAGCAAGGTCGCGGCCGCGGCCAGGACGAGCGCCATCAGCGGAATGGAGAGCGTGCTGGCCATGAGTCGCCATTTGAGCATCGACGATCCGCCTCAGAAGTTGAAATAGACGAATATCTCGGAACCGCGCTGGATGAACTCCACACCCAGGAAGAACGCGATCGAGATATAGAGGAGGTTGGGCAGCGTTGGCCGCCAGGTCCACGTCAACACGGGCCGTCCGACGTCGCGCCACAGCGACCAGTTCACCGCTGGACGGTAGTTGCGCATGATCTGTTGGGTGTTTGGCAGGAACGCGACAATCAAAGTCGCGACAACGAGCGCCGCAACGAAGCCTGGCGTAGCGAGGCCGGCCAATGCCGGATTGGATCGAAATCCGTTCAGGCCCCACATACCGCGGGCGATCATGACACCTTCGTGCAGCGAGCCGGCGCGGAAGAACATGTTCGCCGTCAGCGCACAGACCAGCGTCAGGACATGGTAGAAGGTGAGCCGCAGAGGGCCCTCCTCGGGCGCAGGCTTTCCCAGCTGCCGCAACGTCCGACGGCGCCGGCGCTTCATCTCGCGATAGGCCTCATTGATCGAGATATAGGCCCCGCTCATCAAGCCGAAGACCACGTAGTTCCAGCCCGCGCCGTGCCAGACGCCCAACACGAAGAAGGTGATGAAGGACGGCGCCGCCACGGTCATGGCGAAGGCCGGCCAGCCCCTGGTGTTGTACTTCGCCGCCAGCCGATTGAGCGGCACCGCCAGTGGCTGAAAGATGTACGACACCACGAAGCGCTGCAGCGACATGTGCCAGCGGCGCCAGTAGTCGGTGATGCTGGCCGCACGAAGCGGTGAGTGGAAATTCAACGGTAACCGGACGCCAAACATCCGGGCCAGTCCGATGGCCATGTCCGAGTAGCCGGAAANNGCCGACAGAGTGTCGGCGATGACGGTCTTCTTGAAGAGTCCGATCGAGAAGATCGATAACCCAACCAGGACATTCGACCACCGCAGGCGCCCGAACGTCGGCTTGCGGAACTGCGGAATGATCTCCTTGTGGTGGACGATCGGCCCGGAGATCAACTGTGGAAAGAAGGCCGCGAAGAGCGCGAACTCCGAGACCGTGGTGTTCTTGGCCTCGCCCCTCGCGCAATCCACGAGGTAGGCGATCTTCTGGAAGGTGAAGAACGAGATTCCAAGCGGAAGTATTATGTGGGGAACGACAAAATCGGTCTCGAGGAATCTGTTAGTATTGTACAGTATGAACATTATGTATTTGAAATATATCAAATTACCTAGATTGGCCGCAAGGCCAAGGCACAGCAAGGTTGTAGCTATCGCCGGGCTTCGCTCCCGAAATTTCTGAATGTAGTGGCCGACGATGTAGTTGACGACAATGGAGACCAGCAGGATCCAACTCTGTGACGGCAGCCACACCGCATAAAAGCCGAGGGACGCGACGGTCAGGACCCACATTGCCGCCAGCCGGCCCGCTCGTCGCGCCGCGTAAAAGGCCACGAACGCCACAGGCAAAAAGCCGAAGATGAAGATGAAGGAGTTGAACAGCATCTACCGTGGGCTCGCCACGGAAGGGCCATCGCCGACGCCAGCTGGATGTCTCACGCGCCAAATCCCCCGGAGCCCGCTAAGGGCACCCTTGTCATCAAGGCGTCCAAGGGACGCTGACTCGGCGCGCAAAGGCTAGGCCTTAACTAGCAGGGATGGTGGCCCGCGCAATTGTCAGCACCGGTCGCGCGGCTCCACGTCGCCCCTGCGGTGGACACTTGATCGGCGCCGTCCATGGCTTAGAGAGGGCGCGCCCGTCGGTTCGGGCGGCGGGAAGAACGTCGCATTTACGGTCGACGATCTAGGGTGATGACTCGGGAGCTTCCTCGATGTGGGGGAGCCGCAAAGGCAGGTGGCAAGGTGACGGCGATTTCCTCTGAAGCGGTGATGGATTCCCTGCGCGAAATCATGATCGACGTGTTCGACCTCGACGATCTCGCGCTGACGCTGGAGACCACGGCGGACGACATCGAGGAATGGGATAGCCTGAGCCACGTGCGGTTGGTCGTGGCCGTGGAACGCAAGTTCGGATTCAGGTTCACGAACTCCGAGATCGAGTCTCTAAAGACCGTCGGCGACCTGGTGCGTCTCATTCAGTCGAAGGCCGGCTAGGCCCGGCGTTCCAGCATGCTTTCGGACCTGGCCTGGCTCCCCGCGGCGGCGCCCGACTTTCGGGGGCGGGTTCGCGCCCTTCGCGCTGAGGCGTCCGCGCCGACCGAGGGCTTCTTCGAGCGCGCCCTTGCGCTGGCCACCGCCGCCCTGGACGAAAACCAGCTCGGACAACTGGCCAGCCTGGGCCGCGAACTGCTGGCGGGGGGCAAGGCGCCCCCGGCCTATGCGCAGGCCCGGTTAGGCCTGATCGGCGACGGCACCCTGTCGCTGCTGGCACCAGTCATCGCCGGGACCGCCATCCGTTACGGCCTCCTCGTTGATGTCGTGGAGGGCGACTACGGCAGCGGCATCCAGCAGGCCATGAATACCTCCAGCCCGCTGCATCTCGCGGGCCTCGACATGCTGCTGGTGGCAAGCGGCGCCCGCGGCCTCGGCCTGAACCGATCGGCGGAGTCATCCGAAGACGCCGAGCGGCGCGTCGACGCCGCCTTCTCGCAGGTGAAACTGATTGCTGACGCGCTGCGGCCGGCCGTCGTCGCGGCGATCCTCGTGCAGACTGTCCCGCTGCCCATCGACCCGCTGTTCGGCAGCTTCGACCGGCTTGAGCCGACATCGCCCTACGCGATGATTGGCGCGCTCAATGGTCGGCTTCGCGACTGGGCTGCGGAAGGCGGCGTGCTGCTCGTCGACGTGGCGCGGCTCGCGGAGACCGTCGGCCTTGAGCGTTGGGACGCGCCCGGCCACTGGTACGCCTCCAAGCTGCCCTTCGCGCCCGAGATGGCGCCGGTATATGGCGAGGTAGTCGCGCGCGTGATCGCCGCGGTTCGGGGCCGGTCGCGCAAGTGCCTGGTCCTGGACCTCGACAATACCCTGTGGGGCGGCGTCATCGGGGACGATGGTCTGGCTGGCATCCAACTGGGACAGGGCTCGGCGACGGGCGAAGCCTTCCTGGCGATCCAGCGGATGGCGCTCGAACTCCGCGGGCGCGGCATCGTCCTGGCCGTCTGCTCCAAGAACGAGGAGGACGCCGCGCGCGCTCCGTTCCGCGAGCATCCCGACATGCTACTGCGCGAGGACCACATCGCGGTCTTCCAGGCGAACTGGACCGACAAGGCCGCGAACCTGCGGGCCATAGCCGAGGCCCTGAACATCGGCCTCGACGCCCTTGTCTTCCTAGATGACAACCCAGCCGAGCGCGCCCAAGTGCGGCGCGAGCTGCCGTGGGTCGCGGCGCCAGAGCTTCCAGAAGACCCGGCGCTCTATCCCCGCATGCTCGCCGCGGCCGGCTATTTCGAAGCGGTGAGCTTCTCGGTGGAAGACCGCGAGCGGGCCGGCTACTACCAGGCCAATGCGCAGCGGGCGGCGACCCTTCAGGCCTCCGGCGACATGGACAGCTACCTCTCGTCCCTGCATATGGTCTGCGCGATCAACGCCGTGGACCCGGTGACACGCCCGCGCGTCGCCCAGCTGATCAACAAGTCGAACCAGTTCAATCTGACGACCCGGCGCTACACGGAAGCCGAAGTCGCCGCCGCCGAGGCCGACCCGGCGCGCCACGCCATTCAGGTGCGCCTGGCCGACACCTTCGGCGACAACGGGATCATCAGCGTCGTCATCGCCAACAAGGTCGTCGAGGCCTGGGACATCGATACCTGGCTGATGAGCTGCCGGGTGCTGGGGCGGCGGGTGGAGGAGGCCGTCCTAGCGCACCTGGCCGGGGCGGCGCGCGCAGCGGGCGCGACAGCCCTGACCGGCCGGTATATCCCTTCCGCCAAGAACAGGATGGTCGCCCAGCACTATGACAAGTTGGGTTTCGTGCGGGTCGAGGAACTTCCGGACGGCACGGTCGTCTACAGCCTAGATTTGGCGGGCTTCGCGGCGCCGGATTTGCCCCTTCTTGTTGACGATCAGGTCGCTGTGCATACGGAGAGTGCTGCGTGAGCGAGTCCAAGACCGACGCCTTGCGAGACCTCGTGTCGGCCTATCCCGCGACGGCGGCGATCGTTGAGACAACGCTTAAGGTCTGGCCTGAACATGCCGCCTACCTCCTGAAGAGCTTTTCGCCGCGCACGCCGGCTATGATGCGGGCGACCGAGGCCGCCGCCGCCGCATCGGCCAAGCTGATGGCGGGCGATGAGGAGACTGTCGCCGCCGATTATCGCTGGACCTGCGACCGGCTGCGCGAGGAGGAGCTGTTCTTCCACCGGGAGGGCCGCTACCGCCTGTCCACCTTCGCCGAGGCGGACGCCGAGGTCTACTCAGACCACGCCTACATGGGCCGGTACGTCAACGGCCTGCTGCTGACCCAGGTGCTCTGGTACAATCACGCCGCTACGTTCGAGATGTTCCTGAACGAGGTCCTTGGCGGGGCAAAGGCCCCGTTCGACTACCTTGAGGTGGGCCCGGGTCATGGGCTGATGGTCTATTTCGCGGCGCAGTCGCATCTCTGCCAACAGCTGCAGGCCTGGGACGTGAGCGCGGTTTCCCTACGCGAAACCCGCGCGGCGCTCGCCAAGCTCGGCCTAACCAAGCCGGTCGCTCTCGTGGAGACCGACATCCTGAGCGCCGATCGCCCGACGCAGGCTTTCGACCTGATTGTCATCTCCGAGGTTCTCGAGCACCTTGAGACGCCGGCCCGCGCGCTTCGCTTCCTTCGTGACGCCCTCAAGGACGAGGGCCGAATCTTCATCAACGTCCCGCTGAACAGCCCCTCGCCGGACCACATCTATCTGTTCGAGACCCCGGACGACGTGAAAGCGCTGGTGCAGAGCGCGGGCTTGAAGATCGAGTCCCTGTCCCTCTTCGCCACTCAGGGCCGCGCGATAGAGTCCGCGCTCGCCAACCGGATCACCGTGTCGGCCGGCGTCGTCGCCAGGCCGATCCAGGAAGCGTCATGACTGAAGTCGGCGAGATCGAACCCTGGGCGCAGTCCGGCCACAGCACCAGGAAACTGATCGAGACCGTGCTGGGCGTCTGGCCCGAGCATGCGAAGTTTCTGCGGGCCAGCTTCAACCAACGTTCCGCCGACCTGTTGCTGACCACCGAGACGATTGTCGAGCTATTGTTCAAGGTCGCCGCGGACCAAGGCCGGACAATCCAGAGTTATGCGGACGACTACCGCTATCTCTGCGAGCAGATCGTGTTCCCGGAGGAGATGTTCTTCCGGCGGGAAGGCCGCTACCGGCTGAGCACCTTCGCCGACGCGGCCGCTCAAGTCTACGACAACGCCCCGCTCATGACGCGCTACATGGACGGCCTCTTTGTCTCCGATGCTCTTTGGTTCAACCACGCGAGCGCGATGAACGATTTCGCCTCGCACTACCTGCCAACGACCAAACGAGGGGGGCGCCATCTGGAGATTGGCCCCGGGCATGGAATGCTGCTGCATCTGGCGGCCAAGCATGGCGCCTTCGGCAAGCTCTCGGCCTGGGACATCAGCGAGACGTCCATCCGTCATACCCGGCATGTGCTCGACCTCCTTGGTCAGTCAGACGAGGTCGATCTGCGCATGCAGGACCTGTACGATAGCGCAGCGCGTGCCGATTTCCGTGGTAACTTTGACACCATCGTGTTCAGCGAGGTTCTCGAGCATCTTGAAGAGCCGCTGGCCGCGGTAGAGATCATACGTGACCTCTTGGCTCCCGGCGGCACGGTCTGGATCAATGTGCCAGCCAACGGGCCTGCGCCGGATCATCTCTTCCTGCTGCACACGCCAGACGAGGCCCGCCGCCTTGTCGAGCACTCGGGCCTGACCGTCACAAGAACCGCCGGCTATCCCGTCGCGGGCGCTACCTTGGAGCGCGCGCTGCGGCAGGAACTCCCGATCAGCTGCGTCCTTGTTGGCGTGAAAGACGCCTGATGTTTGCGGACCAGACCACGCCTGACATCGCAGCGTCCATATCAGCTCAGGAGTGTGGGAAATGATCCGAAACGCCCCACTGCACCACGTCGGCTTCGTACAGCCGACCGAGGAGGATGCGCTCGAAGCCATCGCGCTGTTGGGCCTGGAAGAAGACTATCGCGGGTTCGTTCCGCAATGGTCGGCGCTTTGCATCTTCACCAAGGCGGCGACGGGATCGCCGATCGAGTTCGTCGTGCCGGAGGGTGGGCCACTTGCGAAGTTCAACAAGGGTGCCGGCGGCCTTCATCATCTGGCCTTCCAGGTGCCGGACCTCAACGCCCTGCGACGAGACCTGGAGGCTGAGGGCATGAAGTTCCTAGAGCCCGAACACGTGAAGGGGGCCGGCGACTTCCTCTGCAACTTCCTGAGCCCGATCTACACCCGGGGCCTGACCGTGGAATACGTTCAGCTCATTCCCCCGAATTAGCACACTAGAGCAGCGAGCCCTTGCCGCTGGTGACTTCGGAATAGCGGTGGACGCGCACGGCCATCACCAGGCCGAAGCCCACCATGACGGTCAGCATCACCGTGCCGCCATATGAGAGCAGCGGCATCGGCACGCCGACCACGGGCGCCAGGCCCATCACCATCGAGCCGTTGATCAGCACGTAGAACGCAAAGGTCGCCGTGACCCCGGCCGCCGCAAGCCGGCCGAAGTGGCTGTGCGACAGATATGACGTCCGAAGCGCCATGAAGATCACCGCCGCGTAGAGGATCAGGATCGAGACGCAGCCGACGAAGCCGAACTCTTCGGCGAGCGTCGCGAAGATGAAGTCGGTCTGCTTTTCGGGCAGGAAGTTGAGCTGGCTCTGAGAGCCCAGGCCGTAGCCCTTGCCGAGCAGGCCGCCGGAGCCGAGCGCGATCTTCGACTGCAGGATGTGATAGCCGGAGCCGGAGGGGTCGTCCTCCGGGTGGAAGAAGGTGGTCAGGCGCTGTTTCTGATAGCCGTGCAGGCCGAACAGGACCACCGGCGGGACCAGAACGGCCACGGCCAGGAGCCCAGCCGCGATTAGCCGCCAGGACAGACCCGCCAGGACCACGACGATCGCCCCGGTCGCCAGCATCAGGATGGCCGTGCCGAGGTCGGGCTGCTTGGCCACCAGGGCCACGGGCGCCAGGATCATGAGCGCGGGAATCAGCAGCCACCAGGAGAGCTGGGCGCTCTTGCCCGACAGGCCGTGGTAGAACCGCGCCAGGGCCAGGACGAGGCCGATCTTCATGATCTCCGAGGGCTGGATGGTGATCGGCCCGGCTTGCAGCCATCGCTGGGCGCCGAGTGCATGGTGCCCCACGAACATCACCGCGATCAGCAGCAGGAAGCCAATCCCGTAGACGGGATAGGCGAGCGCGAACCAGACGCGGATGTCGATCAGGCTGAGCACGATCATGATCGCGAAGAACAGCGCATAGCGCGCCAGGTGCGCCGCCGCCCACGGGGTCCACGAGGACCCGGCGATGGAAAACAGCATCACCGCCCCGGCGCCTGCGATCAGGGTGATGGTCAGGCAGAACAGCCAGTCGATCTCGCCGATCTTGTTGATCAGCCGGTCGCGCTCGCCGGGTCGGGTCAGGGCGGAGACGGTCATGTGGGCTGCTGCGCGTTCTGGACCGCGGCCGCGGCCGGGGTGGGCGGATCGACGACGTCGGGGTCGCTCTGGGTCTGAGGGAGCTCCGGCATCGGCAGGGGCTTTTCAACCCGCGCGCGGATCTCGGGGTCCTTGAGCAGGGCCACCCGCATGATCTCCCGCGCCCGCGGCGCCGCCGAGGTCGCGCCGAAGCCGCCGTGCTCCACCAGAACGCTGAGCGCGTAGCGCGGGACATCGGTCGGCGCGAAGGCAATGAACCAGGAGTGGTCGCGGTACCTCCACTCACCGGCCCGGTCGTGCACGCCATGTCCGGTGGCGTAGCCGAAGGCCTGGGCGGTCCCGGTCTTGCCGGCCATCCGCACGTCACCGAGGCCCAGGTCGCCAAACTTGGCGGCCGTGCCCGAGGTGGTCACTGTGACCATGGCGTTGCGCACGAAGTCGATATTCTCGTGCGAGAACGGCAGGTCCCCGAAGGCGGCGCCGGAGGGCTGCACCACGCCGCCGATCGAGTGGATCAGTCGCGGATGCAGGGCCTTGCGGCCATTGGCCAGGCGCGCGGCCTGGACGCAGATCTGCAGGGGATTGAGGTGGGTATAACCCTGGCCGATGCCCATGTTCGGGGTCTCGCCGGGATGCCAGACGGGATCCTTTGGGAACTGGCGGCGCTTGTAGGCGGTGTCGGGCACCAGACCGGCTTTCTGGCCGGGAATGGCGATGTCGAAAATCTCGCCCAGGCCGAATTCGCGGGCGGTCTTGGCGATCTTGTCCGGACCGACCGTGAGCGCGCACTGGTAGAAATAGATGTCGCAGGAGTGGGCGATGCCGCCGGTGAGGTCGAGCGCGCCGTGCGCCTCGTCGCAGTGCCACGGCCGGCCGCCCCAGAACCAGACCTTGTTGCAGACATGGACCGTCTTGGGGTCGTAGCCGTTTTCCAGGGCGGCCAGCGCCACCATGGTCTTGAAGGTCGAGCCGGGCGGATAGGTGGCGGTAAGCGCCTTGTTGAAGAGCGGCTTGCGCTCGTACTGGGCCAGCGCCCGGTACTCCGCCCCGGTCAGGCCGCGGACGAAGCGGTTGGCGTCGAAGCTCGGGCCGGAAAACATGCACAGGATGTCGCCGTTGCGGCAGTCCATCACCACCGCGGCCCCGCTCTCGTCGCCGAACACCTCCATGGCGCGGTTCTGGATATCGGCGTCGAGGGTGAGCACGATCTCCTTGCCGGGGATCGCCTTGATGTCGCCGGCCGGGTCGGTGGAAACCTCGTGACCGTTGGCGTCGACCTCCACCTTCTGGGCGCCGGGCTTGCCGCGCAGATTGAGGTCGAAGGCCTCCTCGACGCCCTGGCGGCCGATGCGGAAGCCGGGGTTCAGCAGGATGGGGTCGGCGTTGGGCCCGGTGGGGGTCAGGTCGGACTTGTTGACCTTGGCCACATAGCCGATCACGTGGGCGAAGGCGCCGCCATAGGGGTAGACCCGGACCTCGCCCATGTCGGCGGTGACGCCGGGGAGCTCGGGCGCGCGGATGTTGATGGCGCTGAACTGTTCCCAGGTCATGTCCTCCATGACCTGCACCGGCGAGCGGCGGGGCGCGTTGGCGAGGTCTTTCAGGAGGCGCGTCTGGCGGGTGTCGTCCAGCGGCACGAACTCGGCCAGCGTCTTGACGGTCGCGGCAGGGTCCATCCCCTTGTCCTTGGCCACCATCAGCCGGAAGTTCGGGCGGTTGGAGGCCAGCACCACGCCATTGCGGTCGACGATCAGGCCACGCGGCGGCGGCGTCATCTTGAAATTGAACTGGTTGGAGGCCGACAGCTTTTCGTAGTGCTGGGTCTCGATCAGCTGCAGGTGCGCCAGACGGCCGCCCAGCGCCAGCAGGCCCACCCCCGCGAAACCGCCCAGCAGGAAGGCCCGGCGGTGGAAGACCCCCTGCCGCTCGTTGACCTCGGCGAAGAAGATGGACGGCTCAGACATCCGCCTAGTGTCCCGACTTCGAAGTTCGCAACCGCTTGTGGCAGGCTCGGTCGAACTTCGAAGCCGAGAAGGACACTAGCAAGTCTATATTTCTAGCGTGCTTCTTGGATTTGAAGTTCGCTCCGCGCGCGACCCGGGACGAGGCGAACTTCAAATCCAGCACGCTAGCGCCCCTACCGGAACCTCACGTCGGCGTCCTCGAAGAGATCGATGAGCCGTTGCGCGTAGGGATAGAGCACGATTGTGGCGAGGAATTGCCAAGCCATCGGCACAAGCCCCGGCGTCGAGCGCGAATCAAGCATGACGAAGAGGTAGCCCGCAACCATCGCCGTGGCGGTTGTGACACCATACCACGCCCACAGGATCGCCCGGTTCTGCCCGGCCATCATGCTGCGCCCGGCCAGAGCCCCGCCGTAGGCGATGAGCAGGCAGAGCGCCCACAGGCCCAGCGGCCCGCCCCAGAAGAGGTCCAGGAACAGACCCAGCAGCAGGATGCCGAAGGGCGCCAGGATCGAGGGCCGGATCACCGCCCACGCAAAGGCCAGCGCCATGGGGAAGATGGGCTCGGGAAGCTGCAGACCGAAGACCCGCAGCGGGATGCCGAGCAGGATCGTTGCAGCGATGACCTGCAGCATCGGCACGCCGAGCCAGCGCCAGGGTTCAAGCGGGCGTGCGGCGCTCAAGTTTGCGCCCCGTCGGCCGGGGGCTTGGGTTGAGGTTTGGGCTTCGGCGGCCCGTTCGGCTTGGCCATCACCGAGGTCTTCGCCGCCGGCTTCCTGTCCGCCGCCGGCGTGGTCGCCGGGGTCCTCGCGGGCGCGGACTTGGCTGAGGTCTCATCGCCCGTCTTGGGGTTGGGTTTGGCGGCCGGCTTAGTAGCGGTGTCAGGCGCAGCGTCGTCCGCGCTCTTCGCCTTCGTCGACGAGGGCTTGGCGGCGGCTGGCGGAGCCTTGGGCGCGGGCGCGGGTACGGGCGCCTCCGCAACGACCTCAGGCTTCACCGTCGCGCCGCCCGGCCCCGGCGTCGGCGGTGGCGTCGGGGTCTGGCTCAGCTCCTTCTGGTTCACCACCTGGGTGAAGTCCTCGAAGAGCAGGATGCGCACGAAGTCGATGGGAGCGGCGTCGGAGGCCAGCACCACCCGCCAGCGGCCGTCCAGGCCCTTGACCGCCGTCCCCACCGGCAGGCCGCGCGGCACGACCCCGCCGTCGCCGGAGGTGAGCAGCCGGTCGCCCTCGCGGATCGGGTCGCGGCCGCGCAGGTAGTCGAGCCGGGGATTGGGCCCGCCGTCGCCGGTCAGAATGGCCCGCGCATTGGTCCGGTCGATCATCACCGGGGTGCGCGAGGCGATGTCGGTGAGCAGCAGCACCCGGCTCGCGCCATTGGTCACCCCGATCACCCGGCCGACCAGGCCGTTCTCGCTCATTACCGGATTGCCGGCCTTGACCCCGCGCTCGGAGCCGGCGTTGGCCAGGCGCGTGTCGGCGAAGGGGCCTCGGCTGTCGGTGACGATGCGCGCGGCGACCATCGGGATCGGCGGGTCGGTCTTCAGGCCCAGCAGCGTGCGGTAGCGGGCGTTCTCGTCCTTGAGGGCGATGGCCACGTCGCGCCACTGCCGCATCTCCTTGAGCTCGGCCTTGAGCTGGCGGTTCTGGGACCCCGCGGCGAAGTAATCGCGGATGGTGTCGACGCCGGCGCCCGTCCAGCGGCCGGGCGTGGCCAGCACGTCGCCCACTGGGGCCAGGACCTTGTCGCTGGCGCGCCGCGACACGCCATAGGCCTCGGCCTTGAAGGTCTCGCGACGGTCGGAGAGCAGGATGGCGGTCGCCGCGACCACGGCCACGACAAGCGCGATCGCCGCCGCCCAGGTCAGGGGGACCTTCAGTTCACCGAGCGGATTGTCCCTTAAGGACACGTAGGAGCCTCTTTGAGCGTGGTGTTGCGGCAGCCCCCGCCGCGCAGCGACTCAAGCCCGACTAGGCTAGCGTGGATTCGAGAACGCCCTTCATCCATTTCGGATGTTCCAGCACCTTGCCGCAGCCCAGCGCGACGCAGGAAAGCGGGTCGTCGGCCACGGTCACCGGCAGGCCGGTATGGTCGCGGATTTCAGCGTCCAGGCCGCGCAGCAGCGCGCCGCCGCCGGTCAGCATGATGCCCTTGTCGGCGATGTCGGAAGCGAGCTCCGGCGGGGTCGCTTCCAGCGCCATCTTCACCGCGTCGACGATCTGGCCGACCGGCTCGGAGAGCGCGTCCGAGGCCTGCTTTTCGCTGATCCGGACTTCGCGCGGCACGCCCTGCATCAGGTCGCGGCCCTTGACCTCGGTGGCCAGGCCGTCGCCGTCCATCGGCGGGCGGGTGGTGCCGATCTCTTTCTTGATCCGCTCGGCCGTGGTCTCGCCGGTCAACAGGTTGTGGTGCCGGCGC
>PLEH01000333.1:0-21514 GCA_003136395.1 Phenylobacterium sp.
GGCTGCTGTCGCGGTTCGGCGGGCCGTGGCTGGGCGGGGCGGACTGGGGGATCTGCGACGCCTTCTTCACCCCCGTCGCGACGCGGTTTCGGACCTATGGGGTGAGGCTGGCGGAGTTCGGCGACGCCGGCGCGGCGGGCGCCTATTCCGAACGGCTGCTGGCGCGGCCGGAGTTTCTGGCCTGGGCGGCGGGGATCTGACTGACCGTCCCCCCTTTATTCGTCATCCCCCGGCTTGTCCGNNCTTGTCCGGGGGACCCATGATCGCCGTGATGAAGGGTCGAATGTGGCGGCGCCGCGCTCCGCCTGCCCGAGGCGGAGATCATGGGTGGCCCGGACAAGCCGGGCCATGACGATCATTGAGAGAATGGCGGCATAAGGCCAGGATAGTTGGCGCGGGCGCGGGCGTAGGGCACTGTGGCGGACCGTCCCTGACGAGCCAGCCGTTTGCCCCGCCGTTTCGCCGCCTCGACGTCCTGGATCGCCCGGCTGGGCACGGCGGGACGCTATGCCGTGGCGCTGGCCATGGTGGCGCTCTCCACCGGCGGGGCGCACCTGCTCTTCATGCTGACCGGGTCGAACCGGATCGGCGGGGCGTTCTTCGTGGGCGTTCTGGTGACCTCGTTCCTGGTGGGATCGGGGCCCGGCTATCTGGCCGCCATCGTCTCGTTCGTGATCTACAACCTCTACGTCGCCTCGCCGCGGTTCCTGCTGGCCTCCTACACGGCCGAGGACGTGCTGGTGCTGCTGACCTTCCCGATCGTGGCCTTCCTGATGGGCAACCTGACGGGGCGCCTGCGCGACAGCGCCAAGCGCACGGAGGCGCGCGCGCTGGCGACCGCAGTGCTGTTCGATGCGACGCGGGAGTTCTCGGCCTCGGCCGACCCGGCCGCGATCCGCGCCCGGCTGGCCGACCACCTGGCCGCCGCGGCCCGGGGCGAGGCCTTCGTGCTGGACGGCGAGGTCCTGTGCTCGTCGGGCGGGGCGGGGCCGGAGCCGATGGTGCTGTCGGCGGCCCGGGCGCAGGCCGGGGAGGTCCGCACGACCGAAGCGGCAGGCTGGCGGCTTCGGTCTCTGGCCGGCGGCGCCGTGGCCGGCTGGCGCGCCGAGCCGCCGCCCGGCGAGGAGGAGGAGGACCTCCTGCAGATCCTGGCCGACGCCGGCGCGGCGGCCACGGCGCGCGCGCAGCTGGCGGTGGGCAAGGCCGAGGCCGAGGCGCGCGCGCACACCGAGGATCTGCGCAATTCGCTGCTGTCCTCGATCAGCCACGACCTTCGCACGCCCCTGGCCGCGGTGCTGGCCTCGGCCACCTCGCTGCAGGAATTCGGCGAGCAGTTCGACGCCAAGACCCGCCGCGACCTGACCACCACCATCCAGGAGGAGGCCGAGCGGCTGAACGCCTTCGTGACCAACCTCCTGAACATGACCCGGCTGGAATCGGGCGCGCTCGACGCCGACAGCTCAGCCTTCGACCTGGCCGAGGTGGTCGACCGCACGCGCCGGCGCTTCGAGCGCCTGCGCGGGCGCCGCAAGATCAGCTGCGCGCTGGGCGACGGCGCGGGCGTGGCGGTGGGCGACCCGGTGCTGTTCGAAGTCGCGCTGGCCAATGTGCTGGAAAACGCCATCCGCTACACCCCCGACGGGGGCGCGATCTCGCTCTCGAGCTTCCCGCAGGGCGGCCAGGTGGTGGTGGAGGTCTCCGACGAGGGCCCCGGCGTGCCCGAGGCCGAACTCGGCAAGCTGTTCGAAAAGTTCTACCGCGGAACCGCGGCGAAACGGACGCCGGGCACCGGGCTGGGGCTTTCCATCGTGCGCGGGGTCATGCAGGGAATGGGGGGCGAGGCCAACGCGGCGCTCCGGCGCGACGCGGCCAGCGGCCTGGTGGTGTCGCTGATCCTGCCGGCGGCCCGTACGTCGTGATGAGTGGGGTGGTGTGAGGGAGTCTCGATGAGCGGAAACCTGGGCCGGCTGCTGATCGTCGACGACGAGCCGCAGATCCTGCGCGCGCTGACGCCGGCGCTGAACGCCGCGGGCTTCGTGGTCACCTGCGCGGAGAACGGCGAGGGCGCGCTGGCGCAGCTGGCGAACGAGCCCTCCGAGGTGGTGATCCTCGACCTCGGCCTGCCGGACATGGACGGCAAGGAGGTCATCCAGCGGATCCGCGAATGGTCCGACGCCCCGATCATCGTGCTCTCGGCCCGCGACCTGGAGAGCGAGAAGATCGCCGCGCTGGACCTGGGCGCCGACGACTTCGTCAACAAGCCGGTGGGGGTGGGCGAGCTGCTGGCGCGGATCCGCGCGGTGATGCGCGGGCGCGAGCGCAGGTTCTCCGCCCAGCCCCGCTTCCAGTTCGGCGAGCTGGAGATCAACTTCCCGGCCAGGCGCGTGATGATCCAGGGCGAGGAGGTCCGGCTCACGCCGCGCGAATACCAGCTCCTGCGCATCCTGGCGGGCCACGCCGGCCAGGTGGTCACCCACAAGCAGATCATCCTGGCCGTCTGGGGCGCCGACACCAACGCCGACGCCCAGTTCGTGCGCGTGCTGATGGCCCAGCTGCGCCAGAAGCTGGAGGCCAATCCGTCGAGCCCCGAGCTGCTCCTGACCGAGCCCGGCATCGGCTACCGCCTGAGCTGCGAGGACTAGGCAGACCCGGGCCCAGAGGGCTTTCCAGAGGCCGATCGACTGGCCGGCCAGGGCGCGGGAGAATCGTGTCGCCCATCAGGAAGACGGTGATCTCGGCCTGCGGGTCTGCCTTCAGAGACGCCAGCGTCAGGCGCAGGCCGTCTTAGGTCCGCTCGCCGCCATAAGGCGCGTCATTGAGTATGGTGAGGGTGCGCATGACGCCCCTTCGCCATCCCCGAGGCATGGGGGCTCATCCCGCCGCACAGATGTCGGTCGGCCTTGGCCTTCTGGTCCGGCGTCAGGGCGTCGTAGAGCGGCGAGACGGCTGTCCTGACCTTGCGCAGGGCGTCCAGGTGCGCCGTCATCATGGCCTCGCGCCGTTCCAGCCGCTCCGGCAGGGGACCGGTCATCATCATGCCGGCCCCTGCCGCATGGTCGTGGCCGGCGCCGTGCATCGTGCCCATGCCTTGCCGCATGGCTTCGGCGCTGGATTTCTCGGCCTCCGCGAAGGCGTTCCACTGCGACGACTGCGCATCGGTGATCTTGAGGTCGGCCTTGGCCGCGGCGAGGCGCGCGTCGGAGAGGCCCATGCACATCATGGCCCCCATGCCCATCTTGTCATGGCCCATCATGCCGTGACCCTTCATGCCGTGGCCCATCGCGCCGTGGCCCATCGCGCCGTGATCCATCCTGGCGTGGCCGGCCGTCGCATCCGCCGGCGGCGCGGACTTGGGCGGATCGGCGGCGTAGGCGGCGGAACCGAGGCCCATCGCGGTCGCGAGGAGCAGAGACGCTAGGGCAATACGCATGGCGCGGTCCTTTCGAGATCGTTCGGCGCCAGAAACCTGGGCTGATCGTCCGGCGCCGCCATGATCTGGATCAACCGCGCGGGTCCCGGCAGACCGGACCAAGGCCGCCACCGCGCCCAGCAGGGGCCTGCGCCCGTCGACGTCATCGACCTGGCCGCCGCCCTGCGCCGTGTCGGCGAGCGCCACACCGATGCGGTCAAGGCGGTGGTCGCAGACGACTTCCATGCCCGCGACGCGCCGGCTTGCCGGTCATCGGGCCGCCCGATCGTTCACCGGGGGCAGGCTCGGCGACCGCCTGAGCTGCGACGACCAGGGACGTCTCGCCCGGTCAGGCCTGCGGGCGGCCGTGGCCGTGGCGGTGGTGCAGGTCCGGGTAGTGGGCGTGGCGGTGGCGCAGGGGCGCGTGGTGGTGCGCATGGCTGTGCGGCTCGCCGGGCGGGTCGCCGGCGGCGTGGTCGTGCCGGTGATGGGCGTCGTGGACGTGGCTATGGGTGTGGTCCAGCGCCTCGTGGTCGTGGGTGTGGAGGTGGGCCTCGGTCAGGTGGAGGTAGAGGCCGAGCGCCATCAGCCCGCCGGCCGCCACCAGCCGCGCGGTGAGCGGTTCCCGGAAGATCAGGAGCGCCAGGATCGCGCCGATGAAGGGGGCGGAGGAGAAGTAGGCGCCGGTCCGCGCCGCGCCCAGGAACCTCAAGCCCAGCACGAACAGCACCAGGCTGACGCCATAGCCGAAGAAGCCGACCACCGCGGCTCCGGCCAGGGGCGCGAGCGGCGGCAGGCGCGCGCCGAGCGCCAGCGCCAGCGCCAGGTTCACGCCGCCGGCCACCAGGCCCTTGATCAGCGCGATCTGCACCGGGTCGGCGCGGCTGAGCCTGCGGGTGAGGTTGTTGTCGATCCCCCAGGCCAGGCAGGCGCCGGCGATGGCGAGCGCGCCCGGACCGAAGCCGCCCCCACTGACGACATGGGGTCCGCCCTGCCAGGAAATCAACACCGCCCCGGCCAGGATCGCGAAGGCGCCCAGCAACAGCCGCCGGTCGACGTTCTCGCGGAACACCAGCCAGGCGATGGCCATGGTGGCCAGGCCCTCCAGGTTGAGCAGCAGGGCCGCCGAGGAGGCCGGGGTGGTCGAAAGGCCGATCATCAGCAGCACCGGGCCGATGGCGCCGCCGGTCAGGACCACCAGGCCCAGCCAGGGGAGGTCGGCGCGGGTCAGCGAGGCCTCGACCGGGCCGATGCCGGTGAAGCGCCGGGCGGTGTGGACGATTGCGAGGCCGACGCCGGAGCCCAGGTAGAGCACGCCCGCCAGCAGCCAGGGGCTGATCCCGCCGCCCAGCAAGAGCTTGGCGAGCGGGGTGCTGGCGCCGAACAGCACCGCCGAGGCGATCGCCAGCGGCGCGCCCGGCCAGGCCAGGGACGCGAGCCAGGGATGGGTGGGCTTCTCCGCCATGGCCGGACTATCGCGCGGCCGACGGCTCAGCGCCACGGCAGGATCGCGAGCGCCCCGGCCCAGGCGCAGATCGCGACGAGGACGACGCCGGGGGCCACGCGCAGGGCGAAGGCGCGGCCGCCGGTCGTCGAGGCGAACACCAGCTTGGTGAGCCCGTTGCTGGTCAGGCCCGCGAGGATGGGGATGACCGCATCCTGCGCCCGCATGTGGCCCGAGGCGACCAGCGAGGCGAGCGAGATGGCCGCGGCATGGGTGTCGACCAGGCCTGCGACGGCGGCCCCGGCGATCGATCCGGCCTGGCCGTACCAGGCGTGCAGCGCCGCCGAGGCCACCAGGATCACCGAAAGCGTCGCGGCGAAGGCGGCGGCGGCGGAGAGGCTGAAGGCCTGCCCGGCGGCCGGCTCGTGGTCGAGGGGCTGACGCACGGCCCGGAGGGTGAACGCCGCGCCGTAGGCGACCGCCGCCAGGCCCGCGCCGATCAAGGGCCCGCTCATGGCCCGCAGGGTCGGAACACTGGTCGCGCCGATCACCGCGGCCAGCTGGACGATGGTCGCCACGCTGGACAGCACCGCGCCTGCGACGGCGGCCGAGAGGACCGAAGGGTCCTTGAGCGCGCGGGCGCCCATGGCCCCGATGGCCGCGACGCTGGAGACGAAGCCGGCGGCGAGGCCTGCGATCGGCAGGCCGAACCGTGCGCCCAGCGCGCGGACCGCCACATGGCCCGCCGCGCCGATCCCCAGGACCAGCAAGACGACGACCCAGATCGAGTGGGGATTGAGCGCGCCGAACGGTCCCATGGCGCGGTCGGGCAAGAGGGGCAGGACCACCAGGGTGGCGCCGGCGAAGATCAGGGCGTCGCGCAGCTCGTCCTCGCTCAGCACGGAGTCGACGAACCGGTGCAGGGGCGTCCTGGCGGCCAGCAGGATCGCCACGGTCACGCCGACGGCCGCGGCGACCGTCGGGTCGCGCACGGCGAGCGCGCCCAAGAGCACGGTGAGCACGAGCGCGACCTCGGTGGTGAGGCCGGGACCCTCGGGATGGTCGAGGCGGCTCTTCCAGGCCTGCATCGCCGCGAAGGCCGCCGTGGCCGCGGCGACCACCGCCAGCAGCATGGCCCCGCCCAGCATGAAGCTGACCGCCCCGGCCAGGGAGGCCACGGTGAAGGTGCGGATGCCGGCGGACGAGGGCGCCGGCTTCTCGCGCTTGCGCCGCTCCCGCTCGGCGCCGATCAAGAGGCCGACGCCAAGGGCGGCGGCCAGGGGCAGGAGGTCGATACTGGAGATTCGCCGAGCCTCCCTCTGGCCGACCGCGATGAGCCGCGAGCCTGGACCGCGCGGCATTCCGGGCCTTGATCCCGCGCAAATTCAACCCGCGTTATCCTACCGAGCTTGGGCGCATTCGAGGCAAGGGGGCGTTTGGGGCCCGCCGCAGCTGCGATGACCAGGGGCGGGGCGGCGGCTTCTGACTCGTCGCGGACGTTCTCAAGGTCCGGTTCCGGGCATCGAGCCAAAGACCGCTATCGACCCTAAGCGGACCTTCGGAGGGTCCGCTTTCGAGGGACGGAGCCGCGTATGCGGCGCTGTTCCACCCGCGCTTCACCGGCTGAGGAAGACAGAGTGCCGTAAGATCGTGAATTCGGACCCGGGAAGTAGCAGAGACTTTTTCGCTACTGACGGCCTGCGCCCCATGGCTCGCTACCCCATGGGCGCGGCTCGCTAGTCGATGTCCAGCCTAGTCGGGATCTTTTGCAGCCGGATGCGTCGGGCGTTCGGAATCGCGGCCGGGTCGTACGCTGGCGCACCGCTGATCAGGGGCAATGCCACCCGGCGACCGTCGGCCAGCTCGGCGTCGCCGGCGGGCACGCCGAGGAACAACACGGCCTTGGGCGCCGGAAGGGCAAAGCCAATGACCCCGGCGATCTTCCTCATGCCCGGGCGGGCCTGGGCGATGGCGGCCGCCAGCTCACGAGCGTCGAGGTCGGTCCCCGGGGCCGCAAGCGGCTCCAGGGCGATAATGAGTCTGAGTTTGGTCCCGGGGTCCACGCCGATCTCCACCTTGTCGGCGACCAGTTGGGCCAGGGTCGGCGGAGGCTCGATGCGGCCGTCAGCGCGTACAGGCATTGGGATCTTCTTGTCGCCTTCGACCAGCCAGACCGGGGCGGTCAGGGGCGCGGCGCCGAGGCGCAAGTAGAAGGCCATGGTGAAGTGGCTTCGTTCGGCGGCCGGCAGTTTCAGGTACGCGTCGTAGTGAGTGAAGAGCTTCGCGGCGTCGACCTGCTTGGCCGCCTCCATCCGCATGCCCGCGGCGGCGGCAGCCGGCCCGGAGACGCAAAGCGCCAGGAGCGCTGTGGCTGCGGTCGGTCCGAGGCGAAAAGCCATGACGATCTCCAATCGACGCCCGGAGCCCTAGTGTCCCGACACAGTGACTATGACTTGTTGACCAAGGGTGTGGGATAGGATTGGGGCGACCCGCTGCAGCCGCAGTGGCTAAGACCGCTCTCGACCCATAGCGGACGTTGCGAAAATCGGCTCTGGCCGGGGCAGGAATACTAGGAGCCGACGCTATGGTCTAAGTTATGGAATGCGGCAGCGTCGCCGGGGATTTTCGGAATCGCAAATGCCTTTCGTGACGAGCCGCGGCAGCCAAATCCACTATTCGGTGGAGGGGTCAGGCCCTCTGGTGATCCTCCTGCATGGCCTGCTCAGCAATGCGAAAAGCTGGAAGCGCTGGGGCGTCGTCGACGCGCTGGCGGACGGCTACTGCGTCGCCTGCGTGGATTCACTCGGTCACGGCCTAAGCGATAAGCCTTCCGACGATAGCCTCTATGGCTTGGAGGCTAGGTCGCATGACGTCGTGGCTGTCATTGATGACCTGGGTTTCGAAAACGCCCACGTTCTTGGCTATTCGATGGGCGGTTGGCTTTCTGTAGGGGTCGCCAAATATCATCGCCACCGGCTGTCCTCTCTCATGGTCGGTGGCTGGGACATCTTGCACGGCGTCGAAGCAGCCAGTTCTTCGCTGGATGGCGGCGCATCGAACTTCAGGGATCAAATTGCCGCGGCGCGGGCTACCGCCCCGGCGATGGTCAAGTGGGTGACGTCGGACGTCGAGGCGGGCCTTTGTGCTTGCTGGGATGCGCTCTCCGACCTTCGGGGCGCTCGCGATGCCGTCGTGAACGCGGGCGTCCCCGTGCTGCTCTGGAGCGGACGTGACGATCCAAACCACGAACCGATGCGAACGTTTGCGGCGATCGAAAGCCTTGAATTTCTATCGACCGGCGGTGATCACCCCGGCGCGATCTGGCAGCATGGCGCGGAGAGCAGCAGAGGCCTTCGCGCCTTTCTTGACGCCCATTCAAACTGAAATCGGCCATCCAGCTGCGAAGGCTAGTCGGAATGCATCCTGCTCGACCAAGGTCGCTTTCGCCCGCCCTAGCCGAAACGCTGGAAGTCATTGTTACCGCGACCCATGCCGCGCGCGATCCGTGGTGGATCATCGGTAGTGCGGCGATGGCGCTCCACGGTGCTGAACGCGTGGACCCCGCTGACGTCGACCTGATGATGAGCCCAGAAGACGCGCGCCGACTGTTGCGGGACCGCGGGATGACCGACGATTCCTGGGACGGACATGAGAGCTTTCGCTCCGAGATCTTCGGGCGTCTGACCGACGAGGCGCAGCCTATCGATGTCATGGGCGGATTTCATTTCCGGCGCGGTGGCAAATGGGTCCGGCTGCGTCCGGCAAGCCGCGAGGCGATAGCCCTTCCGTTCGGCATCATATTCACCCCCTCCCTCGCAGAACTCATCGAGATCACGCGAGGGTTCGGGCCGCCGAAGGACTTAATTCGCGTCCAGATAATGGAAGACCTCAGGGACGGCTGATTATGTCGCCAAGCGGCTCGGCCTGGCGTTTCGCGACCTTACAAGCCCAACTCGGTTTGGCGGCTGCTGAACACCTGCGCCCGCGCCCCACGGCGGTTAGCGCCAACGACCGCTCCCCCCTGCTGACGCTCAGAGCGTCCGCTTTCGGGCCCAGAGCCAATGACCGCTTTCGACCCATAGCAGACGTTCACCGCGACCTATGTTGGCGGCACAATGCGCTAGGAGCGGTCGTTAGGTCATGGCCGGAAACTCGCCATAGTGAGGCCAGGCCGGCGGTTCCACACGGACCTTTAGGTGTCCGACGGCAGGCCACGAGTGAAATCGACCCAAGGCAGCCGAAGGCTCACGACCGGACATCCCCGTGCTCGCTGTGCGCTGGAAGGAACGCGGAACCCTGTAATTCCTCTCCGTCGGGTAGATGACCCTCAGAAAACGGACCGGCCTTTGACATTTATTCGTTAACGTAGAAAGGTTCTCAAGCCTGGGGGCGTTGTGTTCAGGATTTCATACAGTTCACGAACATTCGCAGTACCAGTGTAATTTGAAATGGGGGACACTTACAATGAAACGCCTACTGTTTGCGGCCGCGTCGCTGCTCATTATTTCTACTCCGGTTTTTGCGTCGACCGTATCCGTCGCCACTGATCCGGCCGCGCCCACGGGCAACTTCCAAGCGGCGGGCAACACCGCAACCGCGGGGTACGATCTGACACTCAGCGACAACGGCAGCAGCATCGTTGGCGTTATCGCGCAGACGGGCGGCGACGCGGTCGGGGCGTTCGCCAACCTCTATTTCGATCTGAACCCGACCGTGGGCGATGGCTCCGATCTCGGATTTGAGATGGGCAGCGGCGGCGTGACGGCGTTCATCCCCGGCAAAAACGGCCAGGCTGGCTTCAGCACAACGGTCGATCCGACGCTCTACACCTTCTCCTCGGCAACGGCCGGCGGCCTGACAACCCTCGATTTCTCGCTCGCGAACAGCCTGTTTACGGCGCCCATCGCCGGCCTGTCCTACTACGGTCCCGCGGATGGCAGTCCGGTCCAGACCTTCGAAAACGTCGTCACACTCCGTCTGTCACAAAGTCTGAGCTACAGTGTGGCTGGCGGCGATTCATATGGTGACAGCCGTCTCGGCAGCGTTACCGTCGGTACAGGCGCCGTTCCCGAACCCGCCACGTGGGCAATGATGCTCATCGGCTTCGCCGGCCTCGGCGCGGTGGCGCGTCGCCGCCGTGCGCTAATCACGGCCTAGTCTCTCGCTGAGAGTTTGACACGCCGCCGGTCCTCGGATCGGCGGCGTTGTCATGTCCGCTTGCTCTCCGCACCTGTCTTTGAGGCGGTCCGCTTTCGGAGTCGGAGCGTAGGTCCGCTTTCGACCCATAGCGGACCTTTTGTGAGTCCGCTTTCGGCAACCAGCGCGCGCTTTAGAGGCGAGGGCCGCGCGGGAAAACCCTGGAAATCTGGGCTGCAATGGTCTCAAAAATCCGGAGATGCCGCGGGTTGAGTTCTCAATAGACCGGGCGAATTCAAACGAAAGCTGAGGGCGCAGCCAAATTGAGACCATTCAGGACGACTGAGTGGCGATGCTGTCACGCAAACGTTAAGTCGTTTCCGATAACCCGGCTTGCAATTTGCCGAATTTCGTCACGAAGCTTATACTGCCGACAAGTGGACGAGCCGCTTCTGTGGGCGATCTTGGGTTGGATCGCGCTGATTACTGGGGGATCCGATGGGAAAACTCTTAGTCCGGCGTACTTTTTTCGCAGGCGCAATTAGCCTAATCCTGGCGATGCTGCCAGCCGCTGCGTCGGCTACCCTGCAGGTAAGTGCGAATGCAAGCACCACTGATATGTTTGGTGCGGAAACCTTCTCCCAATCATGCCCCCTTGGCGCAACCAGTTGCACCGGGACTGCCGGCTCTTCATCTGCCTTCGCTTCCGCTTCCTATGGCAGTGTGGACGGGGCAGTGACATCGTCAAGCGTCGGGATCTTAAGCAGGGGCAGGGCCAATTCAATGGCGTTGTTTACCGACCAGTTCTCGTTTCTCAACGGGACCGGCTCACCCACCCACTTTGTGGTTGGCATCGATGCAACCGGATCATCTGTATCCGGGGCGGCGGAAAGCGGTGAATTTGCGGAGATCGAAGTCCTCATGACATTGGCGGACACGGTAGACGCCAGCAACAAGGTGCTCGTGAGGTACGACCTTGATATAGAACATGGTAATTTGACCATTTTCGGACTTCCGCTCAACGTGCTTTCCCTCGACATACCAGATGGTCACCTCGCGGATTTTAGTCTGCAAATCTTTCTCGACTCAGAGGAATTCAACGGAGATACAGCGTCCGTGGTCGATCCGACCGGAGTCTTCGTTTCAGGGTCCAACGGCTATACGAGCGCGAGCGGCACAATCTATCCTACTTCATTCGGTACGCCGAATACCGTTCCTGAACCCGCCTCGTGGGCGCTGATGCTGCTGGGCTTCGGCGGTCTGGGCGCGGTTCTTCGCCACCGCCGCACGCCAAGGGCGGTCACCGCCGCCTGATTCCTGTTTCAATGACAGACGACTGGGACCCCGTTTTCGCGAGCGCGCGGTGCGGTCTCGTGTCCGCTATCGGGCCGGAGAACAGAGACCGCTTTCGACCCATAGCGGACCTTAAAGAGTCCGCGTACCGTCATCGCCAGTGAACCGCTGGGGGGCGGCATGGACAGCCACAAGCCTATGAGCGGGTCGTCGGAAGAACGCCCGCGATTGATTTGGCTTATGGGGTTCACCAACTCCGCCTACGGCTTTGGCTACGCCGCCATCCTCGTAACGACCCCCCAACTCCTGGCCGCCCACGGAGTCGCTCAGCCGGTGATTGCGGGAATGACGGCGCTGGCGACCACGGCCAGCCTCGCCGTGTTCGCCCTGGCCCCGGTGCTCGACACCCTGATAAGCCGGCGAGCCTGGTCTGTCGGACTTGCCCTTCTGGCGGCGATGCTGACAACACTGGTGCTTCTGTTGCCGGCTCAGAGTCCATGGCTTGGCGCGACGCTTGCGGCGGACGCCTTGGCGCTCGTGCTCTACAACGCCGCGGTCGGCGGTTGGTTGGGCGCCGCCCTACCCAAGAGCTGCGACTCGACGATCAGCACGTGGTTCGTGATCGGCAATTCCAGCGGCTTTGGCATAGGCGCGCTGACGCAGTTCTGGCTGGTCGCCCATTTGCCGGCGGGCGTCGGCGCGATGAGCGTCGGCGCCGCGACCCTGGTCCCGCTGGCGATCCTGCCCTTGATCCCGGCGACCGACCTTGGCCGCAAAGCGATGCACGAGAGCTTTGGCGACCTGGCGCGAGATCTCTCCCACCTGGTGCGTCAGGGTCCGGTCCTGAGGATCCTGCTCCTGTTCGTACTGCCCTGCGCAGCCTTCACCCTGACAAACGCCTTTGGTGGCCTGGGCCGTGATTTCCATGCCTCAGACGGTCTGGTCAGCGTCGCCAATGGCGTCGGCGCCGTCTTGATCGGAGTCGGCGCATCGCTCCTGGCCCGCCTTATTCTGAAGTGGGCCTCGGCGCCCCTCGCCTATCTTTCGGTCGGCGTTCTGGGCGCGGCCTTCACCCTGGCTCTGCTCACCCTGCCGCACACCCCCTTGACCTATATTCTAGCGGTGCTCGGTGAGAATGCGGCCCAAAGCATCGCCCAGGTATCGCAGGCTGCGATCACATTCGGCTCGATCCCCCAGGGCAGCCCGCTCGCCTCCAGCCAGTACGGCCTCTTGGGTACGGCCGCCCTCATCCCCTATGCGTACATGCAAGCCCTCGACGGGTACGGCTACAAACTTGCCGGCGGCGTATCCGGCTCCTTCCTCATGGACGCCGGACTCAGCCTCGGCGCCTGCGTGCTTATCGTCTGGCCCGTGATGCGCTGGATCGCGGCTCGCAAGCTGGAGATCGGCGCGGACAGCGAAGGCGCAATCCGGACCGCGGCCTGAACATAAGCCGGTCGCGCGGATGGTCCGCTTTCGGGTCCGGAGCCAAGGGCCGCCATCGACCCATTGCGGACCTTTGGAGAGTCCGCTTACGGTCGCCGCCAGTGAACCGCTGGGGGGCGGCATGGACATCCACACACCCAAGCCCTGGCACGGCGTCCGCGAGTTCCTGAAGGAATACGCGATCATCGTCGTGGGCGTCCTGACGGCGCTGGCGGCGGAACAGCTTGTCTCCTCACTCGACTGGCAGGCCAAGCTGAGAGAGGCGCGACAAGGGCTCTCTGAAGAGCTAGCGGAGAATCTCGGAAAGTCCGAGGTCCGCATCCGGGTCGCCCCGTGCATCGACCAGCGGCTGGACGCCCTGGCCGTGATCGTCGACCAGGCGGCACGGACCGGAAAGCTTCCTGCCCTGCCCGTGCCCGACGGACCGCCCTACAATAGCTGGGCCACCGGCGTCTGGCAGAGCGCGCTCAGCGCCCAGACGGTCAGCCACATGCCCGCCTCTGAACTGCGCACCTACACCCGTGTCTATCAGGTCATCGAGCGGATCGAGGCCTCAGGCCCCCAAGAAGTCGCCGTCTGGACCACGCTGTTCGGCCTTGCGGGGCCCGGCCGGGCGTTCGACGCGGCTGACGCCAGGACCTATCGGGAGGCGATCGGCCAGGCGCGCACCCTCAACGGGCTCTCCGCCGGCTTCGGCGTGCGGGCGCGACAACTCGTGGATGCTCACCACCTGCCGTATGACGCCGAGATGTTCCATCAGCGCGTGGACCGCTTTCCGCTGGGTGAGACGGCGTGTGAGACGTTCAAGGGAAATCCGCCTCCTACCTACGGCGCCTCCCCCGCCGCCGACTTTCCGGATGTCGCGAGGAACAACCCCATACATTGAGCCAGGGTGTTGCCCGGCCGCTTTCCCCAAATGGCGGTCTTCAGCCAGGTCCGCTTTCGGGCGATGACCCGAAGACCGCTTTCGACCCATAGCGGACTCACGACGTCGCTCCAGAAACACCAATCCGCGCCAAGCCACGCTTGGAGCGCCAGGGATACACGGGCCGAGAGCGCATCGCCTCACTCGCGCGTGGAGTGAATACGGTTGCAGGCGGGTTCCATTTGGCTAGGCTCCAGTATGAAGGTGTTTATCTTCAACCGCTTGTCGCCGGGGAGGACAGTCCATGATGTTCAAATTCGCCGCCGCGATTGCGGCCTGCGCCACGCTCGCGGCCAGCGCCGCCTCGGCCAGCATTCTGGCCAGCGTGCCATCCAACGGCTCGGTCTTCTCCACCTTGGCGGACCAGGATAATCCGACGGTCCCCGAGAACTACCTGGTCCAGTTCACGCTGGCGTCGGACTCGACGATCGACGGCTTCGACGTCTACACCAATCCCGCCTTCGGCTCTGTCGGCTTTAACGTCACCGTCAAGGTGCGCGCCGACGTGGGCGGCGATCCGGCCGCGAACCTCTTCGAATTCACCGACACCATCGACACCAGGACCGTGCTCAACACCAGCGAAGCCCTGGTCGGCGCCCACTTCGCCGGCTTGGCGCTTTCCGCCGGGACCTATTGGATGGGCATGTCCGGGACGAGCGCCGAACTCGGCTGGAACAGCTACGACTACGGCGTCGCCCAGCCCGCCAGCCAGCGCCAACTGAACATAGATGCCCTCGTGCCTACGCCGCCCGACATCCACACCCTCGGTTATCAGGTCGAGGGCGAAGGCCCCGCCACGGGCCCGGGAGTTCCGGAGCCCGCCACCTGGGCGATGATGCTGGTGGGCTTCGGCGGCCTCGGCGCGGTGATGCGCTCGCGCCGGAAGCTCGCGACGGCCACCGCCTGATCGACGGGTCGAGGTCGACAGCGGCGCCGCTGGCCGTGAGGCTAGCGGCCTCTCGCCGTGCGGATGCGAGACTCAGATCGGCGGCGACTGCCGAAGCACCGTAAGGTCCGCCTTCCCCCGGTTCCAGCCGTTCCTAACGACCGCTTCGGGGCGCGGAGCCTCTGACCGCTTTCAACCCATAGCGGACCTTTAGAGCGCTGCATTTCTCCGCGACCGCGACCGCGCCCGTTGGTCCCATTGGTCCCTGGCGCTGACTACCTGGCGGGTGAACTCAGGGCCGTACAGGCGGTAGCAGGAGAACACGACGTCCAGCCCGGCGGGCAAGGTCCCGGCCAGGGCCTCCAGCCCGGGCGTCACGTCCGTGCGGTGAATGAGCCGGCCCTCGTCTGCGGAGCACTTCAGAGGGCGCTCCGCCAGCCTGGAGAGGTGCGGACAGGCGTCGAGGGCCCTGGCCGTGCAGGCGTGATGGATGGGCGGTACGTTGCATCCGTACTGCTGGGACCCGTCATGCAGGGTCACCAGTCCGCCCGACGCGACGGGGAAGATGTAGCGGTCTTGTGGTGTCGTCGGCGTGCCGCACACATGACAAAGCAGGTCGACCATCCCCCGCCGCTGGCGGGTGACGTGCACCGCCGCAAAGAGCGGCTGGCCGACACCGGGCGCCTGCTTCTGGTCAAGCTCCACCATGCCCGGAAAGTCCCGCGAAGGCTGCAGTCGGAACGCCTGTTCGCCGCTCCACGCAACCGACCATGGCGCGTCGGGTGTCGACATCCCAGTCACTCCCAGTGAGCCGTTTCCCAGTTGCGGGGCCAGCTTACCTTCGTCCGGCCGGCTTTTCACGTCATCGCGGCGCGAGGGCAGCTCGCTACGAAGCGGTCCGCCTGTGTCGCGCCATCTGGGCAGCCTTGGCGAGCACCATGGCGGATTTCTCAGCGGCGCTCGCCGTCATCGCCAGCGCCACGCCGCGCGGTCCCGTGAGGACCACGGCGCCTCGATATGCTGTCGCCGATATGGGCTCATCGCAGAGATCGCCAAGCGTTCGGTTTGCCATAGCGGCAATCATAGAACTGTTGCTCCAGCGCGCTATTCGGCACCCGACTTACGCGCCGCGCGCCTAGTGTCCCTTTCCACCCTGAGCGGGCGCGCGGATCGTCCGCCGTCAGGAGATGTCGGGGACCGTCCGCGTTCGGTGACTTCACCAAAGTCCGCTTCCGACCCATAGCGGACATCGGGAAGGTCAGTTCGGAGGCCTTCGCTGCAACTAATTTCTGACCTGTTTCCAGGCGGCCTGCGGGCCGGGCGGAAGCTTGTCCATGTGCTTCAAGAATAGGGCGAGCGTCCAAATCTGTTGGTCGGTGAGAGTCGCGCCCCAAGACGGCATCCCGGTGAGCCGGACGCCGTGCTTGATCCGCCAGTAGGACGCGCCTTCGGGATCATCCTCAACGCCCTCGGTCGCCAGCTGCGGCGGGCCGGGATAAAGCCCCTTGGCGACGGGCGAGGCCGAGGCATCGCCTTCCGCCGTGCCATGGCACAGCGCGCAGTGCTGACCATAAAGCTTAACGCCCTCGACGAGATTGGCGTCAGTCAATGCCACGGGGTTTCGCCCCTTCGGCGCAGCGTTTCGCAGGGTCGCGTTCAGGGACGTGGACGCCGCCCATAGTTCCAAACCGCCTGGCTTTGCGTCGGCATTGGCGGGAACGAGACCGCTCTGCAAAAGTCCATAGGCGCAAATCAGCCCGACGACGACCACGGCTACGATGCCGGCGATGAACCCACGCATTGTATCGATGCTCCCCGCCGCGCCGCCCACGGTGCAGCTGCTGCCAAGCAACTTACACGTTTGGCGCAGTGATAGGTTCCGACACCTTCAGCTGGTGCTCATTCAGTTCGCGCTGCGAGAAAAGGCTGCCGCTATGGCGGTAGATGTCGCTGTCCTGGTGTTCCTGGTGTTTGCGGGTCCGCTTTGGGGCGCCGACCTAAAGACCGCTTTCGACCCATAGCGGACATTCAGAAGGTTCGATTGACGGCGCCGGGGCCCAGGAACAGCAGCTTGGCCATAGACTCCGCCCCGACCCACAATCATGGTCCCTTCGGCGCTTTCGCCATATGGGGGAATTTCCATGCGTTTAGCCATCGTAAGCGTTGTCGCGTTGATGCTCGCCGGCGCCTCAGGCGCGGCCCTGGCGGCCGAGGATGTAACCAAGACGCTGACCGATCTCGAAGCCAAGTGGTCGGCGGCCGCCCTGACCCAGGACGTCAAGACTGTGGATCAGATCCTCGCGCCGGATTGGGTCGGGCGGGGCTGGCATGGGGACCAGGCCGATAAGGCGAAATCCCTCGCCGAAATGAAGGACCCGACGGGCAAGGTCACAGCCATCAAGAACCACGACGTGGTGGTTCGTTCGTTCGGCAATGTCGCCGTTGTGCAGGGCTTCGACACCGAAACGAGCTCCACCAAGGGCAAGGACACCAGCGGCACCTATAGCTGGACCGACGTGTTCCAGAAGCGGAACGGCCACTGGGTCGCGATCGCGTCACAGACCACCAAGGTCATCCCGAAGTAGGCGAGCGCGTCTGCGAGCGCCAACGGCGGCCGGTCATTGCGGCCGGCCGCCGTTGGCGCCTGGCGCGCAGCGTCGGGAAGCGTCCGGTTCCGGGCGCCTGGCCGAAGACCGCTTTCGACCCATAGCGGACCTTCAGCGAGTCCGCGTACCGTCGCCGCCAGCGACACCGTCGGGGGGCGGCATGGACATCCACAAACCCAAGCCGTGGCACGGCCTCCGCGAGTTCCTGAAGGAGTATCTGATCATCGTCGTGGGCGTGCTCACCGCGCTCGCGGCGGAGCAGATCGCCGAGGCGTTACATCATCGTGAGATCGTCAGCGGCGGCGAAGCGGCCCTTCGGGACAACTTCGCGAGGTTCGTCGAGTTCAGGACCGCCACCGAACGGGAAGCCCCCTGCGTCGCCGCCCGCGCCGGCGAAGTTCGCGCCATTCTCGACGCCGCGGGAAAAACCAGGCGACTCGGCCGCATTGGCCCGATCCCGCAACCCCTTCCCCTTCCCTGGCAGGTCGACACCTGGGAAGCGACGGTCGCATCAGGGGCTGCGCCGTACTTGCCGCAAGACAAGGTCGTCCTTTATTCCCGCATCGCCATGTCGGGGGTCGATCTCTACGCCGCGGCGACGCGCGAATGGGAGGAATGGCATGCGCTCGAAAGCCTCTCCGGGCCGCCTCGCGCATTCAGCGAAGCTGAGGAAGCCCAGGCTCGGGACACGCTGGCGCGCGCTGTCGGCCATGCCGAAATGGTCCGGTTCTTCGCCAGGCATACGGTGACGCGCATAGAGAGCACGCATCTTCTCGTTGGAAAGGCGTTCGACACCGCCATCGAGCGGGGGAGTCACCTTCAGCAGACGATGTGCCAACCTATCGCGGTCGACCAAGACTGAGCGCCGCGGCGGTGTCGTCTGATGGCCTTGCGCCAGGGACCGCTTACGACCCAAAGCGGACATTGGATAGGTCCGCTTTCAGGTCTTAGGCCACCAAGCGAGAGTTAGTTACGCGGGGCACGATATGTCGGGGAGGCGATGGTGCGCGAAACGTGCGAACGGCTCGTCGGAGAACTCTATCCGTGCCGTCGCGCCCCAATCGAGCCGAAATCACGTTGCAATCATTGCAGCAGCACGTCGGCAGCAGAAGCGCAGTTGGCACTGGAATCCCATCCCAATTTGCCGTGCGCTCATGCGGCAATTTGATGGGCGCGAGGGATCGTTTGATGAAGGCTCTTAGGATTGTGATCGCCGCCTTGGTACTCTTGCCTGGCGTGAGTTTGGCGCAGCAGCGCCTGGGAGCCAGCCCCCAACCTGAAAAAGGATTCGAAGAAGTCCACATCTCAAAAGCCGCTCTAGCCGGGAAGGAGATTAGGGTCTGGGCAGCTCAGATGATCGATCCCGCCTGCAATGCGACGGGCTCAATGGACACCCAAATACTGCAGACTCCAAAGCACGGGGAAGCCAGAGTGTCCGACGAACCTTTCTTTGGCGCGTTTTCGGAAGGCAACGCTCGATACCACTGCAATTCGCAGAAATCACCTGGGCGACAGGTTCTCTATCGTTCCGCGCCGGACTTCCATGGCCACGACAAACTGGTGTTGCAGAACAGCACGTCCGAAGGACGCATAAGGAATTGGGTCGTTGATATCGACGTCCGGTGACTGCCCAAATTTTTCTGATGGGCTGAAGGTCCGCGACCTACTACCTGCTGCCGCTCCATAGTGTCCGCCTTCCCCCCGATGTCGACTTTCGGTGGGTCCGCCTTCGGGACCGGAGCCTAAGACCGCTTTCGACCCATAGCGGACCTTAGAGAGTCCGCGTACCGTCACCGCCAGTATGCAGCCGGGGGCGACATGAAAGATCAGCTAGGTCGTGCGTCGGCCGCATTGTTCCTGGGCCTGTTGGCCCTCGCAGGTTCTGCTCCGATCCGCGTCGCCGCACAGCCAGCGGCTCAGCCCGACCCCGAGCTTCAGCCCTATGTGAACTCGGGCATGCTGGCGGACATCGGCGGAGGCCGCCGGATCCACCTCCTATGCATGGGGAGTGGGTCTCCTACGGTCATCCTCTCGGCGGGCGCGGGCAATTGGTTAGAGACTTGGCGCAAGGTTCAGCCAGCGGTGGCGCGGAAGACGCGCGTCTGCGCCTGGGATCGCGCCGGGTACGGCTTCTCGACACCGAGCGTCGATCCGCAGGACATCCGCCATACGACAAGTGACCTGGAACGCGCGCTGAAGGCCGCGAAGATCGCAGGGCCTTATGTCTCGGTCGGCCATTCCCTGGGCGGCCTGGAGACCCTGCTGTTCGCGGATCGCAACCTGAAGCAGGTGGCCGGCATCGTGCTGGAGGATCCCAGCTTTCCGGGACAGGACGAAGCCGCCCGAAAACACACGGGCCTGCAAGCAGACAGTGACCTGCGCAAGCGCCAGCAGGCAGCCCTCTCCGACGCCTGCATCGCCGACCTGAAGGCGCACCGGGGCGAGCCCGAGGCGATCCAAGGCGGCCGCTGCCTGACATTCCCCCTGACCTATCCGGAAGCCCTGAAGACGGCGATGCGGCCGGCCTGGCGCGATGCGGCCTGGATGGAGACGCGCAAGTCTTTCAACGACCACCTGGACGAGGACAAGGCGATCGCGCTGAAGGCCGACCGCAGCTACGGGAGCATTCCGCTGATCGTCCTGACCGCAGGCAACAAGAACACGCCCCCGGGGTCAACTGCGTCGGACAAGGAGCTTGCAGCCTGGGACAAGGATTGGTCGGACGCCCACGACCGCCTGGCGGCGCTCTCGACGCGTGGGCAGAACCGGCGGATCGAGGGCACGACCCACTACATCCACCTTATCAAACCTGATGTCGTCATCGCCGCTATCGAGGAGGTTGTCGACGCGGCGCGGCGGTAACCTGTCAGCAGCGGACTGTTCTGGTCAGCGCTTCGGCGCCTTCACCCGTGCGGAGGGTGGAACGTCCGCTTTCGACCGAGCCTGTGTGGAAACACGCTGGCGCGCGCATCGGGGAGTTTGGTCGAGGGCCGCTCCGTGAGGCTGGGCGACGGAGGCGACGTTTCGGCGCTAGGCGAGAGACGGCCTCGTCAGGCCCGCATCGCCGCCATCAGGGGCTGGACGCCGAGGATGGCGATCATCCGCTTCAGATTGTAGGCCAGGACGTGGAGGCTCATCTCGGTTCGGACCTTTTCCAGCGTCCGGGTCTTGAAGTGGGTCGCGCCCATCCAGGCTTTCAGCGTGCCGAAGGTGTGTTCGACGGTGGCTCGGCGGATGCGCATGGCGTCGGGCTTGCGGTCGAGCCTGGCCTGCATGGCGTCGATCACCGCCTCGTGCTCCCAGCGCGTGATGCGCCGTTCTTTGCTCGGCGTGCACTGGGCCTTCAGCGGGCAGGTCCTGCAGCTCGACGGGTTCCAGTAGCGATGAAGCGTCTGGCCCTTCTCGACGGTCGTCATGCGGCGTGAGAGCAGCTCACCCGCCGGGCAGCGGTAGACGTCCTGCTCGGGGACGTAGACGAAGTCCTGCTTGCCGAAACGGCCGTCGGCCTTGGCGCCTGAGGTCAGCGGCTTGGGCACGTAGGGCGTGACGCCCAGAGGCTCGCAGGCCAGCACTTCTTCGCCCGAGAAGTAGCCGCGGTCAGCCAGGACATCGAGGCTCTCGACGCCCATCTCCGCCCTGGCCTGAGCCCCCATATTCGCCAGCTGATCGCGGTCGTGGCCGACGTTGGTCACCTCATGGGCGACGATCAGATGGTGCTTGGCGTCCACCGCGGCCTGGACGTTGTAGCCGACCATGCCGCTGCCACGCCCGCTGGTCGCCATGGATCGTGCGTCAGGATCGGTGAGCGAGATCTGCTGATCCGGCGCGGCCTGGACTTCGGCTTCCAGCGCCTGGAAGTCCTTCATCTGCTCGCGCAACGCGGCGATCTTTTCCTGCAGCCGCACCGACTTGGTCTGGGCGATCTCGCCGTCCTGCCGGTCGGCCGTCTCCAGCGCGGCCATGTAGTGCTCGATGCTGGCCTCCACCTGCGCCATCCGAGCCTTCAGCTTGGCCTTGGTGAAGTTCTTGTCGCGGCTGTTCACCGCCTTGAACTTGCTGCCGTCGATCGCCGCCACCGCGTGGGCGAACAGCTCCAGCTTCCGGCACAGCGCGATGAACTGCCGGCAGGCCGCCCGGATCGCCGGGCCATTGTCCCGCCGGAAGTCGGCGAGGGTCTTGAAGTCCGGAGCCAGCCGGCACGTCAGCCACATCATCTCGACGTTGCGCTGCGCCTCGCGCTCCAGCTTCCGGGTTGAGGCGATCTGGTTGATGTAGCCGTAGACGTAGATCTTCAGCAGCAGTCCGGGGTGGTAGCTCGGCCGCCCGGTCACCTCCGGCACGACGCCTTCAAAGCCCAGCGCCTTCAAGT
>PLEH01000333.1:21594-56579 GCA_003136395.1 Phenylobacterium sp.
TCGACCCATAGCGGACATTGGGAGAGTCCGCTTACCCGATGGCAGGCCACACTGGGTCGAGCCGAGACGAGACGTCGCGCGTCCCACCGGGATGTCCGCTCCGGCGTTGACGGCATGCGGGCGTTAGCCTCCCATACTCCGACTGGGGAGCGGCGTGATGGGAGAGTTTCTGGAGCCGGAAGGCGAAGCTGCGCCCGATGCGAGCCTTTCGAGCGACAGCGCCGCCGTGGGCATAGCCCTCGACCGCGCCCGCGGTCGCCGGGGGAAGGCTGCCGACCCCATTGCCGACCGCTTCCTGGCCCGCCAGGAGGAGCTGGCCGCCAAACAACTGCACCACCTGGACGAACAATTCCGCCACCTGAGAGTGCGGGCGCTCAGCGAGCGACTGAAAGTAACGGTGCAAGTTCTCACGATCCTGGTGGGCCTACTGGTGCTGGGCTCGGTCGGCTTGATGGCGTGGGAGGCGACCCGCGCCGACGGCCTGGTGATCAAGGCCTTCTCCGTACCGCCCGCCATGGCGGCGCGCGGGGTCACCGGCGAGGCGCTCGCCGCCGAGACCATGGACCGGCTGAACGGAATCTCCGACGCCGCCGTCTCGGCCGAAACCCAGCGGAGCGTGAGCGGCGATTGGGGCCACGACATCTCGATCCAGATTCCGGAGACGGGAGTCTCGCTCTCGCAGGTCGATGAATGGCTGCGCGGCCGGCTGGGCCACCAGCGCCGCGTCACCGCCGAGGTGATGCAGGGCGAGGACGGCCGCCTGACGCTGGTCGCCCGCTCGGGGGCCTACGCCCTGCCGGCGCAGACCGGCGCCATGGCCGACCTGCCGGCCATGCTGCAGAAGACCGCCGAGGCGCTCTACGCCCACGAGCAGCCGGCGAGCTATGACAGCTACTTGGAGAACCAGGGCCGCTGGGACGACCAGCTCGACTTCGGGAAGGCGCTCACCGGGTCCCGGTCACGCGCCGATCAGGCGCTGGGCTACACGGCGATCGCGAAGGTCCTGGTGCACAGGGGCGACCGGACGGGCGCGCTGGCCGCCTACCAACGCGCCGCAAATATCGACCCGACCGTCACGCCGGACACGCTGCGAAACCTCGAAAACCTCGAAACGAACCTCGGCCACCCCGAAAATGCAGAACGCGTTCGCACCCGATACATTGGGCTGCTGCGCGACCGGCGCGCGTTCCCGACGCTTTCGGACGAGGCGCGTCGCCAACGTCTGCTGGAGACGGAGATGGTCGGCGGCGTGGCGACTGGCGACTTCGAGCGCACCCTGAAGGCGGCGACAACCGTCTCCCACTCCGAGCTCCTCGGCTTCGGCGCAGGTGGAACGGCGGTGTTCTCCATCGCCAATGCGCACTTCAACCGCCACGATGTGGCCGAGGCCAGGGCGGAACTCGCCGCATTCACGCCCACCAATGCGGCGTTGGAGACCCGACTGGCCACCGCGCAGGTGACGTTTGCCCGCGTTCGGGAGGACTGGCCCCAGGCGATCGCGTTGTGGGACCGAATGGCGGCGCGGCCCGACTTCGCGCCCGGCGTCGTGACGCCCGCGAACCACGCCCACATCCTGGCGGAGGTCGGCCGCATCGCCGAGGCCGAAGCCCTGCTCGGCCCAACCCCGCTGGATTGCGCCCCGTGCGTGCTGCAACGGGGTGTCGTCGCCGCGCTCGCAGGCCACTCGGCCGAAGCCGACCACTGGTTCGCCGAGACCCGCCGCATCGCCCCGCACATGAAGGACGCCCCCTTGGAATGGGGCCGCGCCCTGCTGGCCCGCGGCCAGCCGGCCGCCGCCATCGTCCAGTTCCGCGCGGCCACCGACCTCGCGCCGAAGTGGGCGGACCCGAAGGCCTACTGGGGCGAAGCGCTACTAGCGCAAGGCGACGCCTACGCCGCCGCCGCCAAGCTCCAGGATGCCGCAGCCACGGCCCCACAGTGGGGCCGCCTCCACCTGAAATGGGGCGAGGCGCTGACGAAGCTCGGCAAGGCGGCCGAGGCGAAGGCGCAGTTCCGGGCCGCCGCTGGCCTCGACCTCACGACTGCTGAGCGGGCCGAGCTTTCGGCGCAAAAGGTCTAGCTCGCATGGACATCCACAAACCCAAGCCGTGGCACGGCGTCCGCGAGTTCCTGAAGGAGTACGTGATCATCGTCGTGGGCGTGCTGACGGCGCTGGGGGCGGAGCAGGGCGTCGAGTGGCTGCATTGGCGCTATCAGGTGCGCGCGGCCGAGGAGGCCCTGCTGCCCGAAATACAGCGCAATCTCCTGGACAGCTACGAGCGCATCATGCTGCTGCCGTGTATCAGCGGGCGCATCACCGAACTGCGCGACCGCCTGCAGGCGCCGGGAAGCCAATGGGCCGCCGACCCAGACCCGAGACCACCAGCGGGTGGCGATGCTCATCCTCCCCTGGCCGACCTCGCCAGGGGCGCACAGGCCCACGAGATGAACGATGTCGTGCTCACTTCAACGCGCCCGTGGCAGGACGGAGCCTATCAGGCGGCGCTTGCTGCGGGCGTGATTACCCATATGCCGCGCGAGCAGGCCCAACACTACGCGCGGATGCACCGTGGCTTCGAGCAGATGAAGGAATGGCAGGCAGCCGATCATGCCGCGAAAGTGCGGCTGACCTCCCTGGCGTTCGATACGGCGCTGACGCCGAGCGAGAAGCATGAATACCTGGACGTGCTCGGTGAGCTGGCCTTCATCAACAACCAGATGGTCACCAGCGCCGCCCAGGTGATTCAGGGAGCCGACAAGATCGGCTTTCGCATCCGGCGCGCGCACCTGGACGCGAGGCTGAAGACAGCGGCACCGCTCACTCGCGCGTGCTTCTACCAGCCTGCCGTCCCGCTGGATCCCCGCTGAGGACCCGCCATGGACACCCATAAGCCGAGGCCTCGGCGCGGCCTGCGGGGAATGTCCGCTTTCCCCCCATAGCGGACTCTGGGGAGGTCCGCTTCCAGGCGCCGGTATGACGTCCGCTCCTGACGCACAGCCGACCGAGCGCTTCCAGGACCGTTGTCGAGGCAAATTGGGGGACAGGATTAGCTGTCCCACGCGTTCGCGCATCGCAGCGCTCGGCTGGCCCGGGCTTCGGAAGGCCCGCTTTCGCGACCGACCTCAAGGCCCGCTTTCGCCCCTTGCGCCCCTTGCGGTCGTTCGGCAATGCAAGGCGAGGCGTCCGCCCGGCGCCAGGCGCCGACGTCTGCAGCGGTGCGGAAAGCTGACGTCCAAAGCACCGAACAATTGTCCCGCAATCTTGACTGACCCTTGCGCCAATGCGCCGGCCTCGCCATCCTACGGCGGCATGCAGCGCGTCCGCGCCTTTATGGGTCTGCTCGCCGCGATCATCCTGATGGTCAGCGGGGCGCCGGTCAGCGCGTCGGCGAACGCCTGCAACCCGTGCCCGCCGGACTGCCCGATGATGGCTCAGATGGCAAAGGCCGCGGCGGGCCACCACGACCAGGCGCCGGGGAGGAGCGGCAAGGTCGAGAACCCCTGCAAATCGATTGCGGTCTGTCAGAGCGCCTTCGCTGTGCCGCTGCTTCCGCAGGCGGCCGTCGAGACGGTCCTGCTCGCTGAAATCACTGAGCACGACCTGCCCGGCGCGTTGGCGGCGCCCTCGCGGCCACCGGACCCCACGTTGAGACCCCCCATACGGCTCTGAGCCCCTTGTGACCCGGCGGCCTCCACCGCCGGCCCTTGGCGCCTGCGCGTCGTCAACAGGACTCCAGAGCATGTCTCCCAATCGATGGCTGCCGACCCTCGTGGTCGCCGCGGCCCTGGCGAGCCCGGCCCACGCCGGACCGCTCACTTTCGCCCAGGCGCTGGATCGCGCCGCCGCGGGCGCGCCCAGCCTTCAGGCCGCCGCGCTGCAAACCGAAGCGGCCCGAGCCTCCGCGCGCTCCGCCGGCGCCCTGCCCGATCCGAAGCTGAATGTCGGCGTCGAGGGCTTCCCGGTCTCGGGGCCGAACGCCGGGCGGCCGTCGCGCGACGACTTCTCCGACGTGCGCATCGGGATCATGCAGGATGTGCCGAACATGGGACGCCGGCAGGCTGCGGTCGCCGGCGCGACGGCGGCCATATCCCAGGCCGAGGCCGCGCGGCTCGTGGAGCTGCGCAAAGTCAGGGTCGCGACGGCGCTGGCCTGGATCGACGTCGCCTATGCCGAACGCCGCCTCGCCGCCGTCGACCAGGTCCTGGCCAGCCTGCGCCCGCTTTGGGACGCGCAGCCCTCGGCGGTGGCGGCGGGCCGACAGCGGCCGGGACAGGCGCTGTCCCCCGTGCAGATGCGCGCGACGCTTGAAGACCGGCGCAGCGAACAGGTCGCGGGTCTCGCCCGCGCAAGGGCCGAGCTGACGAGATGGACGGGCGAGACAGCCCCCTCCGTCGTCGGCGCGCCGCCGGAGTTCAATCCTGATCCCACCGCGTTGCGCGCCGCGTTGGAGACCAATCCCACGCTGCTCGCCTACCGCTCGGCCGCCTCCCGCGCCGACGCCGAGGTCAAGGCCGCCCGGGCCGCCGAACATCCGGACTGGGGCTGGGAGGTCGCCTACCAGCGGCGCGATCCCCGGTTCGGCGACATGCTCTCCGCCGGCGTGACCGTGAGCCTTCCGCTGTTCGCCAGCACGCGGCAGGAACCGCTGGTGGCGGCGCGACGGGCCGACGCGTCCCGCGTCCAGGCCGACCGGGAGGACGCCCGGCGCGGTCTCGCCGCCCAGCTCGACGCCGACCTGGCCGACCACGAAATGCATCACGCCCAATGGATGCGCGCCACCGGCGCGGTGGTTCCGGCGGCCACGCAACGGGCCGATCTTGAGACCGCGAGCTACGCCGCCGGCACGGCGACCCTGGCCGATGTGCTCGACGCCCTGAACGCTCTCGCCGACGCCAAGCTGACCGCCCTGGAGCGCGAGGCGACGATCGTCCGCGACGGGGCGCGGATCGTCCTCACCTACGGGAGCGACCAATGAACCCTCGCCTGATGCTTCTCGCCGCGGCCGGCGCCGCCCTGGTTGCGGTCCTCGGCTTCGGTGTCGGGCGCCTGACGACAGAACAGCCCAAGGCCGCGGCTCCGGCTCAGCAGAGCGCGCGCCGCATTCTCTACTGGTACGACCCGATGATCCCCGTGGAGCACCATACCGGCCCGGGAAAATCGTCGATGAACATGACGCTCATCCCGAAATATGCGGATGAGAGCCCCGGCGCGGCCGGCGTCCAGATCGATCCGGCCAGGGCGCAGAACCTCGGCGTCCGGCTCGCGACGGTGGAGCGCGGCGCCCTGCCGAGCGACGTCAGCGCCACCGGCGTCATCGGCTTCAACGAACGCGACGTGGCCGTGGTGCAGGCCAAGGCGGCCGGATTCGTGCAACGGGTCTACGCCCGCGCTCCCGGCGACACCGTGGCGGCCGGCGCGCCGCTGGCCGATCTGCTGGTCCCCGAATGGGCTGGCGCGCAGGGCGAATTCCTGGCTGTGCAGCGCACCGGCAATGCGGCCCTGATCCAGGCCACCCGCGAACGCCTGAAGCTGCTCGGAATGGCGCCTGCGCTGATCGAAGCGGTGGAGAAGACCGGCCACGTCCGCAACGTCGTCACCGTCTCCACGCCCACCGGCGGCGTGATCAAGACCCTGAGTGTCCGCAACGGCATGACCGTCACGGCCGGCCAGACCCTGGCCGAAGTCAACGGCCTGTCGCGGGTCTGGCTGAACGCCTCGATCCCCGAAGTCATGGCGGGTCAGGTCCGACTTGGCGAAGGCGTCACGGCGACCCTGGCCGCCTATCCGGGTGAGACCTTCAATGGGCGGGTCAGCGCGATCCTGCCGCAGACCGATGTCGCCAGCCACACGCTGACGGCGCGCATCGACCTGCCCAATCCGGGCGGGCGGTTGCGGCCCGGCATGTTCGCGTCAGCTCAGTTCGGCGGCATGAGCCAGCCAGCGTTGCTCGTGCCTTCAGAGGCCGTGATCCGCACCGGCGCGCGCAGCCTGGTTATGATCGCTCAGCCCGGCGGTCGCTATGCGCCGGCCCAGGTGAGGATCGGGCGCGAAGCTGACGGCAAGACTGAAATCCTGGCCGGGCTATCCGAAGGCGAGAAAGTGGTCGCCTCCGGCCAGTTCCTGATCGACAGCGAAGCCAACCTCTCTGGCGTCCAAGCCAGGCCTATCGCGCCCCCGGCGCCGGGCGCCCCAACGCCTGCACCCGCGCCGAAGCCCAATCCATCGCCCGCCAAGGCTCCGGCCCTTTACGAGAGCGTTGGGCGGGTCGAGCAGATCAGCCCGGCCTCGGTCACCTTGTCGCACCAGCCGGTGCCCGCCATCGGCTGGCCGGCCATGACCATGACCTTCAAACTGGCCGACCCGGCGCTGGCCCAAGGCGTCAAGGTCGGCGACCGCGTGGCCTTCGCCTTCGACCAGCTCTCCGCCGGACCCACCGTGCGACGGATGAGCAAGGCGACCGCGCCATGATCGCCGCGGTCATCCGGGCCGCCGTCCGCGCACGCGTCTTCGTCCTGCTGGCGGCGCTGGCCCTGCTGGCGGTCGGCGTGATCGCGGTCCGCTCCACCCCCGTGGACGCCCTGCCGGACCTCTCCGACGTGCAGGTGGTGATCCGCACCAGCTATCCCGGTCAGGCGCCGCAGATCGTTGAGAACCAGGTCACCTATCCGCTGACCACCACCATGCTTTCGGTGCCGGGCGCCAAGACCGTGCGCGGCTACTCCTATTTCGGCGACAGCTTCGTCTACGTGATCTTCGAGGACGGGACTGACCTCTACTGGGCGCGCTCGCGGGTGCTTGAGTACCTGAACCAGGCGCAGAGCCGCCTGCCCGCCGCCGCCAAACCCGCGCTCGGCCCGGACGCCACGGGGGTCGGCTGGATCTACGAATACGCCCTCGTGGACCGCACGGGCCGCCACGACCTCGCCCAGCTCCGCGGCCTTCAGGACTGGTTCCTGCGCTACGAGCTGAAGACCCTGCCGGGGGTCGCCGAGGTCGCCAGCATCGGCGGCATGGTCCGCGAATATCAGGTGGTGCTCGATCCCGTGAAGCTCGCCGCTTTTGGCGTCACCCACCAGCAGACCGTCGAGGCCATCCAACGCGCCAACCAGGAGACCGGCGGCTCGGTGCTGGAGATGGGCGAGGCCGAGTACATGGTCCGCGCCTCCGGCTACCTGAAAACCCTGGACGACTTCCGCACCATTCCGCTGCGCACCGCGGCCGGTGGCGTGCCGGTGCGGCTAGGCGATGTGGCGACCCTCCAGATCGGCCCGGAGATGCGCCGTGGCGTCGCCGAGCTAAATGGCGAGGGCGAGGTGGCCGGCGGCGTGGTGGTGCTGCGCTCGGGCAAGAACGCGCGGACCACGCTCACCGCCGTGAAGGCCAAGCTGGAGGAGCTGAAGCGCAGCCTGCCGGCCGGCGTCGAGATCGTGACCACCTACGACCGCTCGCAGCTCATCGACCGGGCGATCTCCAACCTCAGCGAAAAGCTGATCGAGGAGTTCATCATCGTCGCCTTGGTCTGCGGCCTCTTCCTCTGGCACGCCCGCTCGGCGCTGGTGGCGATCCTCACCCTGCCGCTGGGCGTCCTCTTCGCCTTCATCGTCATGAGGGTGCAGGGCGTGAACGCCAACATCATGTCGCTGGGCGGCATCGCCATCGCCATCGGCGCCATGGTCGATGCGGCCGTGGTGATGATCGAGAACGCCCACAAACGGCTGGAGCGGTGGGACCACGAGCATCCCGGTGAGGCGATCCCGCAGGACACCCGCTGGCAGGTGGTCACGGAAGCCGCGGCCGAGGTCGGCCCAGCGCTGTTCCTGAGCCTCGTCATCATCACGCTCAGCTTCGCGCCGGTGTTCTCGCTCCAGGCGCAGGAGGGGCGCCTCTTCTCGCCGCTCGCCTTCACCAAGAGCTACGCCATGGCCGGGGCGGCGATCCTGTCGGTGACGCTGGTCCCGGTGCTCATGGGCTATCTGATCCGGGGCCGCATCCCGGCGGAAGACGCCAACCCGCTGAACCGCTGGCTTAGCTCTCTCTATCGCCCGGCCATCGACTGGACCCTTCGCAGGCCCAAGACCGTCCTGCTGCTGGCGCTGATCGCCTTTGCGACCACCGCCTGGCCGATGACCCGGCTCGGCGGCGAATTCATCCCGCCGATGGACGAAGGCGACCTTCTCTACATGCCTTCGGCGCTGCCGGGCCTTTCCGCGGAGAAGGCCTCGGAGCTGCTGCAACAGACCGACCGGCTCATCCGCACCGTGCCGGAGGTGAAGACCGTCTTCGGCAAGGCCGGCCGCGCGGAGAGCGCCACCGATCCGGCGCCGCTGGAGATGTTCGAAACCACCATCCAGTTCAAGCCGCGCGACCAGTGGCGGCCCGGCATGACGCCGGAGAAGCTGGTGGACGAGCTGGACCGGGTCGTGAAGGTCCCCGGCCTCGCCAACGTCTGGGTCCCGCCGATCCGCAACCGCATCGACATGCTGGCGACCGGCATCAAGAGCCCCATCGGCGTGAAGGTGTCGGGCTCCGACCTCGCCCAGCTCGACCGGGTGGCGGCGGCGGTCGAGGCGGTGGCCAAGCGCACGCCGGGCGTCAGCTCCGCGCTCGCCGAACGTCTCACCGGCGGCCGTTACGTTGACCTGACCATCGACCGGGCGGCGGCGGCCCGCTTCGGCCTGAACATCGCCGACGTGCAGGAGATCGTGGCCGGCGCCATTGGCGGTCAGACCGTGGGCGAGACGGTCGAGGGCGTGGCGCGCTACCCGATCAGCGTGCGCTATCCCCGCGAACTGCGCGACAGCCTGGAAGGCCTGCGCGCCTTGCCGATCCTGACCCCGGCCGGCCAGCAGATCACGCTCGGCGCCGTCGCCCAGGTGCGGATCGCCGACGGCCCGCCCATGCTCAAGACCGAGAACGCCCGGCCCTCGACCTGGGTCTATGTCGACGTGCGGGGCCGCGACCTCAACTCCGTGGTCACCGATCTGCGGCGCGCGGTGGCGAAGGACGCGCCCCTGCCGCCGGGCGTCTCCATCGCCTACTCGGGCCAGTTCGAATACCTCCAGCGCGCGGCCGAACGGCTCGAGCTGGTGGCGCCCGCGACGCTCCTGATCATCTTCCTGCTGCTCTACCTGACCTTCGGCCGGCTGGATGAGGCCGCGCTGATCATGGCCACTCTGCCCTTCGCGCTGACGGGCGGCATCTGGACCCTCTACTGGCTAGGCTATCACCAGTCGGTCGCCACCGGCGTCGGCTTCATCGCGCTGGCCGGCGTCTCGGCCGAGTTCGGCGTGGTGATGCTGATCTACCTGAAGCACGCCCTGGCGGAGCGCGGCCCTGATCCCAGCAACGAAGATCTGACCGCCGCCGTGCGGGAAGGCGCGCTGCTGCGCGTGCGGCCCAAGGCCATGACCGTCGCCGTGATCCTCGCCGGCCTCGCGCCCATCCTGATCGGCCATGGCGCGGGCTCGGAGGTCATGAGCCGCATCGCCGCCCCGATGATCGGCGGCATGCTCACCGCGCCGCTGCTCTCCATGCTCGTCATCCCGGCCGGCTACCTGCTGCTGCGCCGACGTCGATCCCGACCCGTTTCCACCGCTCGCCCCCAAAGGAGTTTCCCGTGAGAGCACACCTGCTGGCCCTGTCCACGATCCTGGCCTTCACCGCCGCCGAAGCGGCCGGCGGCACGCTGACCATCAGGCGCCAGCCCATCGCAGCGCTCGGCTGGCCGGCCATGACCATGAGCTTCAGGGCCACGCCGGCCGCGTTCCTGAAGGGGCTGAAGGTCGGCCAAAAGATCGGCTTCGACGCCCGTCAGGGAACCGGCCTTCCGGAACTCACCGCGATCCGCAAACAGTAGAAGGCCGAGGGCGGACCTTCGGAGAGTCCGCTTCCGGGCATCAAGTCAACGCCAGGTCAGGGCGCGCGGCGATCCGCAGGCTCATTCGAACGCTCCCGCGCCGCGCCTCCACCGCCCCGCCTACTGCCCCGGCGGCGGGGTGGCGCCGAAGTCGAAGCCGGGGTCGCGGCGGCGGCCGCCGCCGAAGCTGTAGGTCAGGCCGACGAACAGCGCCCGCAGGCGGGCGTGGGTGACCACCCGGTCCTTGAGCGCGGGCGTGTCGATCACCAGGGTGTCGCCCAGCGAGTTCAGCACGTCGCGGGCGGTGGCGAAGAACGACCAGTCGTCGTTGTACTTGTGCCGGTAGCCGAGGTTCAGCAGGCCGGTCGCCTCGTGAAAGCCCTGCGGCGTGAGCCGCTTGCCGGTCATCACGCCCTGGAGCTGCACCAGGTCCTTAGGTGTGACCTGCCAGTTGGCTACGGCGCGCGCGCTGGGGGTGAAGGCCTGCCGGCGGGCGGTGAAGCCCAGGTCGGACGCGTCGATCTGCGTCCACCCCAGCGTGGCGCCGGCGTTGAGGGTCAGGGTGGTGGTTAGACGGCCGCTCGCCACCAGCTCCAGGCCGCCGCTCCGGCTGTTGGAGAGGTTCTCCTTGGTGGTGAGCAGCACGCCTGCGCCCAGGTCCTGCACCACGTCGGTGACGCCGCGGCGGTTGTCGCGGAAATAGGCGGTGGCCAGGTAGAGCGCCGCGCCCGAGCGGTACTGCCAGGCGGCCTCGTACGACAGGGTCTGCTGCGGCTTCAGGTCGGGGTTGCCGGCCCGGAAGTTGAGCGGATCGACGTAGACGCGGAACGGGTTGTACTCGCCCGGCTGCGGCCGCTGGATGCGCTCGGAAAAGCTGGCGGTGAGCTGCTGGGCATCGCTCAGCTTCCAGGCCAGGTGCAGCGACGGATAGAGGTGGGTGTCGCCGTTCGCGCCCTTGGTGGCCGAGGTCAGGTCCTTGAGATCGATCCGGGTGTCTTCCAGGCGCAGGCCGGCCAGCACGGTGAGGTCGCCGAAGGGGCGCTGGTAGGTGACGTAGGCGCCGTTCACCGCCTGGTCGAAGCGGAACCGGTCGATCAGGCGCGGGTCGATCGTCTCGGTGGCGACCGTGGCGCCGCGCAGGCCGGAGTTGTCGAAGTCGTCGAGGTCGACCTGCAGCTCATAGCCGGCTTTGAGCTTGGCGCCGCCGGAGAGCGGGCGGTTGTAGTCGACCTTGAGGTGGCTGACGTCCTGGGTCGATTCGGCGCGGATCTCCTCGGAGAGGGTCGGCAGGACCAGGTTCGTGCTGATCAGGGTGTCGCGCCGCTCGGTGTCGTTGGTGGTGCGCCCCTGGGACAGGCTGGCGGTCAGGTCGTGCTCGTCGCCGGCGAACTTGCGCCGCCAGGTCCCGGAGGCGGCGATGTCGCTGCGGGTCAGCGTGGTGACGCCGCTGCGGCTGAAGCCCTCGGCCACGCCGCCGGGGCCCTGGCCTGCGAAGACGCCGGCGTCGCGCTGCTTGACGTCGATTCCGGTGCCGCGCAGGTCGGCGCTGAGGCGGGTTTTCGCGTCGGGGTCGTAGTCCACCGCCGCCCGGCCCACCAGGACCTGCACGGGCGCGCTGGTGGCGATGTGCTGGCTGCTCTCCAGCGGCTGGCCGGTGGTCGGGTCCAGGGTGGTGCGGTTGTCGGTCTGGGTCGCGGTCTGCAGGTCGTGGGCGTAGGTCAGGTCGCCGGTGAGCGTCAGGGTCTTGGAGACTGAGAAGGCCGACAGCCCCACGCTCTCGCGGTTGTCGGGGCCGAGGTTGAGCCTGGCCGTGCCGGAGCGGCCCAGCGCGCGGGCGCTCTTGGGGATCAGGTTGATGATCCCGGCCGAGCCGTCCGGGCGGTAGGCGGCCGAGGGGTTGGTCATCACCTCGACGCGCTCGAAGGCGCTGGCGGGCAGCTGCTGCAGAACCTGGCTGCGGGCCGGGCCGGAGAACAGGCTGGAGGGCTTGCCGTCCACCAGGATGGTGACGTTGGGGTCGCCCCGGAGGCTGACATTGCCCTGCACGTCGACCTCGACGGAGGGCACGTTGCGGAGCGCATCGGCGATCGTGCCGGTGCTGGTCTGCAGGTCCTTGGTGATGTCGTAGCTTCGCCGGTCGATGTCGGTGCGCACCGCGTCGGACCGGGCGGTGACGGTGACGCCGGAGACCGTCGAGTTGGCGGCGGGCTTGCCGGGCGCCGGGGCGGGCTTCGCAGCCGCGACCGCAGCCGGCCCGGCCGCGGTTGCGGGCGGGGCGGCGGGCGGGGCGAGGTCCCCCTTGGCCAGGATCAGCGGCAGGCTCGCGCCCTGCCTGAACTGGCCGGCCCAGGATTGTCTGGCGGCGTCCCAATGGCCGTCGAAACCGCCGCTGATCAGCGGGATGGCGAAGGTGAAGTGGTCGCCTTCGAACTTGATGTCGGAGATCGGGATGCCGCGCGGGCTCTGGTCGGGGCTGACCATCTCGCCGGTGTAGCCGCCCTTGGGATCGGCCTTCACGCGCACGATGATCCGCAGGACCGTGGGGCCGATGACCAGCACCCCGTGCCACGGGCCGATGACCTCCTGGGCGGCGGCGGGGCCGGCGGCCAGGCAGAGGGCCGCGATCGAAGCGCAGGGCGCCAGGACTCGGCGGCGCACAGGCCTTGGCATGATCTCGACCTCCCCCCGGATGCCCGCGCGCGGGCGACAGTCACTCTGGTCTTAGTCCCGCCGCCGCGGGATTTCTTGCAACGGTCCGCTTCTGTGTATGCATATACTCATACAATATGCGCGTCAAAAGCCGGCGGTTCAGGCGTGTTGGCCCGGGCGGGTGGCGCGGCGGTAGGCGATCTCCGCGCCGACGCCGAGGACGCCCAGAACCAGCATCACCGGCATCAGCAGGGGCTGCGGCGCGGCCAGGCCGCAGACGATGAGCAGGAGGCCGGAGAGCGCCATGCCCCAGCCCATGCGCAGCAGCATCCGGGTCCAGACCGCCGTCCGCGGCGCCCCATCTCCGCTGGGCGGATCGAGCTTGGCGGCGAAGTTGCCCTGCATCGCCATCCAGACGCCGGTGAACACCACCAGCAGGCGGACGAAGGCCGGCCGGTCGGGCGTCCAGCCGCTGAGGAAGCTGTAGGTGAGGACGCCATGCAGCGCGGCGATGGCCAGCGCCGCCGCCATCAGGCCGGTGTTGATGAACTGGCGATGGCCGTCCGACAGCCGCGGCCGATCCGAGGTCAGGCGCCGGACGAGGTAGGCTGAGCAGGCGCCCAGCCAGGCCGGATAGAACAGCAGCGCGGCCGGGAACTTGCGGTGCAGGTGGGCGAGGTCGAGGCCGCCCATGACCGAGGCTTTCCAGGCGAGCGCACCTATGCCCACCAGGGTCATCTCGGCGATGGCGCCGAGGAGGATCAGTTTCACGGTGCGGTTCATCACAGGCCCTCTTTGGCGGGGATCTCGGTGGCGGCGGGAATGGAAAAGCCGAGGCCGAAGCTGTCGGCGAAGGCCAGCAGGGCGTCTTCCAGGACCGAGAGGCGCAGGCGGTAGGTGATCGACTTGCCGTGCTTGTCGGCGGCGATCAGGTCGGCCTCGCGCAGCACGGAAAAGTGCGCCGACATGGTGGCCTTGTGCATGGGGAAGTGCGCGGCGAGCTCGCCCGCCGTCATCGGCCGCTCGCGCAGGAGCTGCAGCACCCGGCGGCGGGTGGGGTCAGAGAGGGCTTTGAAGACCCGGTTCATGTATTATAGTTTGCCAAACATCAAACTAATGTCCAGCGGTAAATCGCTTTCCAAAGCCGGTCGGCGCGGCGGGATCAGACAGGGCCGGGACGATTGGTCGAGGGCAGGGCGGAAGCGCCAGATGATTGCGGCTCGTGCGACGGGGCCGCAGGCATTCGCCTCCTCAGTCCTATTGGCCGCCCGACGGGGAGATCAGGCGGAGATCGCGTGGTCGTTGGAGGCCACTTCACGGAGGTAGTGAATGGGGGCGACCGGCGCGACCGCCAGGCGATCCTCGGCGTCGCCGAGGGCCTGCAGGCCTTCGAGGATTTCATGGACCGGGATTCGCAGGGCGTCGGTCAGCAGGAGCAACCTGGCGACCGACAGGTGGACGAGCCCGGCCTCGTACTTGTGGATGAGCTGGAAGGTCAGGCCGCACCTGTCGGCGACCTGCCTTTGCGTGAGGTCGAGAAGCCGCCGACGCTGGCGCAGGCGCCGCCCGAGCAACCTGCCGATGGTTTCGTCGCACATTGCACTTCTCCAGTTCCCACTGACAGGGAGGTATAGACGACCGCTCAAACTCGAACTTGATGTCGATCAAGTGGATACGCACCTGCTGGACCCGGCCGTCATGCGCCAGCCAATGAGGAAATCGCCCGCCAGGCCAGGAGCGCGTTCGTCGCCGATGCGGCCCGCACGGCGGCCGATCTGGCCAAGACGCCGGACGAGGATCTCCATGGATGGCCGCCGCCACAGACGCCCGCGGTTTGGCGGGCGGCGGAGCGCCCCATGGCCCGCCGATTGCGCCATAGCTTGATAGGGATCAAGTCGCGCCGCCCCGGCGGGCGCACCCTGACATGTCAATCCTTTGCAGGAGATCAGGTCATGGACGACAAGGGCATCAAGAGACTCGTCGAGAGCGAATTGGAATGGGCTCCGGGTATCGACGCCGCGGATATCGGCGTGTCGGTCGATGCGGGGATCGTGACGCTCAGCGGCCACCTGCCGAGCTTCGCCCAGAAGATCACCGCCGAGCACACGGTCAAGAAACTCAGGTCCGTGCGGGGTTTCGTCGACAAGCTTGAGGTGCGGTTCGCCGCCCATCCCGGCGACGACGAGGATATCGCCAAGCGCGCCGCCAACATCCTCGATTGGGACGTCACTGTGCCCAAGGGTGCTGTGAAGGTGTCGGTCGCGAGTGGACTTGTCACCCTGACCGGTGAGGTGCCGTGGCAATATCAACGGGTTATCGCCGGGGAGGCGCTGCACCGGCTGGCCGGCGTGCGCGGGGTGTCCAATCAGATCACCGTCAAGCCGACGGTGAAGGCCGAGGACATCAAGCACCGGATCGAGGCTGCGCTGGACCGCCAGGCCGACATCGAGGCCGCGAAGGTCACGGTCACGGTCGATGGCGACCGGGTGCGCCTCGACGGCAAGGTCAGGGCCTGGTTCGAACGCGAGGCGGCTGAGGAAGCCGCATGGGCCGCACCCGGAGTCAGGTTTGTCGAAGACCGGGTGGTGATCGGTTCGTAAGAGGCCACCCGGGCCGGGCGCGGACGGTCGAACGAGACACCTCGGGTCGGCCGCGCCCGGCCGCGAGGCGGTAAGACAGGAGCGCAGATATGATCAGTCCCTGGCGTACCGGCGTGGCCTTCGGGGCCGCGGTCGGGATTTTCCACATGGCCTGGGCCGGGCTTGTCGCGGCCGGCTGGGCCCAGGGGGTGATCGAGTTCATCCTGGGCCTACATTTCATCGAACTGCAGGTGCATGTCGCGCCCTTCCAGATCGGGACCGCGGTCACCCTGGTGGCGCTGACGTCGGCGCTCGGCGCGGTGGGCGGCGCGGTCTTCGCGGGATTGTGGAATTGGCTCCACGGGGGCGCGCGGGCCCGCTGAGCGCGTCTACATCCACATGTCCATGAGGTCTGCAGAGGCGCCGGTGAACCGTTCGACAGCGCGCGGATTGTCGATGCCGATCATGTGATCCTCGAACGTGATGAGATTCTGTTCGCGCAGCTGTTTCAGCGTGCGCGAGACGTGGACGGCCGTCAGCCCGGTGGCGAGCCCGATCTGGATTTGGTTCAACGGCGCCGGGATCAGGTCGCTGGCCAGCGGCCGGCGGTGAAGGCTGCGTACGGAGAGTCCCCACAGAAGCTTGGCCACGCGCTCGGCGGCGCTCGCCAGGGCGATGTCGGCGAAGTGGTCGTAGGCGTAGTGCAGCTCGCGGGCGATGGCAGCCTGGTAGCGCGCGTCGTAGAGGCCGTCCTCGCGCCGCAGACGCTGGTGCGACGCGGGCGTGAAGGCGCAGACCGTGGCCTCTCCCACCGCGACGGCGCTGCGGGTCGACTGGTCGCCCAGGAGCTCCAGAGGGATCACGTCGCCCGGGAGCGCAAAATGGTGGATGACCATCTGGCCGTCCTTGAGCGTATCGATCAGCGCGACCCAGCCGTTCAGGACCGTGTAGGTGCTGGCGGCGCGCTCTCCGGGCGCGACGACCGTGGCGCCCGGGGCGACCCTGCGCGGCAAGGTGTGAGCCAGATCCAGCCTCTCCAGGCTGTTCGTATCGCGAAGGCCGCCGCAGGGAGCCCTGGCCCGCACGGGGCAATAGTAGCACTGACGCCGCACGCCGACATGGACGACCGAAGCGGACGAGTCTTTCAGTGCGATCATTGGCTGGAGGTCCGGTCAGATTGCCGCTGCGTAACGCAGATGATTAATAAATCGTAGTGAAGCTTATCCGATCGATTCCAAAATTGATCTTAGTCAAAACCGCCCATTCTGTTCTCTAATAACGCGATTTTATATTAAAGTTATTCTATAATATGTTGAACACAACATCCTTTGTTCGAGTCCAGACAATACGAGTCTGACCTCCTGGAAGTGTTTGTTGTGGGCGGACAAAGGTCCTGGTCGTCGCAGAGGCTCGGATTCCAATCCCTCGTCCGAATCGTTAATGCGCAATGTCGCCCTGCGCTTCACCGCCGGGCCACGTCTAGAAAACCGTTCACGCGCGATCGGGTTCCCGGCGTGGCTCGGCGCGCAATCGGGGCCCGACCTAGGCCCTGCGGGGCAGGTTCAGCCGGACGCGAACACCGGGCCGGGCGTCGTCGAAGGCGAGGCTCGCGCCCAGCGCCCGGCTCAGGCCGCGGATCAGGTTGAGGCCGAAGCCGCCGTCGCGGTCTGGGTCGAAGCCGGCGGGCAGGCCCTCGCCGTCATCGCAGACCTCGACGACGGGACCGCCGCGCGCGCCGGCGCGGCACCTGACGGAGATCACCCCAAAGCCGTCGGCGGAACCGGCGTGCTTCATCGCATTGGTGATGGCCTCGGAGACGATCTGGCTGATCGGCATCACCTGCTCAGGCGCGACCAGGCAGCCCGGCGAGAGGTGCTGTACGATGGCCGCCCGGCGGTCGAGGCCGCCGGCGAACGGCGCGCAGACCTCATGCAGGAGGCCGGCGAGATCGACCGGCGCGTCCGGCTCGCTCGACACCAGGAGGCGGTGCAGTCGGGCCACCGCCCGGATCTGGCCGTCGAGGCTCTGGACGAGCCCTCGCACATCCTCCCGGCTCGGCGCGGGCCCCTCGCCGCTGAATTCCCGGCCCTTCATCTGAACGAGGGCCGACAGCAGGGTCAGGTGATTGGCGATTCGGTGATCGGCCTCGCTCCGGAGGTCGCAGCGCTCGGCGCAGGCGGCTGATCCGAAGGGGAATTCCGCGCGGGTCTCGCCGCGACTGTCTGTGGCAAAGTTCAACATCCAACCACCCCTGAGTCGGCCCAAATACCGCAGCATCAAGCTTAAGCCCGGTCCGCGACGCGCCCTTGATCCAGGTCAAGCTGACAGGCGAAGGGCGAGCGCTTCCGGGCGGTCGAAAAAAACTGGAGCGCCCCAGGGCGGGGCCTGGAGCGCTCCATCAGCCGCCTTTGTTCCGGGGGGATGTCAGGCGGGCTGAATGGCGATGGTCTTGGCGCCGGGGGAGCCGGCGCGGCGCGGGGCGACGATCTTCAGGACGCCGTCGGCCATGGTGGCCTTCACCTTGTCGCCGTCGTAGCTGCGCGGCAGATAGACCGAGCGGCTGAATTGGCCGTAGCTGCGCTCGACCAGGCGGTAGTTGTGCTTCTTGGTCGTGTGCTCGGATTTCTTCTCGCCGCTGACGGTGATCAGGTCGTCGTCGACCGTGATGGTCACGTCATCACGCGACAGGCCGGGGAGCTCCAGGGTGAGCTCCATGCCGTTCTTGGTCTCCGAGGCGTCCATGCAGGGCGCAGGATGGATGGTGGTGACCGCGTCCCAGCCTTCGCCGAGTTCCTCGAAGAAGCGGTTCATCTCGCGCTGCACCGGCACCAGGGCTTCGGTCGCCGAGCGCTGCAGGCGGGGGAGAAAGTCCTTGGTGGGGGTATGGGCGGTCATGGCAGGCCTCATTCGCCTAAGTGCGTACCCCGGCATTCCAGACCAACGCGCGCGCGGGCGATTTGCGCTGGATCAATAACCGGAGCGATTTTTCGGGAGGGGCCGAGGCGCGCGCCTGGCGCAACGGGCGCCGCGGTCTGGTCGTTCCTACGCCGCGTCCAGGGGCGCCTGCCACTCGGCGCGTGGGACGCTGACGCCGCCGCGGGCGCCGGGGGTCACCGAGTCGAAGCGTTCGGCGAACACGGGGGGCAGAGCCTGCGCGCCCGGCGGCGCCAGCCACAGGCGCAGCAGATGGCGGCGGCGCTCAGGTTCGGGCCAGTCCTCGAAGGCCGTGCGGTCGTGGAACAGGACGTGGTTGTTCACCAGCTGGATGTCGCCGGGCAGGAACTCCAGTTCCAGGTGGAACGTGGGGTCCTCGGCGAGCGCGTCGAGGAGATCCAGCGCCTCGATCTGCGCGGCGGTGAGCGGCGGGACCTCGGCGAAGCGCCGCGCGCTCTCGATGTACTGGCGCTGGTACATGCCGGCGAAGCGGCCCGCGTGCCAGGTGAAGACGGGGATGTTGAACCAGGGCGCCTGGCCCGGCGCGACCTCGCCGCGGCGGTCGGTCTCGATGGGCTCGAAGAGGGTCAGCGCCAGGTCGGGCCGCAAGCGGCGCATTTCGTTGTGGAGCGCCACCGAGCTCACCAGGCTGGAGCGGCCGCCGGCCCGGGCGGGCCTCAGGCACATGAGGCCCACCACGTCGCAGCTGTCGGTGTGATAGGTCTGCCGTTCGTGGGTCTGGTAGAGCCGCGCGGTGGGGTCGGCGGCCGAGCGGCCGAGGTCCTTCACATGGCCCAGGACATGGCCGGCGGCGTTCTGCGGGCGGAGCGCGCCCATGTGCGCGCCGACGCCCAGGAAGGCCGCGGCGTTCTCGCGGCGGCTGAGCGCGGAGGGGTCGAGGCCGCTGATCACCGCGAAGCCGCGGCCGCCGAGCACCTCGGCGGCCAGCAGGGCGGCGAGGCGCGGGGCGAGGGTCGGCAGGGGAAAGTCGCCGGCGGTGACGTCCGCCAGGTCGAGGTCACGCGCGGCGAGCGCGCGGGCGGCCCGCTCGATCTCGGCGATCTCGGCGCCGCTCAAGACATGCCGCCACTCGCCCGGCGCCAGGTCGGCGGACCGCCAGGCGGCGGGCCCCTCGATTACGGCGGGCGGCGGAGCTTGCATCGTCGTCCTTCCCGCCATGTCCGTATTCGGCCCATATCGGACCGTCCGCGGCTCTTGCCCGTCAGCGCCGGCCGGCGCCTAATCCCAGTGGTCAGGCCTACCAGCGCCTAGAGCGGAGCGAGCCCATGTGCAATTCGGATCGACGTCATTTCCTGGCGATGTCGGTTGTTACAGTTGGGGCGGTCTGTATCGGCGGCGCCGCGCTCGCCGCGGAGACCGCGCCCAAGAAGGTCTATGTCTGCCCGCCCTGCGGCTGCGCGGCGGACGGCAAGGAGTTCCCCGAACCCGGGACCTGTCCGGAATGCGGCATGACCCTGGTGGAGAAGACCGCCGAGCCGGCCAATCCCGCACCCAAGGACGCGGCGCCGGGCTACGGCCTCCAGGCCAAGCAGGACCGCGCCCCGCCGCGTTCGGCCTGGACCGGCAAACGCCAAGAGCCCCCACTGCGCATCCTGATGTGACGCCCGGCCCGGCGCGTCCGGACAACCGCGAGGGGTGTCCGGACAGGGTTGCGCTTGAAGCGCGCGGCGTTGCGGCCGACATCGGCGCGGCAGGCGAGTTCGTCCTGCGTCGCTGAGAGTTGTGGTCCATGTCGGCCGAACAGGGCGCTGCGCCCGAGGTGAAGACCGGCGCCTTCGCGCGCGAGGTCATCGAGACCTTCAAGACGCTGGCCGGCGCCCTGGCGATCGCGCTCGTGCTCAGGATCATCGTCTTCCAGCCCTACACGATCCCCTCGTCCTCGATGGAGCCGGGGCTGGTGACCGGGGACTACATCGTGGTCTCCAAGTGGAGCTACGGCTGGAGCCGGGCCTCGATCCCGTTCAACCCGCCGCTGCCGTCAGGCCGCCTCTGGGGCAGGGACCCGGCGCGGGGCGACGTGGTGGTCTTCCGCCTGCCGCGCGAGCCGGACGTGGCCTACATCAAGCGGCTGATCGGCCTGCCCGGCGACCGGGTGCAGCTGGTGAAGGGCCAGGTGATCGTGAACGGCAAGGCGATCCCGCGCCAGGTCACGGGCCCCGGCCTCGACCATGACTCCCCTGAACGCGCGGTGACGCAGGTGGTGGAGACCGCGCCCGACGGGCGGCGCTACGTGACCTACGGCGGCGCCCAGGACGGGGATGGCGACAACACCGACGTCTATGTGGTCCCGGAGGGGATGTACTTCTTCATGGGCGACAACCGCGACAACTCTTCCGACAGCCGCTGGCCGATGTCGGTGGGCGTGGGCTTCGTGCCGAAGGAGAACCTCATCGGCAAGGCGCAGTTCGTGGGCGTGTCCTGGCGCGCGGGGGCCTCGGTGCTGAAGCCCTGGACGTGGCTGAACCTGGACCTGGGGCGGTTCTTGAAGCGGATCCGGTGAGCCTCAACCGCTCATCCCGGCGAACGCCGGACCCAGATGGAATAACTCGGATGCGGGTTCTTCGGGCTCAGAGCCAATCCAATCAGCTACCCAGCTTTGAGATCTGGTTCCCGGCCTTCGCCGGGATGAGCGGAATGGGGATAGTCAGTCAGCGCCCGGCGGCGGTTCCGTAGCGGGCGCGGAATTCGGCGAAGCTGACCTGGCCGTCGTGGTTGGCGTCCAGACGGGCGAAGTCGGCGAGGCTGATGGTCCCGCGGTCAGCGGCCAGCCGGTCGAACTCGACGCGCAGGCTCGGCCGCGCCAGCGAGGGGAGCGCGATGGCGCCCACCGTCGCGGCGATCAGGGCGCCGGCGATCAGGTGGCGAGCGCGGCCGGTGCGGGCGGGCCGGTCGTCCAGGTGGCCGTCGATGAAGTGGCGCAGCGCCTCGCTGGCCGAACGGCCCTCGGCCCGGCAGCTGGCCATGAAGGCGAGCTTGGTCGGGTAGGGCAGACGGATCTCCAGGGTCTCGCTTTTCTTCAGGCGGGGAGTCTTGAGCATGGCGTCTCGCAATGAGGGCGCAGGATCGGAAGACTGGAAACAAGCAAAATTCGCGCCGGAACGACAGGGAAATCCTGTCCGGACAGGGATTGCGGCGGCCAGCGGGGCTATTTGCCGCCGTCCTGGTCGATGCGCATTTCAACGCGGATCTGGCCGCCATAGACCGGGCCGGCGTCCGGCGACCAGAGCGCGACCTTGAGCGTCGAGGCGAGGCTGGCGACCGCCTCCGAGAAGCCCAGGCCGTCCGGGGCGCCGGGTCCTGGCGCGCACTGGACCATGGCGCCGTCGGGTCCCACGACACACTGGGCGACGCCGATGCCGCTCTTCACGCCCTGGGCCGCGGCCCGCGCCGGGAAGGCCGGGGCCGCGGCGGTCTCGACGCCCTTGAGCCAGGTGGGCTGGGTGACCGTGCGGTCCGCTTGCGCGTCCGGCAGCGGCAGGCGGATCGGGATGTCGACCCACAGCTCCGCGCGGTCGGGCGTCGTCGACAGCTCCGGGACGACCTTGAACTTGTCGGTGAGAGTGAGCGCGGCCTTGGCGAAGCCGACCCCGTCGGGGGTTTCCTTGACGCTGACGCAGCGCTTGAGGTCGCCGGCGGGCATGACCTGGCAGTGGGCGACGACGTAACCCTCAGCGCCCGCGGCCTTGACGGGATAGGCGTGGGCCACGTCGTCGAAGCCTGGCGCGGCGGCCCAGACCGGCTTTGAGAGCATGGTCACGGTGTGGGCGGCCATGGGATTGCCGATGAAGGTCCGGTTGGTGAGGATGACATTGTTCTTGGGGTCGCCGCGATCGAAGGCGTTGTCCCCCTTTTGCAAATTCTGGACGTTGAGTTCGCGCCGCGGCGGGTGGAACTTCACCGCGATGTCCACCTGGGCCTCGATCGGCCCGTCAGGCCCCTTGATGGGTTTCAGTTTGAAGGTCGGGCGAAGCTGCATGGCCGCGGCGCCGAAGCCCTGGCCCTCGGGGCTCTCGGACTTGACGCCGCAGACCTCTGCCAGGCCATGGATGTTGATCCGGCAACTGAGCGTCACCCGCCCCTCTGTCCCGTTGCGGTAGGCCCGCACCGGCCAGATCGACACGAATTCTCCGCGGGCGGTGTCGTCGGAGGGCATGTCGATGACGATGTCGACCCGCTCGCCCTTGTCCGTCTTCCCGGTGACGGTGATCGGCGAGACGGTCCTGCCGGCCGGCTCGTGCGAGGCGGGGTCGCTCGGCGGCGGCGTTTTCGGGATCAGGTTTTCCTGGAGCGGACCGCCCGCGAAGAGCGCCAGAATGAGGAGCAGCATGGCGGTCTCCTACTTCTTCAGATTGATCCGGATGGCGACGCGGACCTGGCCGCCATCCGCCGGCCCGGCGTCGGCCTGGGCGGGCCGGGTGGCGGGCGAGACGACGACCGGCGACACGGTGCGGGCCGCCGGCTCCTGAACCGGGGCCGCCGCAGCCAGAGCCAGGAAGAGCAGCAGCATCGAGATCCCCCTCGTTCGCTAGCCGGGGGAAGCTTCGCACGCGCGGGCCGGGTTGGGTAGGCGCTCGGGCCGAGGCCGCAATTGAGGCGCCGACCTGACTGACTGCCGAGAAACTGGGCGGCGGGGATGCGCGAGCCGGGCTTTTACGGCCGCCGCCCCGCTCCGCTCGTGAGCGGCGCGGGCTTGCCGCTAGAAGACTCAAGGCGCCGGCCCCCCGGGACGGCCCCCGAAGGGTCTTGAGGTGCTCATTGTTGTTGGCTGGTCTCACGCCGCTTTCGATCGGGTTCCTGATCGCGATCCTGGCCGCCTCGGCGTTGATGAGCGGGCTTTCCGGGTTCGGGTTTTCGGCGATCGGGGCGCTCTGCCTGATCCTGCTGCCGCCAAAGCTGGGCGTGCCGCTGCTGATGACGCTGTCGGCCGCCAACCAGATCATGTCGCTGCGCCAGCTGAAGGCCGACATGGCCCCGATCAAACACTGGTGGCCCGACGGCCCCGCGCCCTATCTGCTGGGCGGGCTGGTGGGCGTGCCGGTGGGACTGGCGATCCTCTCCTCGCTGCCGACCTCCGACCTGATGGTCGTGTTCGGCGGCTTCCTGGTGATCTACGCCCTCTATTCGCTGCTCAGGCCCCACGGGGCGAAGAAGACGGTGGGCGGCGGGTGGCTGGCCTCGTCGCTGGTGGGCATGTCGGGCGGGGTGATCGGCGGCTTCACCGCCTTCCCGGGGGCCGCGGTGGTGGTCTGGAACGGGCTGCGCCACGTGCCCAAGCGCGAGGCGCGGGCCATTGTCCAGCCCTATATCTTCGTCCTGCAGATCCTGTCGATTTCGCTGCTCGCGCTACAGAAGCCGGAAACCTTCGGGTCCACCTACTGGCTGCTGGTGGCGATCACGGTTCCGGTGGTGCTGCCCTGCACGCTCGTGGGCGTGAGGCTCTACCGGCAGATGTCCGACGTGAACTTCCGGCGGGTGACCTTCATCCTGCTCGGCGTCTCCGGCGTGGGCCTGCTGATCAAGGCGGCCGACGCCTTTCCCGGGGTGGCCCACGCCGTGAGGGTGGCCGGGCTCTAGGGGCTCGACGCGAACATCACGTGGCCGCCGCGGGTGCGCGCGGGGTCGGGCGCGGCGCCGGGGCGGAAGTAGCCGCTCATCAACTCCTGCGGACCGAGGTCATCGATGTTGCTGAGGCCGCGCGCGGTCAGCTCGGCGTGCAGGTCGGCGGGTTCGAAATAGGTCAGGAAGGGCTCGCCGACGCTGGCGACGCCGGCGGCGCGCTCGGCCTGGGCGGCGCGGGCCTCCGGGGACAGGGTCTGCGGCGGATCGGAATAGTCGAACACCACCTCGCCGCCGCCGGGCAGGGCGCCGATCAGGCCAAGGGTGGCGAGCGCGGCCTCGCGGGTCAGGTAGGGAATGACGCCCAGCCAGGCGAAGAAGGTGCGCATGCCCGGATCGAAGCCGACCGCCGTGAGCCCGTCCATGAGCGCGTCGGTTTCGAAGTTGACCGGGGCGTAGGTCAGCGAGGCGGGAATGGCGATCCGGGTCTCGGCGAGGCGGCGGCGCTTCCAGGCCTGGGTGGCCGGGTGATCGACCTCGAAGACCCGGAGCCGGCCTTCGAAGGGATTGCGGTAGGCGAAGGTGTCGAGGCCGGCGCCCAGGACCACCATCTGGGCGACCCCGCGGGTCTCGACGCCGGCCTTCAGATGGGCCTCGGCGATGGCCGAGCGGGCGGAGACGAAGAGGCGCATGCCGCGGTGCGCCTCGAGCGCCTTCGGGTGGAGCTTTGCCCGGACCTTGAGCACCATGCCGTAGGCGCCCAGGATGCGCAGCGCCAGCGGGTCGGCGAAGATGCGGCCCTGGTCCAGGAACTGGTGCATCGCCCGGTAGGCGGCGGCCCCGAGCGCGGTCTTGCTGGGTTCGGTTTCGTGCATGCGATCTCCTCGCCCGGCGGGTGGCGCGCAGGATCGTCGGTCATCGCGTCGCCCGCAACGTCCACTCCCCTTTGATCGTCATGGCCGGGCTTGTCCCGGCCACCCATGATCTCCGTGCTGAACGCGGAGCGTGGCGGCGGCGCGACCCCTCCTGCTCAACGGAGATCATGGGTTCCCGGCACAAGGCCGGGAATGACGTTCGTCAGGAGAGGAATGGGTCGCTAGGACAGGAACCGCTCGTGGCTCAAGCGCACCGGACTCCTCGAGCCCGCGCGGGGTTCGGACGCGGCGACCATGGGGGCGTCCATCACCTTCTTGAAGGCGGCGCGGAACCTGGCCATGTCGTCCGGCGAGCCCACCGAGACGCGCACGGCCTTGGGCCAGACCGGCCAGATGCGGCCGATATAGACCTTTTCCTTCTGCAGCCCGGCGATGACCGTGTGCGCGGGGCGGCCGGTGTCGATCATGAAGCAGTTGGAGACCGGGGATCCGACGGGCCTGTAGCCATTGGCCTTGAGCCAGGCGAGGGTCTCGACCCGGCTGTCGGCGATACACTTCTTGCGGGTCGGGATCAGCTCCTTGTCGGCGAGGGACGCCCGGGCCGCCGCCAGGGCCGTCACCGGCATGGCGTTCTGGTAGTAGGGCGTCAGCTTCTCCAGGAGGTCCGGCCGGGCGATCGCCACGCCGCAGCGGATGCCGGCCATGCCGTAGATCTTGGAGAAGGTGCGCAGCACGATGATGTCCTTGCCTGCCGCCACCTGGTCCAGCACGTCGTGCTCGTCGGAAAGGTGGATGTAGGCCTCGTCCACCAGCAGGATCGAGCCGGCCGGCTTGTTCTCGAGCGCCCAGAGGATCTCCTCGCGCGGGGTGATGGTGCCGGTGGGGTTGTTCGGGTTGACGATGTAGATCAGGCCGGCGTTCGGGTCGGCGGCGACCATGGCCTTCACGTCGTGGGAATAGGTCTCGGTCAGCGGGATCTTGTGGACCGTGGCCCTGGAGATCTTCGCCGCGGCGTTGGCGGACTCGTAGGACGGGTCGGCCATCACCAGGCCCCTGGCCGGCGAGGTGAAGGCCAGGGTCGTGTAGTGCAGGGGCTCGGAGGAGCCGGCGTAGAAGGCGATGTTTTCCGGCTTCAGCCCATGCATCGCGGCATATTCGTTGGTCAGAGCGTCGAGCTCTCCCAACCGGTCGTAGCGCCCGCCCAGCGGCAGGATCCTGGTGATCGCCTCGCAGGCGGCCTTGCAGGGGCCGAGCGGGTTCTCATTGGCGTTGATGATCACCGCGTCCGGCGGCAGGACCCCCAGCATCTGGGAGGCGAGCCTGGCGTGGGCGAGGCTGGCCTCGCTGACGATGGGTCCCGCGGCGGCCAGGAAGGCGGCGGAGCGCAGGAAGGCGCGGCGGCCCATGGCCGACGCGTTGCGGCCGGCGCGGAGGGCGGCGGTTTCGGTCTCGCCAATGTCGATCATGGGGGCTTCGGTCACAGGCAGGTCCTTCTGTCGTCGCGAGGGGCGTCGAGCCGAGGTTGGCGAGCAAGCCCGGCGGGCGGCAACCGGAATCGCCGCCGCGCGCTCGAACAGGCTGCGCCTGTCCAAGCCGCAGGCAGACCGGGCGTATTCAGGTCAGGATAGCGCCCATAGCCAACGCGGGTGGGCGCGACTCAACCCTCGTCGGCCAGCACCTTCACCAGCTCGGCCAGGTAGTCGCGGCCGGTCATCGCCGAGGTGACGGACATGTGCTCGTTCAGCCCGTGGGCGCCGGAGCCCTCGGGACCGGACCAGAAGCCGGGCACGCCGTAGGTCGGGATGCCCACCGGGATCAGATAGAGGGCGTCGCTGGCGCCGGTGGACATGGTGGGGATCACCGGGACGCCGGGGAAGTATTTGGCGGCGACCTTCTCCATCGGGCCCAGGACCTTGGCGTCGAGCGGCGCGGGGGTGGACCTGGCGCGGATCGGCGGGAGCGGAATGAGCTTCACGCCCGGGTCGCCGATCGCGGCTTCGAGCTTCGCCTTGGTGTCTTCCATGGTCGCGCCCGGGAACATCCGGCAGTTGATGTTGGCGCCGGCCCGCTGCGGAAGCGCGTTCTCGGCATGGCCGCCGTCGAGCAGGGTGGCGACGCAGGTGGTGCGCAGCATGGAATGGAAGCCGCGGTCCTTGTTGAGCTCGGCCTCGGCGGCCTTGTCGGCGGGGTCTTTCGAGATCGCCACCATGGCCAGGCCCGCGGGGTCGGTGCGTCCGGCGCCGGCCTTGGCGAAGAAGGCGCGGGTGGTGTCGTTCATCTGCAGCGGGAAGTCGTAGTCGCGGACCCGAAGCAGGCCCTGGGCCAGCTGATAGATGGCGTTGTCGCGGATCGGCACGGAGGAGTGGCCGCCGGGGTTGGTGGTCTCCATGCGGAACTGCTGGACGACCTTTTCGCCCACCTGGACGCCCTGGCTCTGCAGCTTGCCGTCCTTGTCGGCCCGCCCGCCGCCGCCCTCGTTGAGCGCGAACTCCGCGTCGATCAGCTCGCGCTTGTTCTTGGCCAGGTATTCGGCGCCGTTGAAGGCCGCGAGTGTCTCCTCGCCGCAGGTCAGCGCCAGCTTGATGGTGCGCTTGGGAACGTACTTCGTCTCCTTGAAGCGCATCAGGGTGTCGACCCAGGTGGCGTCGATCACCTTCATGTCGGCGACGCCGCGGCCGTAGTAGACGCCGTTCTCCTCGTTGAAGACGTAGGGGTCGCGGACCCAGTCGGCGCGCTTGGCCTCTACGACGTCCAGGTGACCCAGGAGCAGCATGGGCCGGGCGGTCTTGGACGAGCCCTTGAGGACGGCGACGAGCCCGCCCTCCTTGGGGTGGTCGGGGACGGAGAAGTAGGTGAGGTCGGCGTCGGCGAAGCCGGCGGACCTGAGCCGCGCGCCCATCTTCGCAGCGGCCACGGTGCACGAGCCGACGGAGAGCGAGGTGTTGGTCTCCACCAGCTCCTTGTAGATCTCGCGGAAGCGGACCTGATCGGGTCTGAGGTCGGCGGCGACCGCCGTCTGCGAGAGCCCGAGCGCCAGCGCCGCGGCGCCCAAAATCCTGCCGAACATGTCTCGAAATCCCCGAACCCGAATCCGGCGGCGACTATGTGCGGGATCGGGCGCGCGGGTAAAGCGCCGGGGCGCTTTGGGGCGCTATTTGAAGGCGATGGAGAACCTGGCGCCGACGAAGCGGCCGTGGGGATCGGTCCCGTAGGCGGCGGCGGCCCCGCTCTCGGTGTGGCCGGGCTGCAGGCCGCAGAGGAAGCCGAAGGACCCGGTGAGGTCGTCGCGTTTGGCGAAGCGGTGCTCCACGGCGGTCCTGGCGAAGACGGCGGTGTCGAGGGTGTTGGTCTGCAGCCTGGTGGGCGCCATGGGGTCGAGCGGATTGGCGAGGTCGGGGACTGCCTTGGCGGGCGCGCCGGCCGGGCTGGCGACGGGCGCTGCGCCGGCGGCGGCGAGGGCCGGCAGGGTGAGGTCCAGCGGCTGGGCGCCGGCCGCGCCCGCCACAGCGGTGAGGACGGCGGCGATCAGCAGGGTCTTGCAGGTCATCGGTCGCGCTCCGGGTCGGTCCCCTTAGAGCATTCTACGCGGCCCGTGGCGATATGGAGGCGCCCGGCGCGCCGCGCCGCGCAGTTTGGGCGTGCTGCTCCGCGGCCTCTGCCTTTTCCGCCATCCGCCGCCAGCCTCGGGCGGTTTCCAACAGGTGGTCGCGCAGAGCGGCGGTGGGCTGTTGTTCCGCGAGGCGCTGGACCATCGCCGCACTCTCCCGGAGCCGCTGCGCCTCGGACATCTCAGACCTCTTATGTCGCCTATCCGACACATGGATTAACATACGCCAGGAGACACCGTTCATGCGATTCGTGGCGGCGGTGAAATTCTTTCGGTGGCTGCGCCGCGCGGCTCAGTGCGGCAGCATCACGCAGGGCGGGCGCGGCGCGGCGGGCGGCGGACCGAGCGCGGCGGCGGGAATCGCCCTGGCCCAGATCGCCGGGTCCTCGAGGCCCAGGCGCCAGATGGCGACGCCGCGGACGTGGCGGGCCTCGGCGGCGGCGCGCTGGGTCCTGAAGGCGGCGGCGTCGAGATACCAGACGGTGTGGGTGTCGCCGAGCGGACCCTTGTAGGCGAAATGCGGATTGGCGGCGGGCGCCTCGCGCACGACGGCCTGGCCGTTGGCCTTGGCGAGCTGGACGGCCTGTGGGGCCGAGACCACCTGCGCAGGCTGGCCGGCGGGCCAGTCGTAGCCATAGGCGCCGAGGGCGACGACGTAGCGGGACGGGTCGGCTCGCCCGTTCTTGGGGGCCAGCTTCGCGTCGAGCGTCGTCTCCAGCCAGTCCTGGGCGGCGACCGGGCCGGGGGTGGCGGTGGCCCAGCACTGGTCGTAGGCCATGAGCACCACCGCGTCGGTGGCCTCGGAGAGCTGCTGCACCAGGGCCGGGTCGGCGGAGAGCAGGGCGGTGACCCAGAGCTCCTTGCGGAGCGGCCGGAGCGCCGCGCGCAGGCGGGTCAGAAGGGCCGGATAGGCGGCGAGGTCCTGAGGGTTCAGGTTCTCGAAATCGAGGATGTAGCCGCCGTAGTCCTGGGCGCGGGCCTGGGCCGTGAGGGCGGCGATGAAGGACTCGCCGGCCTTGGGGTCGGTGAGGGCGCCCTCGGCGGCGGCGGCGTCCCAGACGTTGTCGTGGGCGTTGGAGACCACGGGGAAGACGCGCGGCCTGCCGTGGGCGGCGGCCAGCGCCGGCGCCAGCGCCGGGTCAGGCTGCCAGCGGACCGTGCCGGCCGCGGAGTCGAGCGCGCCGGACATGGGGGCGAGCACGTCGAGCGCGCCGGCGTGCCTGACCAGAGAGGCGCGGGAGGCCTCGTCCCAGGGCAGGTAGAAGCCGACAAGCAGTGGCCGGGCCGCCGCGGCGCCGGCCAGGAGACCCAGCGCCAGGGCGATGAGGAGGACGTGTCGGGCTGCGGCCATGTCGCGCCTGTCTAGGCCGGGCCGGGGCAAACCAAAAGGGGCGGCCCCGCGAAGGACCGCCCCCTGGCGCTGGTTTGGAGGGCGGCGGGCTGGAGGGCCCGGCCTATCTGCGGATCTTGAAGCCCACGAAGACGAACCGGCCGATGTCGTAGGCCACGTCGTTGCCGGTGCCGATGACGACGGACGGGATCTCCTCGCCGAAGAGGTTGTTCACGCCGCCGAAGATCTCGGTCCCCTCCAGGTCGCCGCTCAGCCGGTAGCGGGCGGTGACGTTGTGATAGAAGGTCGCCTCGGCGAACGGGACGTTCAGCGACTCCGAGTGGTCCGCCGCTGTGGAGTCGCGGACGAAGAGCGCGCCCTTTCCGACATAGCGCACCTGCCAGTCCAGGGTGAGCGGGCCCTGGGTGTAGGCCGTGTCGATCAGGCCCTTCAGGTGCGGCGTGCTGCCGGCCGGCACCGTGTTCGAGAAGCCGTTGTTCTCGACGACGCCTTCCTTGATGTGGACGTTGGTCGGGTCCGACTGGAACGGGAAGTCCCTCAGGTGGACGACATAGTCGGCCGTCAGGTCGAAGGACAGCCGCCCGTTGAGCGCCTCGGTGTAGCGCCAGCGGCTGGTGAGCGGCGAGACGTCGGTGGAGTAGCTGACGTGCAGCTCATAGCCGTCGGTGAACAGCTTGGAGGCGTTCAGGAAGGTGGTGGAGACGAAGTTGATGTTCTGGTCGGGACCGCGCGTCAGCAGGTTGCAGAAAGCCGGGTCCAGACCGACGGCCGATCCGAAGCAGTTGTTGATGATGTCCTGCGCGTTGACCTGGGTGATCGCCTGCTTGATCTTGATCGAGTAGTAATCGAGCGTGATCGCCAGGTTGGGGACGATCGGCGGCTGGAAGACGATCCCGGCGGTGTAGCTGATCGACCTTTCGGGATCGAGATGGGGGTTGCCGCCCGTCGTGCCGGTGATCGAGGCGTTGGTGTTGGCCACGAAGCCGGTCGGCAGGCCCGCCGTCGCGCAGTTCTTGGCGAAGTTGACGTTGTTCTGGATGTTCTCCGCGCTGCACGGGTCGGTGATGTTGAAGAAGGTCGAGCTGGAGGGCAGGAACGCCTCGGTGATGTTCGGCGCCCGGATCGCCTGCGAATAGGTGGTCCGCAGCTTCAGCCAGGAGACCGGGCCGTAGGCGCCGGTGATCTTGTAGGCCCCGACGCTGCCGACGGTGCTGTAGTTCGCACCCCGGTAGGCGCCGTCCAGGGTCAGTTCCTGGAGCAGGGGCGCGAAGTCCTTGAGGATCGGCAGGCTGACTTCAACATAGGCTTCGGAGACATGGTAGCCGCCTGCCGAATTGGTGGCGAGGTTCTCGGTGTTGCCGGCCAGAACGAAGGGATCGTTGGTCTCCTTGGTGTGCTCGCGCCGGTACTCCGCCCCCACCGCAACGCCGACCGGACCGCCCTGGAGGTTGAAGAACCGGCTGGAGTCGAAGGTGGCGTTCAGGCTGGCGACCTCCTGGGTGAGGGTGTCGTTGGTGGCGAAGGCGCCGAAGGCATAGGCGAGCGCAGCCTTGCTGTTGACCAGCGAGGGCAGGCCGAAGGGGTTGTAGGGCACGCAGCCCGCCGCGGCGCCGACGCCATTCCCGGTCTGCGGCGCGGAGGGCACGTTGATGCGGCAGGCCGGCTGGCCCGTCGCCGGGTCGATCACCGAGTCCAGCGCCGCATTGAAGTTGTTGGTGATCGTCAGGTCCTGGTTGATGAAGCGGCTGTCGGTCTCGCCGTAGTTGAGCGTGGCGTCCCAGTTGATCTTGGAGAAGCCCGCGTCGAAGTCGCCGGCCAGGCCCGCCACCACCCGGTAGGTCCGGCGGCGGATGTCCTCGGTGCGGCCGGGGTTGGTGAACTTGCCGATGAACGGGTAGTCGCCCGGCGCGATGCCGGCCAAGCCGGCGCGCAGGTCTGGTGCGATGAAGGCGTTGTCCGGCTGTAGCTGGAAGGCGCCGAAAGAGAACGACGGCTGGACCGTGTCGCTGACGTCGTTCTGCACGAACTTGGCGTCGAGGGTCCCGCGCAGGTGGGCGGTGAAGTCCATGTTCGCCCGGAAATTGGCCCCCTTGGATTCGATGGGCGAAGACAGCTGGGTGAAGTCGTCGCCGAAGTAGCAGTCCTGGCAGTTGGCCGGCAGCTGGGCGAAGGCGAAACTGTTGAAGCCGGAGCGCGCGGGGACGGGGACCAGGTGGCCGTTCTTGTCGAAGGAGAACTGCGGCGCGAAGCTGGCGGCGTTCAAGAGGACGCCGTTGGGGGTGACCAGGTCCGAGCCGACGTTGGGCACGAAGAGGCTGTCCGGAATGCCGTCGTTCTTGATGGCGTTGGGGCTCGAATAGAAGCTGGCGTCGACCGGGCCCGAGAGGTCGTTGGGGTTGGTGATCGTGCCGTAGTTGTGGGCGTTCCTCAGCTGGTTGGCCTCGACGGCGTCCTCCTTGCCGTAGAAGCCCGCGATCACGAGGTTGAGCCGGCCGTCGAGGAAGGTCTTGCCGACGGTGATCGAGGCGCTGCGCTTGGCGCCGTAGCCGTCGTCGGCGCCGTACTGGGCGTCGGCCTGGAAGCCCTCGAACTTCTTCTTGAGGATGATGTTCACGACGCCGGAGACGGCGTCAGAGCCGTAGATGGCCGAGGCGCCCCCGGTGACCACCTCGACGCGGTCCACCAGCGCGGTGGGGATGGAGTTGATGTCGACGGCGTTGGTAAAGATGTCGCCGGCGACGTGGCGCTGGCCATCCACCAGGACGAGCGTCCGCGCCACACCCAGGTTGCGCAGGTCGATCACCGACAGGCCCGCGCCGTTGCCGAAGTTGTTGGAGTTGGCGCGCACGGTGCCGTCGAAGCCGACCGCCGGCAGCTTGTCGATAATGTCGCCCAGGTTCTGCGGCCCGGCGTTCTCGATGTTCTGGGCGGAGAGCACGGCGACGGGTGTCGGCTGCTCGAGGTTGGGTCTGGGGATGCGCGAGCCGGTGACCACCAGCTCCCCGACGTCCGTGGCCGCCGCCGCCGCGGTCGTCGACTTGGTCGTCTGGGCCCAGGCGCCCTGCGCCATCGCCAGGCCAGAGAGGAGAGTCGTGCCCAGAAGCACGCATCTTTTGGTAAGCTTCGAACCCATATCAGCCCTCCAGAGCGAAATCCGGACCCCTTACGCCGGAAAATGTCGCCGGGACTGTCGTCTGACGCTGCGTCAGGCCGCCATAAGAATCTCATATGGACTATGTCAAATTGCCGCAGTGTGACCGTGGCAACACGGCTCCACCTGGAGTAGCACCGAATTTGCGTGGACTTTCAGCGACCGACGACTGTGTCTTACTCAAATGACCGTAGTCATCAGCGAATATAACCCAACCCGTTGCGCCCGATGCGAGCCGCCGGGCGCGGCCAGGGTGTCTTAATCTGGTCTCTCAAGAAAATTTTACCGAGTAAATCACCTGGCCAAAGAGCCCGCCGACCCAGGGCCGGATCGGGCGCGGCCTAGCGGATGGCGGTGACCTCGACCTCGGCTCCGTTGAGGAGCGCGGTGTCGCCGACCGCCTTGCCCAGCAGGGCGCGGGCGAGCGGGGAGGCGTAGGAGACGCTGCCCTGGACGGGGTCGGCCTCGTCCTCGCCGACGATGCGGAAGGCCTGGCGGCGGCCGTCCTCGCGCTCGAATTCCACCACACCCCCGAACTGCACCTTGTCAGGGTTGGCGGCGGGCTCAGTGAGCTGGGCGTTGGCGCGTCGCGCCGACCAGTAGCGCAGGTCCCGCGTGGCGCGGGCCATGGCGGTGCGGTCGGCGCTGATGCCGCCCTGCGACTGGGCCGCGGCATAGGCCGCGCGGGCCAAGGCCAGCTCAACCTCGATGGCGGCGAGCCCGGAGGCGGTGACCAGGTTCGGGTGCGGCGAGATCGGCCGGTCCGGCAGGTTCGCGGCCTGGGACTCGTAGTCTTCCTCTCGGGTGAACGCGACGGCCATGGCGCGAAATCTAGGGCGCGGGGCGAAGCGGGGGAAGGGCGCTTGTCCCTCTCTTGATCGTCATGGCCCGGCTTGTCCGGGCCACCCGTGATCTCTGCCTCCGGAAGGGTGGACGCGTCGTCGCCGTATTCCATCTTGCGGCACGGTGATCCTGGGTCCCCCGGACAAGCCGGGGGATGACGATCATTGATTGATTTCAGAACACTGGGCCGGGACCCTAGGCGGCCAGGCGGCGGCGTTCCACCAGCGCGGTCATGCCGTCGATGAAGCCCGCGAAGAGCCTGGCCATGGCGGGCTTCTTGTAGGGATAGAGCTCGGCGGAATCCATGGCGTGGACGATCATCGCCACGTCGGTCTCGAACACCACCAGGCGGCCGTCGCGGGTCTCGGCGCAGTCGATGCCGTAGTAGTCGAGGCCGAAGGTCTCGGTGAGCGCGGCGAAGGCCTCGGCGTGGCGCTGGGCGAAGCCGGTGTCGAAGGTCGCCATCATCTGGGCCTCCTCGCGCCGGTTGCCGGCCTTGCCCATGTCGGCGTTGAGGTAGTGCACCATCCAGCGTTCGGAGACGGCCATGTGGGCGACGAAGGGCCGGCCGCCCACGAAGACCACCCGCAGCTTGCGGAAGAGGCCGTCGGCGCCGGCGTAGTCGAAGAAGGCGGCGATGAAGAAGGACTGGGCGGCGTGGCCGGCCAGGTATTCGGCGAGCGCGGCCGGGCCGTCGATCTTTTCCAGGCCCTTGCCGGCGTGCGAGCCGATCGGGCGCACGATCACCGGCCAGGCGAGGTCGGCGTGGAGGGCGCAGAGCGGCTGGTCGTCGCGGGCGACGGCGTCGAGCGCGGCGCGGTCCACCTGGCGGGTGGCCGGACTGACGATCAGCGGGTGGCCGGCGAAGCTGTCGGCCACGCCGTTGCGGGTGAGCGCGGCGATCAGGTCGGCGCGGCCGTTGACCACCGGCCGGGGCCAGGAGGCAAGCCCGTCGCCCAGGCCCGCCAGCGCGGCTGAGCCGTCGTCGGCCTGGCTGATCGCCAGGAAGGCGATGTCATGCTCGGGGAGTTCGGCGGGCGAGGGGACGGCTCCGTCCACGTACCAGGTGGTCAGTTCGACGTCGGAGCCTTCCAGCATGAAGTCGAGCGGGGTGTTGGTCATCAGGTCGCCGGCGGTCATGAAAGCCAGGATCCGCAGGGACCCGCCCGAGCCGTGGGTGGTGCGGTAGCCGCGCGACAGCCCCAGCGCCTGGGCCTGCAGCTTGAGGCCGCCCTCGCGATCGCCGCGCATCTGCAGCAGCGTCGACAGGTCCAGCATGGCGCCGGCGTCTTCGGCGTTGGCGGTCAGCCGCGCGATGAGGTCGTTCCAGACGCTTTGCAGCTGGTTGCCCTCGAACACCAGACGCCCGAGGAAGGCGAGGCCCAAGCTCGTAGCAGGATGGGGGCTCGTCGCGGATCTTGCGGGGCGGAGGGCTTCCGACGCTGCGACGGCGGCTGTCTGGTGCGGCATGGGAATCCTGGAGGCGGGGGTGAACGCGACGTCGGTGAAGACAGCTTGGGGGTGAAAACAGCTTGGGGGTGAAAACAGCTTGGGGGTGAAAA
>PLEH01000164.1 GCA_003136395.1 Phenylobacterium sp.
TCGCCGGCCGCGCCGGGCGCTACCAGCGCGACGGGACCTTCGGGGTCACCGGCGAGGCCGAGGAGATGGACGAGGACCTGGTCCGCGCCGTCGAGGAGCATCATTTCGAGCCGGTGACGGGGGCGGAGTGGCGCAATTCCAAGCTGGATTTCGGATCCCTTCCCAGCCTGCTGCGGTCGCTCGCCAAGCCCCCCGACCGCCAGGGCCTGGAGCTCTCCGCCGAGGCGCTGGACGAGATCACCCTGCGCGGCCTCGTGCAGGACCCGGCCATCGCCGAGCGCGCCCAGAGTCGTACGGGGGGCCGCGCGGCCATCGAGCGGCTCTGGGAATGCTGCCAGACGCCGGATTTCCGCAAGCTCGCCATCGACGAGCACATGGGGCTGGCCAAGGAATTCTTCCTGCACCTGACCACCGGCCGCCAGCGGATCCCCGAGGACTGGATCGCCCGGCAGTTCGGCCACCTCGACCGCACGGACGGGGAGATCGACACGCTCGCAGCCCGGCTCTCCAGCGTCCGCACGCTGGCCTATGTCGCCAACCGCCCCGACTGGCTGGCCGACCCGGCGGGTTGGCAAGGGAAGATGCGCGGGCTCGAGGACCGGCTCTCCGACACCCTGCACGAGAAGCTGATGGCCCGGTTCGTGGACCGGCGGACCAGCGCGCTCATGCGGGGGCTGAGGGTCCGCGAGGACATGCTGGCCGGCGTGGCGACCGATGGGGCCGTGACCGTCGAGGGCCACTACGTGGGCCGGCTGACGGGCGTGCAGTTCGAGCCCGCCCAGGGCTCCTCGGTGCTGGAGGAAAAGGCGCTAAGGGCCGCGGCCACTCACGCGGTGGGGCCGGAGATCGCGCGGCGCCTGGGCAAGCTCGCCGCCGAGCCGGACGAGGCCTTCGCATTGACCCCCGACGGCGTGGTGCTCTGGCGCGGCGAGGCGGCGGGCGTCCTGGCCGGCGGCGAGCCGTTCCGGCCGCGCGTGCGCCTCTTGGGCGAGATCGGCCCTGACACCGCACGCCAGCGGGCGGGCCAGCGGCTGGAGGCCTTCGTGACCAGCGAGGCGGGCCGCCGCCTGAACGCCCTGCGCAAGCTCGAGGCGGCGGTCGCCGATGGCCGGATCAGGGGCCTGGCGCGGGGCCTCGCCTTCCGGCTGATCGAGGCCGGCGGCGTGCTGGACCGCGCCGCCGTCCGCGCCGAGGCCCGCGCCCTCAGCCAGGTGGAGCGGCGGACGCTGCGGGGCCTGGGCGTCAAGCTGGGGGCGTTTTCCGTCTACATGCCGGCCCTGCTGTGGCCCGAGGCGCGCGCGCTCACCCAGGCGCTGGCGGCCCGCGACGTCCCCGGCTGGCGGCCGGCCGCCGACAAGCCCAGCCGCCTGCCGGCCCATGCGCCCTCTTCGCGCGGCCTGGCGGCCTTCGGCCTGCGCGCCGTCAGGGGCCTGGCCGTGCCGGTGGAGCAGCTGGAGCGGCTGGACGAACTGCTCCGCGCCGGCGTGAAGCAGGGCGGCGGTGTGGTGTTCTCCGACCAGGCCCGCGACGAACTCGGCTGGACCGGCGAGGAGGCCCGCGAGATTCTGAAGGGCCTCGGCTACGCCGCCACCAAGCGCAGCGGCGAGGCTACGGCCTGGCGCCGTCGCGCCGAGCGGGAGTTCGCCGTCGAGCACCGGGCGATCAACCCGCCCAATTCGCCGTTCGCCGCGCTGGCCGCGCTGAAGGGCGAGCCTGCGCCCGTCCGCCGCCCCCGCCGCCGACGCAGGACCGGAGCCGCACGTTCATGAGCGACCAGGCGCCCCAGGAAGCGACCCGGGCCGACGTCTGGCTCTGGCGCGCCCGCTTCTTCAAGACCCGCACGCTCGCGGCCGACTTCATCGAGGAGGGCCGCATCCGCCTGACCCGCGCCGGCAATGAAAGCCGCATCGACAAGCCCGCCCGCTCCCTGAAGGTTGGCGACGCCCTGGTCTTTGCGCTCGGCGGCAAGCTGATCGCCGTGAAGGTCGAGGCCCTGGGCGAACGCCGTGGCCCGCCGAAGGAGGCGCGGACCCTCTATTCGCCCTTGGAGAAATCTTCGTAGCCCTAAGCCCGGCCCCGGCATTGACATCCAGCCGCCAGACCGTGAAAAACCCGCGCCCCACACCTCAGGAACCGCACCGGAGTTTCGACCACCCGCCATGACCTACATCGTGATGGATCCCTGCATCAAGTGTAAGTACATGGACTGCGTGGAAGTGTGCCCGGTGGACTGCTTCTACGAGGGCGAGAACTTCCTGGCGATCAATCCGGACGAGTGCATCGACTGCGGCGTCTGCGAGCCTGAGTGCCCGGTGGACGCCATCAAGCCGGACACCGAGGACGACCCGGACGGCAAGTGGCTCAAGATCAACTCGGAATATTCCCGGGTCTGGCCGAACATTACGGTAAAGGGCGAGGCGCCCGCCGACGCCGACGCCTTCGAGCGCGAGACCGGCAAGCTCGAGAAATACTTCTCCGAGAAGCCCGGCCGCGGCTCCTGACCCGAGGCCGCCTGCCAATCCCGTGGCGGTCCGCCCGCCGGGGCAAGCCTTTCATTCGGCTTCATTTTATGTTATCGTTAGGCACGATGTGGCGATTGAGGTTCTTTGCCTCGCCCGTCGGTTTAGATGAAACGCCATTCCGGCGCGGTCCATGAGGGATAGCTCCGGCGACAGGCGAAGGGTGTCTTAAGAGGTTTAACTCCGCTCCAACCGACGAGGCCGCCGCGACCCTTTTCGCGGAGAGGATGGCTTTGTCGTTTGGCGGATACGCGTCAGGGGTCCGACGGCAGTCCGGACCAGGCAATTTTGAAGAGGGTGTCTCAATGAGCAAGACCAGTCACGATTTCTCGGTTGGCGATCACGTCGTCTACCCGGCGCACGGCGTCGGTCAGGTGCAGGGGATCGAAGTCCAGGAAGTCGCCAGTCTGCAGCTCGAAGTCTATGTGATCACCTTCGACCACGAGAAGATGACGCTCCGCGTTCCCACCGCCAAGGCGCGCACCGCGGGCCTCAGGGCGCTCGCCGAAACCAACGTCGTGACCCAGGCGCTGACCACGCTGAAGGGCCGCGCGCGGGTGAAACGCACCATGTGGAGCCGCCGGGCCCAGGAATACGAAGCCAAGATCAACTCCGGCGACCTGATCTCCATCGCCGAGGTTGTGCGCGACCTGCACCGGGCCGAGAACCAGCCGGAGCAGTCCTATTCGGAGCGCCAGCTCTACGAATCGGCCCTGGACCGCATGGCCCGCGAAGTCGCCGCCATCGAGCGTATCGACCGCGACGCGGCCATCGGCATTCTCAACAAGTCGCTGGTGAAGGCGGTCGCCGCCTGAGCCGGACGGACAGTCCGATCTGCGAGACGCCCGCCCTCACCGGCGGGCGTTTTCGTTTGTCCCCTCGCCCATCCGCGCGCAACCCTTCGGCTGACAGCGTGCGCCCAGCCGGCGCGAGGGAGACGACCATGGCCCCAAACGCCAGCAGGGGGGACGCCAGCGCGATCGCTAGGGACGCCCGCGAGCGGGCCTATTCCACGCCGCTCGAGGACTTCCACGTCGCCGATGTGGAGCACTTCACCAGCGACACCCACTGGCCGTGGTTCGAGCGGCTGCGGCGCGAGGATCCGGTCCACTACTGCGCGGCCAGCGAATACGGCCCCTATTGGTCGGTGACCCGGTTCCAGGACATCGTGGCCGTCGATTCCAACCATGAGGTGTTCTCCTCGGACTCCATGCGCGGCGGCATCATGATCGCCGACGCGTCGGAGGGCCGCGAGGGCTCCAGCTTCATCGCCCTGGATCCGCCGGACCATGACGCCCAGCGCCGGGTGGTCACCCCGCTCTTCTCCACCGCCGGCATGGCCGGGCTGGAACCGCTGATCCGCGAACGCGCCGCGGCGATCCTCGACGACCTGCCGGTGGGTGAAACCTTCGACTTCGTGGACAAGGTGTCGGTCGAGCTCACCAGCCAGATGCTGGCCACCCTGTTCGACTATCCCTTCGAGCAGCGGCGCAACCTGCCGCGCATGTCGGACATGATCCTCACCCGGCCGCGGGTGGGCGACGATGTGCCCTCGCCCGAGGCGATGCAGGCGGCCTTCATGCCGCTGATCATGCCGTTCATCGGCCTGTGGAACGAGCGCAAGGACACCGACCCGGCCGCCGGAGACCTGATCTCGCTCCTGTCGCACGACCCGGTGACCCGCAAGGACGACAACCCCGAACGCTATCTGGGCAATATCATCCTCTTGACCGTCGCCGGCAGCGACACCACGCGCCACTCGATCACCGGCGCCCTGATGGCCTTCCAGGAGAACCCCGAGGCCTATGACCGCCTGCGGGCCGAGCCCGGCCTGCTGGACTCCGCCGTGCCCGAGATCGTCCGCTGGCAGAGCCCTGTGGCCCACATGCGCCGCACGGCGACCCGGGACTTCGAGCTTTCCGGCAAGACCATCAGGAAGGGCGACCGGGTGGTCATGTGGTACGTCTCGGGCAACCGCGACGAGGCGGTGATCCCACAGGCGGACCGGTTCATCATCGACCGCGAGCGGCCGCGCCAGCATGTGGCCTTCGGCTTCGGCATCCATCGTTGCGTCGGCAACCGCCTGGCCGAGATGCAGCTGCGCGTCGTCTGGGAAGAGATCCTCAAGCGCTTCAAGCGCATCGAGGTGGTGGGCGAACCCCGCCGGCTGAGGTCGAACTTCGTCAAGGGCTACGAGGCGCTTCCCGTGCGCATCACGGCCTAGTCCGGGTCCGTACCCACCAGCACGACCCCGCCCTGATGGCCCGGTCCGCGGTCGAGTTCGGCCGTCAGCCGGTCGCGATCGAGGTCGCCCTCCCAGCGGGCGATCACCAGGGTCCCCACGCCGTTGCCGATGAAGTTGGTGATCGCGCGGCCAGCGCTCATGAACCGGTCGACGCCCACCAGCAGCGCCAGCGCCGTGATCGGCAGGTCCGGGATCACCGCCAGGGTGGCGGCCAGCGTGATGAAGCCCGCGCCGGAGACCCCGCTCGCGCCCTTCGAGGTCAGCATGGCCACGCCCAGCAAGGTCGCCTCCTGCCCCAGGCTGAGCGGGGTGTTGGTGGCCTGGGCCAGGAACAGGGTCGCCAGCGTCATGTAGATGTTGGTGCCGTCGAGGTTGAACGAATAGCCGGTGGGGATGACCAGGCCGACGGTGGTCTTGCCGGCCCCCAGCCGCTGCAGCTTGACCATGATCAGCGGCAGCGCCGCCTCGGACGATGAGGCCCCCAGCACGATCAGGAGCTCATCGCGGATGTAGGCCAGGAACTTCAGGATCGAGAAGCCGGACATCCAGGCGATCGCGCCCAGCACGATCAGTACGAAGAGCGCGCTCGTCAGGTAGAAGGTCCCCACCACCGCGCCCAGCTGCACCAGCGAGGCCACCCCGAACTTGCCGATGGTGAAGGCCATGGCGCCGAAGGCGGCGATCGGGGCCAGGCGCACGATCAGCCCGATGATCCCGAAAAACAGCTGGGCGATGTCCTCGAGCACTCCGGCCGTCCGCTCGCCGAAGGCGCCCAGCTGGGTGCAGGCGAAGCCGGTCAGGACGGCCACCAGCAGGACCTGCAACAGGTCTCCGCCGGCGAAGGCCCCGACGAAGGTGTCGGGGATCAGGTTCATCAGGTGGTCGACGACGCCCTCGCCGTGGGCCGCCTTGGCCACGTAGCCGGCGGCGATCTTCGGATCGAGGGTGGCCACATCGATGTTGAAGCCGGCGCCCGGGTGCAGCACCACGCCCACCACCAGGCCGATGGCCAGCGCGAAGGTCGAGACCACCTCGAAATAGACCAGGGTGCGCAGGCCGAGGCGTCCGAAGGCCCGCATGTCGCCCATGTGAGCGATGCCGGCGGCCACGGTGCAGAAGATCACCGGCGCCACGGCTATCTTGATCAGCTTGATGAAGGCGTCGCCCAGCGGCTTCAGGGCCGCGCCGAACTCCGGCCACAGCGCGCCCACCAGCACGCCCAAGGCCGCGCCCACGAGGACCTGCACCCACAGCGCCCGGAAGTGCCTCATGAACCCCATCAGCCACGCCCCCCGTCCCGGCGTTGGCGCCGGCGCACGCCATAGGCTATCACCCGTTCCGCGTGGCCCGGTAGCTCAGCCGGATAGAGCAGAGCTTTCCTAAAGCTAAGGTCGGGGGTTCGAGTCCCTCCCGGGCCGCCACTGGGCTTGGTCCCGCTTAATCCATCAGAAGGCCCGAGGGCCCGCACCGGCCCGCGCGCCCCCCCTCGTTTTGACGTGGGCCAGCAACCGTGCCAGTGTTTATAACACGTTATAAATATATCCGAGGGATCGAGCGTGACGCTTTCCAGACATCGGCGCTTCGTGACGCCCGCGGCGGACGAGACCCTCGAGGCCCTGGCGGCCCGCGCCCTGTCGGACCAGCCGCTGATGGCCGCGATCGACCAGATCAAGAGCTACAACATGCACATCTTCGTCCTGCGCAGGCCCGCCGGCCTGTTGCTGGGCAGCGATGTGGTCTTCGTGGAGCCGCCTCTGCAATGAGCGGCGGGGCCGGAGCCTCGCCTGCGGCGGAAGCCGTGATCGTCGGCGCCGACCTGGCGGCTGGCCATGACGGTCAGGCTGAGTTGGTGCTCCGTATCCTCTACCCGAACGGGGCGGTGGGCAGTGTCGTGCTCGATGGCGCGGCCGGCTATGCCCTCATGCGCAACTGCAACATCGACAGCTTGAGCGGCCTGGCGGGCCAGTCCTGGCGAAAGATCCTGGAAGGAGTTTCAGCGTGTACGACATCGTGATCCGTAACGGCCTGGTGGTAGACGGCGAGGGCGAACCCGGAATCCGGGCCGACGTGGCGATCCAGGACGGCCGGATCGTCGCCGTCGGCGTCATCTCCGGAGAAACCCGGCAAACCATCGACGCCAGCGGCCGGGTCGTGGCCCCCGGCTTCATCGACCCGCACACCCACTTCGACGCTCAACTGCTGTGGGACGGTCAGGCGCGACCGGCGCTGGAACACGGCGTGACCTCGGTGATCCCCGGCAACTGCTCCCTGTCCCTGGCTCCGCTGCGCGCCGCCGACAGGGCCACGGTCGTCGGCATGTTCCAGCAGATCGAGGAGATGCCACCGGCGGCCTTCACCGAGAAGTACGCGAAATGGACCTGGGAGGACTTTGCCGGCTACTGCGCCGCCATCGAGCCGGACCTGGCCATCAACGTCGCCCCGCTCGTCGGTCACAGCGTGATTCGCCTCTGGGTGATGGGCGCCGACGCTCAGCAGCGCGCCGCGACCCCTACCGAAATCTCGGCCATGCAGGACCTGCTGCGCCAATGCCTTCGTGACGGCGCCATCGGCCTGTCGACCAGCTTCATCGACGTCGACGCCAACGGGTGGCCGGTGCCCAGCCGCTTCGCCCAGTTCGACGAGCTGGACGCGCTTTG
>PLEH01000290.1 GCA_003136395.1 Phenylobacterium sp.
CGCCCAGGCGAACATCGAGGCGTTGGGCGACGGGATGTCCCAGCCGGCCCGCTTCATGGACTCCACCAGTACGTCGCGGCGGGATTTGTAGATCGCCCGGATCTCGTCGACGCAGTCCTGCGGCCCGTTGAGCGCCGCCGCCGCGGCCACCTGGATCGGGGTGTAGGCGCCGTAGTCGAGATAGGACTTCACCCGCGCCAGCGCCGCGCAGATCCGTTCGTTGCCCACCACCATGCCGACCCGCCACCCGGCCATGGCATAGGTCTTGGAGAGCGAATTGACCTCGACGGCGATCTCCTTTGCGCCTTCCACCTGCAGCACCGACGGGGGCGGATTGTTGTCGAAGTAGATCTCCGAATAGGCAATGTCGCTGATCACCAGCATGTCGTGCTTTTTCGCCAGCGCGATGGCGTCCTTGTAGAAATCGAGGTCGACGCACTGGGCCGTCGGGTTCGACGGATAGCTGAGGATCAGCACGGTCGGCGGCGGGGCGGAATGCTTCACCGCGCGGCTGACGCCGGCCAGGTAGTCCTCCGGCGAGAGCGCCGGCACATGGCGGATCACGCCGCCGGCCATGATGAAGCCGTAGGCGTGGATCGGATAGGCCGGGTTCGGGCAGACGATCACGTCGCCGGGGGCGGTGAGCGCCTGGGCGAGGTTGGCGAACCCTTCCTTGGACCCCAGGGTGGCGATCACCTCGGAGTCGGGGTTCAGCTTCACGCCGAAGCGGCGATCGTAGTAGCCGGCCATCGCCCGGCGGAGTCCTACGATGCCCTTGGAGGCCGAATAGCGTCCGGCCCTGGGATCGCGCGCGGTCTCGATCAGCTTGTCGACAATGTGCTTGGGCGTCGGCATGTCGGGGTTGCCCATGCCGAAGTCGATGATGTCGGTGCCCTGGGCGCGTAGCCGCGCCTTGATCCGGTTGACCTCCTCGAGGACGTAGGGCGGGAGGCGTCGTATGCGGTGAAAATCGGGGGTCATGTGAAAGGTCTTGCGCCGCGGTGGGCCCAGATGCGGCTTTTCGAAAGGCGGAGGAAAGGGTCTTGGTAGTCTCCGGGCGGGAGCCAGCCAAGCCATGGTTCGATGAATTTTCTGCCTCCGCGGGCCGCTATCTCGGCGGCGGCGGAGGCGGCGTAGCTCGCGCCTTGGAGTCGCGGGCGAAGGCTTCGGTGGCGCCCGGCTCGGCCGGCGGCAGCAAGGGACCTGCGTCCTCGCGCGCCTTGGCGGCGAAGGTCTCGGAATTGTTCAGGGTCCAGGTGCCATCGGCGGTCTCCGCTTCCAGCGTCTTGCCCTCTTTCTCGATCTGGGCGGCCTGCTGGCCGTATTGTCGACGCGGACGCACGTCCTTGGGAACCGGCGGGATGGACTTGAAGGTCGGATAGGCGGCGTCGGTGCGCACGCTCCTGGCCACTTCGGCGGCGATCGGCGAGCGTGGATCGACCTTGGCGTCCTCGAACGGATTGCCGACGCACCCCGACAACAGGGCGCAGGCCGCTGCGCCCGCCGCCAGCTTTGCAGCGGGGCGGCCGGGGCGGACGTTCACAAAAAGGCTCGACCGAGTGTGCATTTTCCGGTCCGGTCTTATGCGATGATCGAGTTGGGCGAAAGGGCGCACGCGTTTTCGCCTCGGGAGGAATAACCGATGAGCGCTAAGACCTCGCCGGCCAAGGCCGCCAAGGCAAAGGCCTCCAAGTCGGCCAAATCCAAGGGCAAGACCGGCGCGAAGGCGGCCCGCAAGGCCAAGGCCAAGGCCAAGGCGAAGGCGAAGTCGACCCCTGAGGCGCCGCCCGCCCCCGCCCCCGCCCCCGCCAGTCCGGGCGTGGCGTCGCCCAGCTTCGCGGCGGCGAACATGGACATGCCCAGCATGACCGCCGACCAGCGCGCGGTCGTCGAGAAACTCTCCATGAACCTGGCGCGCGCCGCCTTGACCGCCCAGGGCGCCATCGCCGAGATGGCGCTGCGCCAGGCCGACCGGCCCGCGGCGCTGTCGCCCGACCCCTTCCACGTGGCGCCGGCTCTCACCGAGGTGATGGGCCGGCTGGCCGCCCAGCCCGACCGGCTGATGCGCGCCCAGGCCAATCTCTTCTCGCAGTACATGGAACTCTGGCAGGCGGCGTCGCGGCGGATGCAGGGGGAGACGCCGGACCCGGTCGCCACGCCGGCGCGCGGAGACAAGCGATTCGCCGATCCCGACTGGGAGCACAATGCGGTCTTCGACGTGATCAAGCAGTCCTATCTGCTCACCTCCAACTGGATGAACGGCCTGGTGGCCGAGGTGAGCGATGTCGAGCCCATGGCCAAGCGCCGGGTCGAGTTCTTCATGAAGATGCTCACCGACGCCTTCTCGCCCTCGAACTTCCTGGCCTCCAACCCGGCGGCGCTGCGCGAAATCATGGCCACCGGCGGCGAGAGCCTGGTCAAGGGCATGGAAAACTTCGCCGCGGACCTGGAACGCGGCGGCGGGCAGCTGTCGATCGCCCAGACCGACTACGAGATATTCAAGATCGGCGAGAACGTCGCGACCGCCCCCGGCAAGGTCATCTTCCGAAACGAAATCATAGAGCTGCTGCAGTTTTCTCCCACAACGGAGAGCGTCTGTGAGATCCCGCTGGTGATTTTTCCGCCATGGATCAACAAGTTTTACATCCTCGACCTGCGCCCCGAGAATTCGATGATCCGCTGGCTCTCCGCCCAGGGGATCACGGTCTTCGTCGCCTCCTGGGTGAACCCCACCGCCGAGCTCGCCGACCGGACCTTCGAGGACTACATGCGCGAGGGGATCTATGCCGGGACGCAAGCCGCCATGGATCAGTGCGGCGTCTCCCAGGTGAACACCGTCGGCTACTGCATCGGCGGCACCCTGCTCTCCGCCACGCTCGCCCACATGGCGGCCAACAGCGACAAGCGCATCGCGTCGGCGACCTTCTTCGCCGCCCAGCAGGACTTCTCTGAAGCCGGCGACCTGCTGCTCTTCACCAACGAGGACTGGCTGGCCGATCTGAAGAAGAAAATGGACGAGGGCGGCGGGGTGCTGTCGGGCCAGACCATGGCCGACACCTTCAACGCGCTACGCGCCAACGACCTGATCTGGTCGTTCTTCGTGAACAACTACCTCCTGGGCAAGGAACCCAAGCCCTTCGACCTCTTGTTCTGGAATTCCGACCAGACCCGGATGCCGCGGACCCTGCACCTCTACTATCTTCGCAAGTTCTACGGCGAGAACGCGCTCGCCAAGGGCGAGCTGGTGCTGGACGGGGTCAAGCTCGACCTCAAGACGGTGAAAACGCCAATCTACGTCCAGTCCTCGAAGGAGGACCACATCGCCCCGGCCCGCTCGGTCTACAAAGGGGCCAAGCTGTTCGGCGGGCCGGTCACCTTCACTCTCGCCGGATCGGGCCATATCGCCGGCGTGATCAACGCGCCCGTCGCCAACAAGTACCAGCACTGGACCAACGACCACCTGCCCGACACGCTGGCCGAGTGGCAGGCCGAAGCCAAGGAAACGCCCGGCTCCTGGTGGCCGCACTGGATCGGCTGGCTGAAGGCCAGGTCCGGCAAACAGATCCCCGCCCGCGATCCCGCCAAGGGCAAGCTGAAGCCCCTGGGCGACGCGCCCGGGACCTATGTGAAGGTGCGGAGCTAGGCGGAAGGCGTCGCGTTCGGCTTCGCGCTCAGATCGTCAAACCACTGGCGCACCTTCGGCACGGCGTGAAGCACCGACCCGAAGTGGTCATAGGGCCCGAGGGGTATCGCCTCGGCGTGTCCGCCGAGCTGCCTGGCCTGCTGGACGGCGAACTTGGCGTCGGCGGGAGAGACGTCCACGTCCTTGTCTCCATAGTAGGCGCGGAACGGCGCGACCGGCGCCCAGCGATAACCCTCGTTCGCCCGTAGCGCGTCCATGAACCAGTTCGGCCGATGCTGGTCGAAATCCGCCAGGAATTCCGGCGTGAACAGTTCCCGCGGGTTGAGCGGCATGTGGCCGATGATCTGTTTGGGGTGTTCGCCGTCGAACAGCCTGCGGGCGCGGTCGGCGCTCACCGGCGTCAGAAGGCTCTCAAGAGGCCGGCCATAGTAGGTCGAATAGGCGAGCGCGAAGTTGGTCAGATAGGTGGAATCTTGCTCCGGCGCAGCCCCCGTCATCGCAAGCGGAACAGTAATATCCGCCAGATTATAGGCGCCCTCGATCCCCGCGGTGGCTTTCACCTGCCAGTGCGGGGGCTTGAGCCGCTCGAGTTCGCGGGCGATCACCACCGCGTCATGGCCACCCTCCGAGAAGCCGGCGACGTAGAGGTTCGGATTCCAGTCCCGGTGGAGATCGCGAACGACCGTCTGGGCGGCGCGCAGGAAGTCGAGCGCCACGTCGATCGTGGTGGGGTTGTAGAAATAGGCCTGGGTCGCCTTGGAGACCCCGAGACCGACCAGGTCCGGCGCAAGATAGAGGTAGTCTCCGCCCGCGAATACCGCGGACAGAAATATGCCCTCCTGCAGACTGGGATTCGACACCGATTGGTTGCGGCCGATGTTCGTGGCATGCATCCAAAGCACGGTTCCCCGCACAATCCGCGCGTTCGGAACCGCCATCAGCCCGGAGACGAGGATGGGCGCTCCGTTGGTCCGCGACCAGTAGGTCACCCGGTAGAGGCTTACAGCCTCAGGCACCGTGATCGCGGTGGGAGGCTTGGCGTACCACAGCAGCATCCGCAGAACCGGTGCTGGATAGCTCCCCACCGCCTCGACACGCACCACCGATCCCGGAACCTGCGGGTCGCCATGATAGCCGGGCAAGCGCGTCTCGGTCGTATTGCACCCGGCGAGAGCGAGCAGGAGGACGACTGTGGCCAGAATGGCTGCTCTCATGACATGCACCGCGGGGAGGCCGAGTAGAACTCTGCACCCCAACACACACCAACCAGTCTGTATTGGACGATTCGGCAGCGGGCCGCGCCGCGGTCAGGGTGGAAATAGCGTTCAGGTACCGGTTCGGCTTTCCGGCCCGCCCCTCCGCCCGACCTCGAATTCGCCTGGGCCGCCCTCCCCGGTGCGGAGCAGGATGCAATGTTACTAACGTTTAATGCCCACTACCTTGCACCGCCCACTACCTTGCGATAGGTCTTGGCTTCGCAAGGAGGCGCCAAAGTGCCTGAGGCCATTGAAATCCAGCTGAAGAAGGGGGCGCTCGAGCTTTGCGTGCTCGCCCTCCTATCCCAGCACGACAGCTACGCCTACGAGATCGCCAGCCAGCTCTCCGACTCGATCGGGATGGGGGAGGGCACGATCTATCCGCTGATGCGCAGGCTTCAGACCGACAGGCTCGTCGAGACCTATCTCGTCGAATCGCCGTCCGGGCCGTCGCGCAAATACTATCGGCTGACGGAAGCCGGAAAGGCGAGCTTCACCTCGCAGAAGTCCGCCTGGGGCTCGTTCTCCGGGGCGGTGGAATCCATTCTTGGAGGGGCCAAATGACCCGTCAGGCTTTCATGGCCCGGCTGATGGAAGGCCTTCGCGGCCTTCCTCCGGCCGCCCAGGCCGACATTCTCGCGGACTACAACAATCACTTCAACGAGGGCGCGGCCGCCGGGCGCAGCGAGGCCGATGTGGCCGCGGGCCTGGGCGATCCCGGCCGGCTGGCGCGTGAGCTGCGCGCCGAGGCGGGCCTGCGTCGCTGGGAAGAACAGCGCACCGCCTCCTCCGGCGCCTCGGCCGTCTTCGCGGTCCTGGGGCTGGGGGCGATCGACGTCCTGTTCCTGCTGCCGATCCTCATGGGCGTGGCGAGCGTCATCTTCGGCCTGGCGGTCGCGGTCCTGGCGATCTTCTTCGCCGGCGGCGTCCTGTTCGCGGCCGGCCCCTTCGCCGTCGATCACGTCCCCGGCGGCGCAGCTGCGGCGATCCTGGCAGGCATCGGCCTGATGACCGGAGCCGCCTCCGGCGGCGCGGTGCTCTCCATCGTCACCATCGGCCTGGTCAACGCCCTCGTCTGGTACGGCCGCCTTCACTACCGGCTCCTCAAGCCGGCCCTCGAACCGCAAGTCTCTGGAGGCGTGCAATGATCCGCGTGCTCGTCATGATCGCCGTCACAGGCTTCCTGATGTCGGTGGTCACCCTGTCCACCGCGGTCGCCATCGGCGGGCCGGAGGTCATCAGCGACCTCGCCCGCGACGGCTGGGGCGACCATTGGTCCGGCAACAACTACTGGAGTTCGAACGGCCATGGCGTGCACTTCAACTTCAGCTCCGACGACCAATCCGGCTCACAGGGCTCCCGAGAGCTCGCCTGGACCGGCGGCGACACGCTCGACATCGACGTGCCGGCCGAGATCACCTACAGCCAGGCGCCCGGACCGGGGAAGCTCACCGTCACCGGCCCGCAGCGTGCGCTAGACGCCCTGGTGCTCGAGGACGGCCACCTGCGCTTCACTCACGGACGTCACCGCGGTGGGGACCTGACCATCGTCATGACCGCGCCGGCCGTCAGCCGCTTCAACCTGAACGGGTCCGGCCGTCTGGCGATCGAGGGCTACAGGCAGGACAAGCTCAGCATCGACGTCTCCGGCGACACCGAGATCAGCGCCAAGGGCGAGGCCAAGGGCCTGTCGCTCTCCATGTCCGGCTCCGGCCAGAGCGACTTCTCGGGGCTCAAGCTGGGCGACGCCGATGTCGACATCGACGGGTCCGGACAGGCGACCCTGGCGCCCACCGGCGCGGCCAACATCAACATCTCCGGCTCAGGCGATGTGACCCTGCTGACCCGTCCCTCGAAGCTGGAGAGCAACGTGTCCGGATCCGGCAGCATCCATCAGAAGGACGGCGGCGCGGCCTCCGTCACGCCGCCCGCTCCGCCTGCGCCGCCGGCGAAGGCTAAGCCGGCACGAATCTGAGGGCTTCGCCGTTGTTGCAGTAGCGCAGCCCCGTGGGCTTGGGCCCATCGTTGAAGACGTGCCCATGATGACCCAGGCACTGGGCGCAGTGATACTCGGTGCGCGGCACCCCGATCGCGAGGTCCATCTTCTTGGCCAGAGCGCCCGGAATGGCGGTGTAGAAGCTCGGCCAGCCGGTGCCGCTCTCGAACTTCCACTCCGACTTGAAGAGCGGCAGGCCGCAGCCCAGGCAGACGAAGGTCCCCTTGCGATGCTCGTTGAGCAGCGGGCTGGTGCCCGGCCGCTCGGTGTCCTCGTGGCGCAACACTTCGTAGGACGGCGCCGGCAGGCGCTTGCGCCAATCCGCGTCGGTGAACTTGCGGAACGGCGAGTCCGCATAGGGGGCAGCCGCAGCGAGCGCCAGGCTGGGAACGGCGGCGGCGAAGGCGGTGGCCATCAGGAAGCCGCGGCGGGAAGGATTCTGCATGCTCATGCCTCGAATTCGTAGCGTCAGGGCGCGAGGTTACAAGCGCCGTGAAGTTTTTTGTATGTCAGGCCGCCATTCGTAAAGCGCATCCGGCGTCTTCTCCTCGTTGCCGGAGCCGTCGGTGAGTTCAAGCAGCACGAAGCCGCGCGCCTCATAGAACCGCCGCGCCCGGTCGTTCCGCTGGAAGGTCCAGAGCCGGCGGCGGCGGCCATCGGCGAGCGCGAGCGCCAGCAGTTGCGGCCCGATCCCCCGGCCCTGGAATTCCGGCAGCAGATAGAGGTGATGGATCCAGCCGTCGTCAAAGCCGATGTAGCCCGCCACCTGGCCCTCGGCGTCGGCGACCCAGACGTCGTTGGCCGGCAGGAAGCGTTCGGAGAAGAACGTCAGGTCCTCCTCGGCGGTGTGCAGGTCCGGCAGGAAGCTCAGCGAAGCCCGCACGGCCGTGCGGTGGACGATGGCGATGGCCTGGGCGTCGTCAGGGACGGCCCGGCGCAGGATCACAGGCCCAAGCCTTCCTCCAGGCCCAGCATCAGGTTGAGGTTCTGCACCGCCGCCCCCGAGGCGCCCTTGCCGAGGTTGTCCAACAGGGCCACCAGCCGCGCCTGCGTCCCGTCCGCATTGCCGAACACGAAGAGGCGCATGAGGTTGGTGCCGTTGAGCGCCTCCGGGTCGAGGGCCGCCACATAGCCGCCTGCGCCGGCGCGCACCGCCTGCAGCGCGGCGCATTCGGCCTCGCTCGCGACCTGGACAAAACGCTCCCCGTCATAGGCCGCCTCCAGCGCCCCCTGAAGGTCGGCGGGATCGGGCTTGCCGGGCAGCGCCCACAGCTGCAGCGGGACCTCGACGATCATCCCCTGGGCGTAGCGGCCGACGGCCGGGGCGAACACCGGCGGGTGTTGCAGGCCCGCGTGACTCTGCATTTCTGGCAGGTGCTTGTGGGCCAGGGTCAGGCCGTAGGGCCTGAAGGCGTCGCGGCTCCCCAGCGCCGCCGGTCTGGCCTCGAACTCCTCGATCAGGCCCTTTCCACCGCCGGAGTAGCCGGAGATGGCGTTCACGGTCAGGGGGAAATCGGCTGGGATGAAGCCCGCGGCCACCAGGGGCCGGACGAGCCCGATGAAGCCGGTCGGATAGCAGCCGGGATTGCTCACCCGCATGGAGCCGGCGATGGCCGCCCGCTGGCCCTTGTCCATCTCGGCGAAGCCATAGGCCCAGCCCGCGTCCGTCCGGTGCGCCGTCGAGGCGTCGACGATCCGCACGCTGTTCGAGGTGACCAGCGACACCGCCTCTCGCGCCGCGTCGTCCGGCAGGCAGAGCACCACGGCGTCGACCCCGTTCAAGAGCTCGGCGCGCGCCTCGGCGTCCTTGCGCCGGGCGGGGTCGATGGAAACCACCTCCAGGTCGCTGCGGCCGGCCAGGCGCTCACGGATCTGCAGTCCCGTGGTGCCGGCTTCGCCATCGATGAAGACTGTGTGGGTCATGACGCCAAGGTCCTGAGGCAGGGGTCCAGTCAAAGAGAAAGGGCGCTCCGGTTTCCCGAAGCGCCCTCTGCAATCGCGGCTGTAGGCGCGCGAGCTTTAGCGCTTCGAGAACTGGAAGCTGCGGCGGGCCTTGGCCTTGCCGTACTTCTTCCGCTCAACCACGCGGCTGTCGCGGGTCAGGAGGCCGTGCGGCTTCAGCACCGCGCGCAGTTCGGGTTCGTAATAGGTGAGCGCCTTGGAGATGCCGTGGCGGATCGCGCCGGCCTGGCCGGAGAGGCCCGAGCCCTGCACGGAGACGACCACGTCGAACTGGCCCGCGCGGTCGGCGAGGTCCATCGGCTGGGCGATCATCATCCGCAGCACGGGACGGGCGAAATAGATCTCCTGGTCGCGGCCGTTGATGGTGATCTTGCCCTTGCCGGGCTTGATCCAGACGCGGGCGATGGCGTTCTTCCGCTTGCCGGTCGCATAGGACCGGCCCTGGGCGTCGACCTTGCGCTCGTGGACGATGACGTCCTCGGCGACGGTGCCCATGCCCTTCAGGGCGTCAAAGCCCTTGGCTTCGGTTTGGGCGGCGGCTTCAGGCGTGATGGCTTCCGACATGCTCAGGCGCTCCGCACGTTCTTGGCGTTCAGCTCGGCGAACGCGATGGTCTCGGGGTTCTGGGCGGCGTGCGGGTGCTCCGGCGCGTTGTAAATGCGCAGGTGCGTCAGTTGCTTGCGGGCCAGCGGGCTTTCCTTGGGCAGCATGCGCTCCACGGCCTTCTCGAGCACGCGCTCGGGGAAGCGGCCGTCGAGGATCTGGCCGGCGGTGCGTTGCTTGACGCCGCCCGGGTGGCCGGTGTGCCAGTAGTAGATCTTGTCCTCGAGCTTCTTGCCCGTGAACTTCACCTTGTCGGCGTTGACCACCACGACGAAGTCGCCGCAGTCGACGTTGGGGGTGTAGTCGGGGCGATGCTTGCCGCGAAGACGCTTGGCGATGAAGGTCGCGAGGCGGCCGACCACGGCGTTCTCGGCGTCGATCACGATCCACTTCTTCTCGACCTCGGCGGGCTTCAGCGAAGCCGTGGTCTTCATCATGGGACGGGTTCCGTAAATCTGACGGAGCAAGGCGGCCCCGACGTGAGCGGGCGCATATGCCGACAATGCCGCGCGCTGTCAACTCGATGCGCGCGGAATATAGTCACAGCCTTGAAAAGACGAGGTTTTCTTAATGCGGTACTATATTACCGCTTCTCATCCTTTGCCTTGTCGGGGGCCGCGGCTTCCTCGGCCAGATAGGCCGCGCTCATGGTCTTCTTCTCCAGCGCCGTGGGCAGCAGGGTCGGGTAAAACTGCACGAAGGTGGTGTCCACCGCGCCGTGCTGCTCATGGCAGACGTTGCACTGCGACGTCTGCGGCAGCGCGGTCGGGTTGTCGCCGCCGGGGAAGAAGGCCCAGCCGCTCTTGAAGCGCGCGACGTCCTTCACGTGGACCTCGCGGCCCAGCTGGTCGGTCTGGAAGACCCCGGACTTGTTGATCGAGCCGCGCCCCTGCCCTTTTCGGACCTCCAGCACCATCACCGTCTTATCCGGCCAGGTCCCGGTCTTCTGAAAGGCCGCGTAGGCCTCCGGATTGACGAAGACCGAGTCGAAGATGTGCTCCGTGCGTGGCGGGCCTTCTACGTAGGCCATGTCCATCCCAGTCGAAAGGTAGACCCAGGTCCGGTAGTCCTTGGGGAACACCAGCTTGCCATCCGCCGTGTAGACGAGGTTCGGCGACGCCGGCGCCGCGCGCGACACGGCCGCGGCCGTCAGGCCTCCGGCCAGGGCGATAGCCAGAGCCGCCGAAAAGATCCGAACCCGCGATTGCATATCTTGCCTCGTTCTCGACCTGAAGCCCGCGCCGACGACGGCCGGACCCTGAATTTGTGAGCGATTGGCGAAACCGCCACAATGACCCGCATCGGACGATTTCGGACATTGCGCCGCCGTCGCCCACCCGGTCACTCAGCGGCGATCTTCCTGGAGAACCGGTCGCGATAAAGGCTGGGCGTCACCCCGAAGCGGCGCTCGAAGGCGCGCCGGAACACCGTGCCGCTGGCGTAGCCCACCGAGGCCGCCACCGCGTCGATGGTCGAGGTCGAGCTCAGGATCCGCTCCGCGGCCTCGGCCAGACGCAGAGCCTCCACGAATTCCGCCGGCGACGCGCCGAAGGCCTCCTTGAACAGCCGCGCGAAGTGCCGGGGGCTGCAGTTGACGCGCCGGGCCAGGGCCTCGACCGACAGGTCCTCCTTGAGATTGGCCGGGATCCAGGCGGCGAGGTCGGCGAACCGGCCCGCCGCGCGGACCTGGAAGCGCAGGGGTTCAGAAAACTGCCGCTGGCCTCCGGGCCGCTTCAGATAGACCACCAACATGCGCGCGATCGCCAACGCGGCGGTAGGGCCGAGGTCCTCCTCCACCAGGGCCAGCGACAGGTCGATCCCGGCGGTCACCCCAGCGGAGGTGGAAAAACAGCCGTCGCGGATGAAGATGGCGTCCGGCTCGATCCGCAACGCCGGATAGCGGGCGGCGATCTCGGCGACATAGCTCCAGTGAGTCGTGGCGCGCCGGCCGTCCATGAGGCCGCTCGCGCCCATCGCGTAAAGGCCCGTGCAGACCGAGACCAGGCGCCGCGTCGTCGGCGCCCGCAGCCGCAGCCAGTCGGCGATCGGCTCCAGCACCTGAGGCGCGCGGATGCCCGTGCCGCCCGGGATCACGATGGTGTCGAAGCTGGGCGCGTCGGCCAGCGAGCAATCCGCGCCGAACAGCAGGCCGGACGCGCTGTGGAACGCCTTGCCGTCCGGGCTCAGGCAGATGACCTCATAGGCGGGTTCGCCGGCGCGTGAGCTCGCCGCGGCCGAGCAGAAGACCTCGTGCGGGCCGGTCAGGTCCAGCGCGTTGACGCCCTCGTAGCCTACCAGTCCGATGCGCCGCGCCGCTGCCACCTGTTCGCCCTGTCTTCGCGCGCCGCAGAATGGCGTCCCGGTCGGGCGTCAGCGAATGAATTCGTCGTAAGGGGCCCCTCATACGCGCCGAATCCGCCAGGCCATGGCGACGGCGAGGCTGAGCGTCAGGGCCGCGGTCAGCTGATGGGCGACGCCCAGCCCGATCGGAACCCGCGCCATCAGGGTGGCGATTCCCAGGAGAGCCTGAGCGGTCACCGCCAGCGCCACCCCGGCCGCCAGCAGCTTGGACGCCCGCGGCAGATAGCTGGAGCGCCACGCGGCGAAACCGATGCCGACTGCCACGGCCAGCAGCAGATAGGCGGCCAGCCGGTGGTGCAGCTGCACCGCGCCCTGGCTATGGGCCAGCGTCGCCCAGAGGCCGGCGGCGGCGTAGTCCTGCGGCATCAGGCGTCCCGCGAACAGCGGCCAGTCGTTGTAGATCAGGCCCGCCTGATTTCCGGCCACCAGGGCCCCCAGCAGGATCTGGACGTAGATCAGCCCCACCAGACCCAGCGCGCGCCCGCCCCAGGGGCTGGGCAAGGTCTGGCGCGCCGAACCGGCCCAGGCGTCGAGCGCTGTCCAGATCAGCGCCGCCAGGAGCGCGAAGGCGATGCCCAGATGCAGCATCAGCCGCTCGGGCGCGACGTAGACGCGGTTGGCCAGGCCGCTGGCCACCATCCACCAGCCGACCAGGGGCTCGAGCCCGCAGAGGACGATGAGCAGGCCGAACTGGCCCAGGAGGCGGCGCGGCAGCTCGCGCCGGATAGCGAACCAGGTGAGCGGGACCAGGAAGACCACGCCCAGCAGCCGGGCCAGGAACCGGTGCGACCACTCCCACCAGTAGATGAAGCGGAACTGGTCGAGCGTCATGGCCGGGTTCACGAACCGGAACTGCGGGATCGCGCGGTAGCGCGCGAACTCCGCCTGCCAGTCGGCGAGGCCGAGCGGCGGAAGGACGCCGGAGAGCGGCTTCCACTGGGTGATCGACAGGCCGGAGCCGGTCAGCCGCGTCGAGCCGCCCAGGATCACCATGGCCAGCACCAGCAGAGCCACGATCAGGAGCCAGATCGACACGCCGCGGGAGCGGTCGGAACGCAAGAAGGAGGTCATCGGGCGCGGCCTAACCCGGATAGCGGCCCCCGTCCACGCTTCCGCCCCTCTTCGCTTTCATGGGGATCAAGCTGCGGCTAAGCACGGCCCATGAGCACGCGCCTGCGCAAACTGGTCGGCCTCTTCGGAATCCTGGCCTTCATCGTCTTCTATCTGGGCCTGGTCATCCGGCTGTCGGCCTATGTGCCGACCCACGGCCCGCTGCAGTTCGCCTTCTACGCGCTGGCCGGCGTCTGCTGGGGCATCCCCATCCTGCCGCTGATCTCCTGGATGAACCGGGGGCGTTAGAAGCTAGCCCGCGTCGGCCAATGTTTTGCGCGGGTAGATGACCTCAAACCGCCAGTAGCCGTCCGTCGGTTCCTCGATACCGTCAGGCTTCGGCCCCGCGATCATCCAGCCGGCGCTCGCCATCTTCATGGCCGACTGACCGAAGTAGATATCGATGGACGTCTGGTTGATCAGGCGGCAATCCGTTAGTCGGCCGCCGTCAGCGACTCTGCAATCTATCTGAGCCGAGCCGCCGATGCCGACCCTCAACGCCAATTCAGGCCAGTATGGACCGGCAGGTGCTGTCCTGGCGAAACGACCCGTCGATGGCTTGAACACCAGAGATCGAACAGGCGGATTGGCGCCCAGCCCTGGAAAGAACATCGGCACCCGGACAACACGCAATCCCATGGCCTTGGAATGGGGGTTCAACCGGTACTTCGGCGCCAGCGACAGAGCGGCTGCGCCAAAGCCGTGGCCAGAGGGAAATTCACTCTCCACCTGGCACTGCTGCAGCGCTCCCGCCTTGTCGTGCCCACAGGCGAGGTAGATTTCCGCGCCATTGTGGTCTTTTAACGCGGCGGCGGGATAGCTGCCCATCGCATCGTCTACCGTTGGGACTGCGTCCCACATCGGCGTGGGTGCAGGCTGCGCTGTTGCGGCTGACCAAGCCACGGTCGCCAGAAGCACGAGAGCCGCGCGACCAGCCCGACCTATCGAGGTGATGTAAATAGGATTTGCCCTCATCCCCGCATCCGCTAGAAGACCCGCTCGCCGCGAGGCGTCGGAGCGTAGCGCAGCCTGGTAGCGCACTTGACTGGGGGTCAAGGGGTCGCAGGTTCAAATCCTGTCGCTCCGACCATTCGGCCGATCATCCCCCAACCTATGATCGTCATGGCCGGGCTTGTCCCGGCCACCCATGAACACCGAGCGGCCGGACAGGTCTCGGTGTCGGCGCTGCGATTCTCTGATTCGACGCGGAGATCATGGGTGGCCGGGACAAGCCCGGCCATGACGGTCAGTGGGGGTTTAGCAGCGCGTCGAGCCGCTGCTTGGCGGTTTCGAGGTCGCGGAGCGCCTCGTAGAGGCCGTTGCCGGCGGCTGCCGGGGCGTTGGCCGCAGTAGCGGGCGCGGCGCCCTCCCCGCCGGCGCCGACCAGGGGGCGCGGGCTTTCCTCGCGATGCCGGCGCTGGACGCCCTTGATGGTGTAGCCCTCGTCGTGGAGCACGGCGGCGCACGCCGCGCAGAACCGCGATATCGGAGGGCGGTAGAATTGGCGGCCGCCGGGCGCCTTACGGCACGGGCGCGCCGCCGGACGCCCGCTCGCGCCCGGCGGCGCAACTTGATGCGGCCGAACCCTCTTCACCAGTGGGTCCTGGCACATGGTTGATCCGGACGGCGTAATACTTGGGCCGCAGCGCTGAGATCGGTCCGCCCTCCCCGCCGGCCGGCGCCCAATTGTTGACCGTCAACGCTGTCGGGTGATCGACGCCTAGACCACGAGGAGAATCCACGAGGCTGAGTGACACCATGAACAGAGAGACAGTGAAGGCGAGATAAAATATACAAATGTGACGAGTTCGCTTGCCGCGACGCATCTGTCGATGCGCGTGGCGCGTACCTATGACGACAACCCGAGTATCGTGTGCCCCGCTTCAGCCAGAAGGAGATCTGCGATGATCGACAACAAGACCGATGCCGCCGAGTCCAGAGAATTCAGCGACGACGAATTGGAGCACGCGGTGGGCGGCCTCATGGCGAAGCCTGACGCCGCGCCGCAGATGAAGCTCAAGGTGTCGGAAGACCCCTGCCAAGGCGGCCAATTAATCTAAGACCGGCGATCGGCCACCTGGCGGCGGCGGTCACCCGCCGGGCGTCGACCGTGCCCGGGCTCGGGGGTCGTGTGTGAGTGACGACCTTATCCTGGACATCTACGCCTGCGGCTGGCGGATGCGAACCGGCCTGCCACTGCCCGGCACGATTGCCTGGCCAAGGCTGGTGCCTGGGCGGCCCGACGTCGCTTTCGTGGCGGGGTCGGTCGACGGCGAACTTCCGTCGCCTGTCGTCGATGTCGGCACGGTCCAGATCGCCGCCGACGGCGCGGCGCTAGTGCGCTTCGAAGCCGGCTACTTCCTGGTCGGGCGTGATCGCGTGACCTGTGATCTCGGCGTGATGCCCGATTCGCCAGAGCTCGCCCCCATCGTTTTCGGCAATATCCTCGCCTGCCTTGGACTGCAGCATGGGAAGCTGCCGTTGCACGGCAGCGCCGTGGCGATCGACGGCCGTGCGATCCTGTTGCTTGGCCGCGCCGGGGCCGGCAAGTCGGCGCTGGCTGCGGCGTTCGCGCTGGCGGGACTGAGCGTGCTCGCCGACGAGGCCGCAGTGGTCTCCGAGGCTTGTTGCCTTCCCGCCGGCGGCCCGCTGCACCTAGCGGACGATATGCTGACGGCCGCCGGCCTGGATCCGGCGGCGCTGGCCCAATGCGCCTGCTTCTCGGACTTGGCGAAGCGCCCGTGGCAGGGTGGTCCGACCCCCGATCCCAGGCCTTATCCGATCGCCGCGGTGGTCTGTCTCGGCAAGCGGGAAACTGGCGCTTTGGGCCAACCCTCGCGGCTGAAACCGCCGGAGGCCGCGGGCGCGATCCTCAATCAGCTGTTCTGGCGTGACATGCTGCGCGTATCGGCCTTTGAGGCCGGATTGCGGCGCGAGGCGGCGATCCTCGCATCCGCAGCGCCGGTTTATACACTCTCGCTGCCGCAGACGCCCGGTCCGCTCGTCGAGGCGGCTGCGCTGATCAGCAATCTGGTGTGCGCCGCGGCCGGATTCTGAGCCCGAACTGATTCGCCACAACCGTTGGGAGCGGCGCCATCCACACAATCCTGGCGGTCCAGTGGATGGACGACATTCAGCGCTGCGGCCGATGCTGTTACACCGAGAACATCAAGACTCCACCCTTGAAAGACGCCCCTTGTCGGCCCGCTCACGATCGCCTCGATTGCGGCCTTAACGGCCTGAGACTTCCCCTTAAGGTCTCAACAGAGCGTCGAGCCGCTGTTTGGCGGTCTCCAGGTCGCGCAAGGCCTCATAGAGCCCGTCCCTACCCTTGCTGGCGGGAGATTGGGACGGCGCTGGCGCTGAGCCCTCCCCGCCGGCGCTGACCAGGCGGCGCAGGCCTTCCTCGCGGTGCAGGCGCTGCACGCCCTTGATGGTGTAGCCCTCGTCGTGGAGGAGGCGCCTGACGCCACGCAAGACCGCGATATCCGAGGGGCGATAGAACCGGCGTCCGCCGGCGCGCTTCATCGGCCGGATGAAGGCGAACTTGGTTTCCCAGAACCGCAGGACGTGTTGCGGCACGCTGAGCTCGTCCGCCGCCTCGGAGATCGTCCGAAAGGCTTCGGGGCCCTTGGCCACGGCCTAGGCGGCCTTCACCGCGCCAGCGCCTTGTCGACGCGGGCCTTCATGACCTGCGAGGCGCGGAAGCCGATCACCCGGCGCGGCTCGATGGCGGCGGGTTCCCCGGTCTTGGGATTGCGGCCCATGCGGGCGCGTTTGGCGCGCACCTGGAAGACCCCGAAGCCGGAAAGCTTGACCTGTTGGCCCTTCTCAAGGGCCACGGCCATCAGTTCGAGCACCCGCTCGACCAGCTCTCCGCAATCCTGGCGGGTCAGGCCGACTTCCTCGTGGACCGCTTCGCAGAGGTCCGCCCGCGTTACTGTCGCGCCCTTCATGCCAGCCCGTTCCCCCAATGCGGTAGCCTCACCGTGCCTTGATTGTCCCAATGCGTCAAAGACTTCAAGCCTGCGATTGGCTGAAACATTTAAGGTCAGAGCCTGAGAACGCAGGCGCCCCAGGTCAGCCCCCCGCCCATCGCCTCCAGAAGCAGCATCTGACCGGGCTTGATGCGCCCGTCGCGGACCCCCTGGTCGAGCGCCAGCGGGATCGAGGCGGCCGAGGTGTTGGCGTGCTGATCCAGCGTGGTGATCACCTTGGCCTCGTCAATGCCCAGGCGGCGCGCCACGCCCTGCAGGATGCGCAGGTTGGCCTGGTGGGGCACGAACCAGTCGACGCTGGCGACCGCGATGCCGGCGTCCGCCGCAGCGGCCGTCACCGCCTCGGAGATGTTGACCACGGCGTGGCGAAACACCTGGTTGCCCTGCATTCGCAGCTTGCCGACCTGGCCGTTGGTGGACGGGCCGCCATCGACGAACAGAAGCTCCTGCTTGGTTCCGTCGGCGCGCAGGGCAAAGCCCAGCAGCCCGCGGTCGGCGGTGGTCCCCTCGCCTGGCATCGGCTCGAGGACGACGGCCCCGGCCCCGTCGCCGAACAGCACGCAGGTGCCGCGGTCCGTCCAGTCCATCAGCCGCGTCATGGTCTCGGCCCCGATCACCAGGGCGCACTTGGACCGGCCCCGGGCGGTGAAGCCGTCAGCGACCGAAAGCGCATAGACGAAGCCCGAGCAGACCGCCTGGACGTCGAAGGCGACGCCGATCGGACAGCCCAGCTTGCGCTGCACGATGGTGGCGACCGCCGGGAAGGTCAGGTCCGCGGTTGTAGTGGCCACAATGATCAGGTCGATGTCTTCGGGCGTTCGGCCCGCGGCCGCCAGGGCCTTGCGCGCCGCGGCGACGGCCAGGTCGGACACCGGCTCGTCGTCGCGCACCTGATGGCGCTGGCGGATCCCGGTGCGCTCGACGATCCACTCGTCGGAGGTGTCGACGAACTTGGCCAGGTCGTCGTTGGTCACCACCCGCTCAGGCAGGTAGCCGCCAACCCCGGTCACGACACTCCGCAGCACGCTCGTCACTCACCAGCTCCTAGAGGCCCAGCTCCTAGAGGGCCGCCGCCGTTCGACGCGGGCGCGTCGGCAGGCGCCGGCGCGGGCTCAGCCAGCGCGTCGGGGAGCCGTCTCATATTCCGTTCGATCTCGGCGGAGAAGTCACTGCGCGCCAAATCGACCGCCAGCCTGAGCGCCATGGCGAAATCCCGGTCGCTGGCGCCCCCATGGCACTTCAGCACAATGCCGTTCAGGCCGAGCAGCGGCGCCGCCGGCGTCGGGCTCATGCGCTCGCGGAACTTCAGCAGCGCCGGCCGGGCCAGCACGAAGCCCAGGGTCGCCATCAGGCCCGAGGTGAACGCGTTGCGCAGCTCGGTGTTCATGAACCGCGCCGCCCCCTCCATGGCCTTCAGCGTCACATTGCCGGTGAAGCCGTCGGTGA
>PLEH01000208.1 GCA_003136395.1 Phenylobacterium sp.
CCGCGCCGCGGCGCTGGCCGCCAGCCCCCGCGTGCCGTTGACGACGCCGGACCTGAAGGGCTCGATCTCACTGCGCGGCGCGCGCCTGGACGACCTCTTCCTCACCCAGTACCGCCAGACCACCGACAAGAACTCCCCGCCCGTCGAGATGCTGCGCCCCGAAGGCGCGGCCTTCCCGTGGTTCGTGGATTTCGGCTGGGTCGGCCAGAATGTGCCGAACCTGCCCGGCGCCACCACTACCTGGACGCTGGCGGAAGGCGCGACGCTCTCGCCGGGCCACCCGGTCGTCCTCACCTACGCGAACGGCCAGGGCCTGACGTTCAACCGCCGGATCGAGGTGGATGAGCATTGCATGTTCACGCTCACCGACACGGTGGCCAACACCGGCGCGATCCCGGTGACGCTGGCGCCCTACGGCTCGGTGCAGCGCCAGGGCATGCCGCCCGACGTCGGCAAGTCGGGCATCGTCCACGAAGGCTGGATCGGCTACCTCGACGGCCGCACGCGCGCCTTCAAGTACAAGGACATCAAGGCCGACGCCGCGGCCCAGCAGTTCGATTCAACCGACGCCTGGACCGGCATCACCGACAGATACTGGCTGGCCGCCGTCATCCCCAACCGGGCCGAGAAGGTCCACGTGACCTTCCACGACAGCAAGGTGGGCGGCGTCGACATCTATGAGGCCAACTACACAGCGCCTGCGCTCGCCATCGCGCCCGGCCGCCAGATCAGCGTGACGCGCCGCCTTTTCGCCGGCGCCAAGACCGTGCCCGTGCTGCAGGCCTACGAAAAGACCCTCGGCATCGCCCACTTCGACGAGGCGGTGGACTGGGGGATGTTCTGGTTCTTCACCCGCCCGATCTTCATCTTCCTGGAGTTCATCTTCGCCAAGGTCGGCAGCTTCGGCATCGCCATCCTGCTGCTCACGGTGGCCGTGCGCGTGGCCTTCTTCCCGATCGCCAACAAGCAGTACGAGTCGATGACCAAGATGAAGAAGGTCCAGCCCCTGATGGAGGAGGTGAAGGCCCGCTTCAAGGACGACCCGGCCAAGCAGCAGCAGGAGATCATGGCGCTCTATCAGCGGGAGAAGGTCAATCCGCTGGCCGGCTGCCTGCCGATCCTCTTGCAAATCCCGGTGTTCTTCTCGCTCTACAAGGTGCTCTCGGTCACCATCGAGATGCGCCACGCCTCGTTCCTGAATTTCAGCGACCTGTCGGCGCGCGATCCCACGACCATCTGGAACCTCTTCAGCCTGATCCCCTGGAACCCGGCGCACGCCCCGCTGATCGGGTCCATCCTGGACACCACCCTGCACCTGGGCATCCTGCCGCTCGCCTACGGCTTCACCATGTGGCTGACCACCTCGATGAGCCCGCCGGCCGGCGACCCGGCCCAGCAGAAGATCTTCCAGCTGATGCCGCTGATCTTCATGTTCATCATGGCCCCCTTCGCCGCGGGCCTTTTGATCTACTGGACCTGGTCCAACTGCCTGACCTCCATCCAACAGTACGTGATGATGCGCCGCTTCAAGGTCGACAACCCGATCGACCGGGCCATCGCGCGCCTGACCGGCAAGGCCTCGCCCGGGTGAGTGACGGCTTCACCGCCGAAGACCTGGAGGCCGCCCGCGTGCTCTTCGCCCACGAGGTGAAGTTCTTGATGGGCGCGGTCGAGATCGCCGGCCTGCCGCCCGCCGACCTGCCGGAGGTGGCCTTCGCCGGCCGCTCCAATGTCGGCAAGTCCACCCTGATCAACGCGGTCACCGGACGCGGCCACCTGGCGCGGGCCTCGAACTCGCCGGGCCGCACGCGCGAGGTGAATTTCTTCGTGGCCGACGAGAAGCTCAGGCTCGTCGACCTCCCCGGCTATGGCTTCGCCCGCGCCTCCCGCGGCGACGTGAAGAAGTTCCAGAACCTCGGGCGCGACTATCTGCGCGGCCGCCCGAACCTCAAGCGCGCCTACCTCTTGATCGACGCCCGCCATGGCCTGAAGGACGTCGACACCGAGGCGCTGGATACCTTCGACGTGGCCGCGGTCTCCTACCAGATCGTGCTGACCAAGGCCGACAAGCTGAAGCCGGCGGAAGTCGAGGCTGTGGTGGAACGCACCCTGAAGGCCATCGCCAAGCGCCCCGCCGCCTTCCCCCGCGTGCTCGCCACCTCCGCCGAGAAGGGAACCGGCATCCCCGAACTCCGCGCCGAGATCGTCGCGGCCTGCGCCGTGTGAGTTCCTCCCCTTTCGGGGGAGGTGGCGCGAAGCGCCGGAGGGGGCTTCCGCTCAAACCTGGGAGGACCCCCTCAGTCAGCTTCGCTGATAGCTCCCCCGATGGGGAGCAACTTTACGGAACCCGCTTCACCACATCGCCGCCCTTCATCACGAACACCGGATGCTCCAGCAGCGTCACGTCGACCAGCGGATCGCCCTTCACACCGACCAGATCGCCGTAGTGACCGGGCGTGGCCTGCCCCACGTCCTTGGCCCGATCCAGCGCCTCGGCGGCGGTGAGCGTGGCGGTGCGGATGGCCTGCAGGGGCGTCGCCCCATAGCGCACCATGGTGGCGAACTGCCGGGCGTTGGTCCCGTGCGGATAGACCCCGGCATCGGTGGAGAAGATCATCTTCACGCCGGCCTTCAGCGCCTTCCTGAAGTTCTCCCGCTGGGTGTCGCCGATATCGCGGTCCTTCTGCAGGTTCTCCTCCAGGACCCCGTTCTTCTTGCCCTCCGCCTGGGTGTAGTCGGTGTTGTAGATGTCCATGCCGAAGTAGGCGCCGTGTTGAATAGCCAGGCGAATGTCTTCGTCGTCTGCCAGGCTGGCGTGCTCGATGGTGTCGACGCCGCCCAGGATCGCGGCCTTGATGCCGCTGGCGCCGTGGGCGTGGGCGGCGACCCGCAGGCCGGTGGCGTGGGCCTCGTCGACGATGGCCTTGATCTCTTCCAGGGTGAGCTGCTGGGCGCCGGGCGTGTCGCCATGGCTGAACACCCCGCCGGTGGCGCAGATCTTGATCACCTGGGCGCCGTACTTGTGCAGCTGGCGGACCATCTTGCGGCCCTCGTTGGGGCTGTCGATCACCGCGTCGCCCTTCTGCTTCATCGACGGCGGGAAGAAGGTGGAATCGCAGTGCCCGCCGGTGGATCCGATGGCGTAGGTGGCCGTGACGATCCTGGGCCCCGGGATGAAGCCCGCGTCGATGGCCTGGCGCAGGCCCACGTCCTCATAGTCCTTGGAGCCCACGTTGCGCACGGTGGTGAAGCCCGCCTCCAGCGTCGCCCTGGCGTGGGTGACCCCAAGGATCGGCCAGAAGCTGTCGGTGTACTGCAGCCGGCTGTAGCCGCCGAACAGCGGCGAGCTCGTCAGATGCACGTGCATGTCGATCAGGCCGGGCAGCAGGGTCACGCCCGGCAGGTCCACCCGCTCGGCGCCGGCCGGGACCGCGTCACCCTGATGTTCCACCGCGCTGATCCGACCGTCGACGATCACCACCAGGGGTTTGTCCACGTACTTGCCCGTCGCGACATCCAGCAGCCGCTCGGCGCTCACCGCCACGGTCTTGGCCTCGACCGCACCCGCGATCGCCCACGTGGCCGCCACCGCGACCACCACACCCGAAATCCGCATGCCCATCCCCGAACTGAAACTTGGAGGCCAAGGCTTAGCATGGCCGCCCAAAGGTGACAGGGGGCGCGCTGTCCGCTATCGGAGCGCTCCGAACTTCGCAGAGCCAGACGCCCGTGACGGATGATACCCAAGAGCAGGGATGGGCGACCGCCAAGACGCTGGCCGAGGCCCTGCCCTACATCCAGCGCTATGACCGCGAGACCGTGGTCATCAAGTACGGCGGCCACGCCATGGGCGAGGCCGAGGTCGCCCGGCTGTTCGCCGCCGACGCGGTGCTCCTGAAGATGCTGGGCGTCCATCCGGTGATCGTCCACGGCGGCGGCCCGCAGATCAGCGCCATGCTGGAGCGCGCCGGGGTGAAGTCGACCTTCATCGACGGCCTGCGCGTCACCGACGAAGCCACCATGGAAGTGGCCGAGATGGTGCTGTCCGGCGCGATCAACAAGGAAATCGCCAACTGGATCACGCTCGCCGGCAAGGAAGCCGATGTGCGCGGCGTCGGCCTCTCGGGCAAGGACGCGCGGCTGATCACCGTCGAGAAGGTCACCCGCACCAAGAAGGACCCGGACTCGGAGATCGAGAAGATGGTCGACCTGGGCTTCGTGGGCGATCCCAAGCGGGTCGATCCGAAGCTGATCGAGGCCCTGATCTACGCCGACGAGGACTACATCCCGGTGATTGCCCCGATCGGCGTCGCCGAGGACGGCCAGACCTACAATATCAACGCCGACACCGTGGCTGGCGCGCTGGCCGGCGCGCTCAACGCCAAGCGCATGCTGCTGCTCACCGACGTGGCCGGGGTGCTGGACAAGAACGGCGACCTGGTCCGCCAGATGACCGTCAAGGAGGCCCGCGCGGCCATCAAGGACGGCGTCGCCACCGGCGGCATGATCCCCAAGCTGGAGACCGCCATCGCCGCGGTCGAGGCCGGCGTCGGCGCCGTGGTTATCATGGACGGCCGGCGCCCGCACGCCATGCTGGTCGAGCTCTTCACCGAGCACGGCGCGGGGACTCTGGTCTGCGAATGAGCCCCGATCTTGGACGGCCAGACCTGCGCCATGTGGACACCTGGCTGTTCGACCTGGACAACACCCTCTACCCCGCCGACTCCGGCCTGATGGGCGAGATCGAGCGCCGCATGACCGCCTATGTCATGCGCGTCACCGGCCTGGAGCGCGACGACGCTTACCGGCTGCAGAAGAAGTACCTGGCCGACTATGGCCTCACCCTGGGCGGCCTGGTGGAGCACCACGGGGTCGAGCCGAAGGACTTCCACACCATCTTCCACGACATGCCGCTGGAGGGCGTGGCCCAGGACCTGGAACTGGCCGCGGCCATCGCGCGCCTGCCGGGCCGGCGCCTCATCTTCACCAACGCCGACGCCTTCCATGCCGAACGCGTGCTGGAGCACATGGGCCTCACCGACCTCTTCGACGACATTTTCGACATCGGCTCGGCCAACTATGTGCCCAAGCCCGCGCCGGCCACCTTCGCGCGGATCAGCGAGGCGCACGGCATCGACCCGGCCGTCACGGCCTTCTTCGAGGACAGTGAGCGCAACCTGGCGCCCGCCGCGGCCATCGGCATGACCACCGTCCTGGTCGGCCCCTATGCGCTCGCCTCCACCGCCAGCTTCATCGACTACAAGACCGACCGGCTCGCGCCATTCCTGGCGCAGGCCCAGCTCAGAGACGCCGCCTGATGCCCGCCCAAGACCATGACGACCTGAAGAGCGTGATCGAGGCGGCCTGGGAAGACCGCGAGGCGATCACCCAGGCCACGAAGGGGCCGGTCCGCGAGGCCGTGCTGGAGACCCTCGAGCGCCTCGACGCCGGGACCCTGCGCGTCGCCACCCGCGCCCCTGACGGCGCCTGGGTGACCCACCAGTGGGCCAAGCAGGCGATCCTGCTCTACTTCCGCCTGACGCCGAACATGCTGGTCGAGGCCGACGCGCCCGGCCCCTACTGGGACAAGATCCCGCTGAAGTGCGCCGGCTGGGACGCCGCGCGCTTCGAGGCCGCGGGCTTCCGCGCGCTCCCGGGCACGGTGATCCGCAAGGGCGCCTTCATCGCCCGGGGCGCGGTGCTCACCCCCTCCTTCGTCAACATCGGCGCCTATGTGGGAGAGGGCGCCATGATCGACACCTGGGCCACCGTCGGCTCCTGCGCCCAGATCGGCGCCCACTGCCACATCTCCGGCGGCGCGGGCATCGGCGGGGTGCTGGAGCCCCTGCAGGCCAATCCGACGATCATCGAGGACAACTGCTTCATCGGCGCCCGCGCCGAGGTGGCCGAGGGCGTCATCGTGCGCGAAGGCAGTGTGCTCTCCATGGGCACCTTCCTGACCTCGACGACGCCGATCATCGACCGGCGCACCGGTGAGACCCGCCTGGGCGAAGTGCCGCCCTATTCGGTGGTGGTGTCCGGCTCCAAGCCCAACGCCCACGACCCGTCGCTGCCGTCCACCTACTGCGCGGTGATCATGAAAACGGTGGACGAACGCACCCGGTCGAAGACCTCGATCAACGAACTCTTGCGGGACTAGGCTCGTGAACCCGGTCGCCTGGTTCCTCTTCGGCCTGACCGTCCTCTTGGATGTGTTCGGACAGACGGCGTTCAAGCTGGGACTCGACGGCATCGCCGAGGGCGCCCAGGGCCGGGCCTTCTGGCGCGGGGTGGCCGCCAGCCCCTGGGTGATCGCGGGCTTCCTCGGCTACTGCGTCGAGGCGGTCTCGTGGATGTACGTTCTCGGCCACGCGCCGCTGTCCATCGTCGGGCCGATGGCGGCGCTCTCCTACGTGGGCGCGGTGCTGACCGGCCGGCTGTTCCTCGGCGAGCGCCCGCGCGCGCGTCGCTGGATCGGCGCGGGCCTGGTGACCNNCTGGGCGCGAGCCTTGGCTGAGCCCCTCGCCAGCCCTCCCGCGCCCCGGGGCGCGCCGCTGTGGCGGACCATCGGCGGATGGCTGCTGTTCGTCGCCGTCGAGACCGCAACCCAGGTCGCCTTCAAGTTCGCCGGCGCGACGCTGGATGACCGCTCGGGCCTCGTCCACCTGGTCGCCCAGGCCGCCGCCACGCCGGTCGTGCTGCTGGGCTTCTTCCTCTATTTCCTGGGCTTCCTGATTTGGATGACCATCCTCAAGGACCTCGACCTCAGCCGCGCCTTCCCGATGACCGCGATCATCTATGTCAGCACGCTCGCCAGCGCCGTGCTGCTGTTCCACGAGATGCTCAACCCCACGCGGATCGCCGGGGTGATGTTCATCGCCGTCGGCGTCGTCATTCTGGCGTCAGNNGCTTGAATCAAGCCAATCGGGATGAACAGGGTCGTCGGCTTAGGTTGAGAGCCCTTCTCGTCCGCTCACGATGATCGATCGTGAGCGGGAAGGGCTCTATGCCGGCGCGCTCATTCGCGCGGCTGACTTCGGCCGCATTTGCGGTCAGGATTGCAGTCCTATGAGTTCGGCGGTCCGCTCCCAAAGGGTCTTCAACGTCAGCGCCTGGGACGCCCTGCCGGCCGCCCTGGCGGTGGGCCAGCTCGTCCTGGTCGGCGTCCTCTTCGTCGCCTGGCCTGGCCTGTCATGGCCGGCGCGGATCGCCTGGCTCGCCATCTACGCCGTCAGCGTCGGCTGGAACCTCAACTCGATCGCCCACAACTTTATCCACAACCCGTTCTTCAGGTCCGCGCGCCTGAACCGGCTGATGAGCCTCGTGATCACGCTCGCGCTCCTTTCACCGCAGACCATGTACCGCTACGTCCACCTGAAGCACCACGCCGGCAACGGCGACCGGCCGGACGCCGCGGGCGTCACCATCGATCCGCTCTCGATCTACCAGCATGGCTGGGACGGGAAGGCCGAGCCGATGCTCTCCTACGTCTTTCTGGAGTTCTTCCGGGGCGACAGCCCCTTCGAGCTCGCCCGCAAGATCGGCGAGAAGCGGCCGGTCGAGGCCAGAGCGGCCCTCACCGAGTTCTGGGCGGTGATCGCGGTCTATGGCGCGGCGCTCGCTGTGGGTCTCTTCACCGGTCGCTGGGCCTTCACCCCGCTCATGGTGGTCGCAAGCTACCTCGGCCAGTGCGTCTCGAACCTTAGCGGCTACTACGAGCACCTGGGCGGCAACCCCGACAAGCCCATCGCCTGGGGCGTCTCGACCTACGGGCGCGTCTACAACTGGATCTTCCTCTACAACGGCTACCACGCCGAGCATCACTACCGGCCCAAGATCCACTGGACAAAAATGGTCGCCCTTCACCGCCAGATCGCCGCCGAGCAGGCCGCCGAGGGGGTGACCGTGATCGCCTGGGCGCACCCACTGGGCTTCCTCGATCCCAAGACCTGGAAGGTGGCCACCGCGCGCCGGCCCCGGTCGGCGCAGGGCGTGGCCTCATGAGCCCGCGCGTCCGGCCCAAGGCCCATCTGGGCCTCTTCCGTTATTCCGCCTGGGATGCGGTCCCCGCGGCGCTCGCCTTCGCGCACCTGGCCTTGCTGCTGGTGTTCCTGCTGGCCTGGCCGGCGATGACCTGGCCAGAGCGGCTCCTTGGCGCGGCCGCCTATGGCGTGGCCATCGGCTGGAGCCTGGACTCGGTTTCCCACAACTTCATCCACAACCCGTTCTTCGCCTGGGAGCCCCTGAACCGGCTCACCAGCCTGGTCCTGACCCTTTCGCTCGGCACGCCGCAGACGATGTACAAGTACGTCCACATGCGCCACCACGCCGGCAACTCCGACCGCATCGGCAAGGATGGCGCGACCGTCGATCCCATCTCGCTCTATCAGTACGGCTGGGACGGCAAGGTCGAGCCGACCTGGTCCTACGTCTTCAAGCAGTTCTGGCGCGATGACGGCCCCTTCACCGTGGCGGCCAAGATCCGCGCCCGGCGGCCGAAGGAGGCGCGGCAGGCCTTGCAGGAGTTCTGGGCCATCGTCGGCGTCTATGGCGTGGTCCTGGTTGCGAACTGGCGGTTCGTGCTGCTGCTCGCGCCCTTATACTACCTGGGCCATTGCCTCTCGTTCCTGATCGCCTGGTACGAGCACGCCGGCGCGGACCCCGACCAGCCGATCGCCACCGGCGTCTCCACCTATGAGCCGGTCTACAACTGCGCCTTCCTCAACAACGGCTACCACGCCGAGCACCACTACCGGCCCAAGGTCCACTGGACGAAGATGCCCGCCCTGCGCGAGGAGACCCGCGCCGAGCAGGCCGCGGCCCACGTGCGCACCCTGAGCGTCGCCCACTTCCTGGGCTTCCTGGACCGCGGGGCCGCGCCTGTGCCGACCGCCTCGCCGCCGAAACACCTCCTCTCCCCCGACGCGTAGCGCGAGGGGAGAGGGCAGGGTGAGGGGCGGCTGGGACCCGTCAGTCCCTCCTGCGGGTAACCCAAGGGCCCTCGATCCACCGACGGCGGATCACGTTCTCACGAGCCGCCCCTCACCCTACCCTCTCCCCAGTCTCCGCTGGGGAGAGGAGAGTCCCTAGCGGCTCCGCGCGGTCTGGGTGTCGGCGTAGGGCGTGCCGTCCTTGTGCTGGTACTCGGTCGCGCCATTGGCCAGCATGAGGTCGATGTCGGGATAGTCGGCCCCGTCCTCGTCCGGCCGCCGCGAGCCCACCTCCAGCAGCACCGCCTCGGCGTTCGAGCGGTTCTGCAGGTGGTGCCCGTTGGGCGCGCCGGCCGGGAAGCCCGCGCAGTCGCCGGCCTTCAAGACCTGCTCGCCCTCGTCGGTGATCAGCACCACCTCGCCGGAGACCACCCAGACGAACTCGTCCTCGGCGGTGTGCCAGTGCCGCTGGCTCGACCAGACGCCGGGCGCGATCCTGAGCAGATTGACCCCGAACTGGGTCAGGCCCGCGGCGTCGCCCAGCTTCCAGCGCCGGCGGTCGCGGCACGGCGCGTCATAGGGCGGCGGATAGCCGGTGCCGAAGCGGGTGGGCGCGGCTTCGATGTCGATCTTGGGCATGCGTTCATTCCGGTCTAGGACGGAGCCGAACTTAGCAACTTGGCCGCCGGAGACGAGCTTGATCGACGCGATCAACCTGACCAAAGAGCTGATCCGCCGCCCCTCGGTCACGCCCGCCGACGCCGGCGCCATGGACATCGTCGAGCAGACGCTGAGCGGTGTCGGCTTCGCCTGCCGTCGCATGAGGTTCGGCGAGATCGAGAACCTCTACGCCCGCTTCGGGACCGAGGGCCCCAACCTATGTTTCGCCGGCCACACCGACGTGGTGCCGGCAGGCGACGAGAAGACCTGGACGTCGGGCGCCTTCGACGCCGCCGTGGTGGACGGGGTCCTGATCGGCCGCGGCGCCGCGGACATGAAGTCGGCCATCGCCGCCTTCGCCGCGGCCTCGGCCAAGGCCATCGACGCCGGCCAGGTCACGGGCTCGCTCTCCTTCCTGATCACCGGCGACGAGGAGGGCGTGGCCACCCACGGCACCAGGATGGTCGTCGAGGCGCTGGACCTCGATGACGAGGTCATCAGCCACTGCGTGGTCGGCGAGCCCACCTCCAGCGTGGTGTTCGGCGACATGATCAAGGTCGGCCGCCGGGGCTCGATCAACGCCGAGATCACCGTCCAGGGCGTCCAGGGCCATGTGGCCTACCCCGACCGCGCGGCCAATCCCGTCCCGGTCCTGCTGCGCCTGCTGCTGCGCCTGCAGGAGCGCCGCCTTGACGAGGGCTATCCGGAATTCCAGCCGTCGAACCTGGAGATCACCCGGATCGACGTGCCCAACACCGCCACCAATGTGATCCCCGGGACCGCCCGCGCCCAGCTCAACATCCGCTTCAACCCGCACCACACCGGCGAGGACCTGGCTCGCTGGATCGAGGGCGCGGCGGAAGCCGAGGCCCGCGGCTTCGCCGGCTCCATCACCGTGGTCCCGCAGATCAGCGGCGAGGCCTTCCTCACCGAACCTGGCCCCTTCACCGAGGTCGCCGCCCTAGCTGTCGAGGACATCGCCGGGCGCCGCCCGGAGCTCTCCACCTCCGGGGGCACCTCGGACGCCCGCTTCATCCGCGCGCTCTGCCCGGTGGTCGAGCTCGGCCTGGTCGGCGCCACCATGCACCAGGTGGACGAACGCGCCCCGGTGGCCGAGATCCTGCAGCTGCAGGCCGTCTACGAACGCCTCATCGAGCGCTACTTCGCGGCATTTGGGGAATGATCCTTCTCCCCTTGTGGGAGAAGGTGGCCTGCTGTCCTGCCCGGATAGAGAG
>PLEH01000195.1 GCA_003136395.1 Phenylobacterium sp.
GCGACGAGGAAGACAGCCACCTGGGCGACTTCATCGAGGACAAGAACGCCATCCTGCCGATCGACGCGGCCATCCAGTCGAACCTGCGGGAAACCACCACCCGCGTGCTCGCCTCGCTGACGCCGCGCGAGGAGCGTGTGCTGCGCATGCGCTTCGGCATCGGCATGAACACCGACCACACCCTCGAAGAGGTCGGCCAGCAGTTCAGCGTCACCCGCGAACGGATCCGCCAGATCGAAGCCAAGGCGCTACGCAAGCTGAAGCACCCCTCGCGGTCGCGCAAACTCCGCAGCTTCCTCGACAGCTAGGCGTCACCGAGGGTCATGTCTTTGGCCGCTGGGGTCATGTCCCGGCGCGCGCAGGCCGCTAGGGTCGGCTCATCGACGAGCCAGCCTGGAAGCCGCCGTGATCGAACCTGCCCCGCGCGCCCTATCGCCAGCCGTAGTTGAAGCTGATCGAGATCCGGTCGGCCTTCGCCGCGTTGGCGGGGACCTCGTGGCGCAGCCAGCTCTCCCACATCAGCACCGTTCCGGCCTCGGGCTTCAGATAGACGAAGGACCGTGCGGCCTCCGGCGCGTCGGCGCGCCGGGGCGGGGCGGCCATCATCAGGGGCAGGCGGGGGTCTTCCAGCTTCAGTGCGCTCGCGCCCGGCGGGGTGGCCACATAGACCGTGCCGGAGATGACGCTGTGCGGATGGATGTGGCCGGAGTGGGCCGCGCCGGGCTTCAGGACATTGGCCCACAGGCTGTCGAGCTTCAGCCGACGGCGGCCGAGATCGAAGTCCAGGTCCTTGGCGAAAGCCTGGGCATGGCGGTCGAGCTTGGTCTTGAGCTCGCCGAAGACGCTGGCCCGGGTCGGCAGGTCGTCCAGCGAGGCGTAGGACGTGTAGCCGCCATAGCCGTTGGTCCGGCACCAGGCGCGGCCGGCGGCGTCCTCCGCCGCCAGCATCTGGCAGGCGGCTTCCAATTCCGACCTGAAATTTTCGAAGTTCCGGTCCGTGCTAAGCGAAGCCTCATAGACCGGAGTCGGAAACAGGAGACGCAGCGCCATGGGACGGCGCTAATCGCCCTGCGAACGATTGTCAAAAATAAGGGCGGCTGGCGCTTCGTCCAAACGTCCGTTAGAAATTTGTGCAAAGTCGACTCCATCGGTTTTCGAGATGGGGATTTGGGGAGCGAAATATGATCAGGACTTTGGTTGCGCTGGCCTTGGCTGGCGCTGTAGTCGGCGGACAGGCGCAGGCGCAGGCGCAGACCGCGCCGGCCAAGGCCAAGCCCGTGGCGGCCAAGGCGGCCGGCAAGGGATCGATGGCGGCCTATCACGCCCCGCGCGGGCCGGACGGCAAGCATCCCGACCTGAACGGTGTGTGGCAGGTGATGAACACCGCCAACTACAACATCGAGCCGCACGCCTCGAGCGCGGCGCTGCAGATGCGGCCGGGCCCGGTGGTGCCGGTGCCCGCCAAGGACGTGCTGGCGCTCGGCGCGGTAGGCTCGGTGCCCGCGGGCCTTGGCGTGGTCGAAGGGGGCACGATCCCCTACACGCCCGCGGCCCTGAAGCAGCGCGACGCCAACAAGGCCGACTGGATCCACAAGGATCCGGAGATCAAGTGCTACCTGCCGGGCGTGCCGCGCGCCAACTACATGGCCCTGCCGTTCCAGATCTTCCAATCCGAGAGCGCCACCCTGATCGCCTATGAATATGCCGGCGCGGTCCGCAACCTGCAGTTCAAGGATCCGGGCCCGGCGCCGGTCGACAGCTGGATGGGACAATCGGTCGCGCACTGGGAAGGCGACACCCTGGTGGTGGTGGTGACCGGCATGGTCGACTCGACCTGGTTCGACCGCGCCGGCAACTTCCACACCGGCGACCTCAAGGTCACCGAGCGCTGGACCCCCACCGGTCCCGGCGTCATGCGCTACGAGGCGACGATCGAGGATCCCACGATCTTCACCCGTCCGTGGAAAATGAGCATGAATCTCTACAAGCACGTTGGCGAAGACGCCCGCCTGCAGCAGTTCAAGTGCGTCGAATTCGTCGAAGAATTGATGTACGGTCATCTTCGAAAAGAACCGTTGAAGTAACCGCCTAATCCGCCCTGTCGTCCTGGGTCGCCTTGAAAGCGTCGCAGGACGACGTAAGTGATCAGCATTCCTCCGCTGGAGACGCCCAATGAATTTCCGTCGTTTCATTATCCCCGCCGCCATTTCCGCCGGCCTCCTGGCCGCCGCGAGCCTCGGCGTGACCCAGGCCGTGGCCCACCACGCCTTCGCCGCCGAATTTGACGGCAAGTCCCCCGTGCTGCTGCGCGGCAAGGTGATCAAGGTCGAGTGGATCAACCCCCACGCCTGGGTGCATGTGCAGAACACCAACCCGGACTTCGCGCAGGTCGAGTGGATGGTCGAGGGCGGCACGCCCAACACCCTGCTCCGCGCCGGCATCGACCGGAACTCTCTGAAGCCCGGCACCGAGATCGTGGTCCGCGGCTATCAGTCGAAGGACAAGGCCTGCACGCCGATCTGCAAGGCGAACGGCCGCGACGTGACCTTCCCGGACGGCCGCAAGCTGTTCATGGGCTCGTCCGGCACCGGCGCGCCGAAGGACAACGCTGACCCGACCGAAACGCCGAAGTAGGCGTCACGACAGATTTGGAAAGGGGGGCTGATCGCCCCCCTTTTTTCTGGCCGCGCCAGGTTACGACAGGTTATCGCCGATTGCGGGTCGCGCCGGCGATGTCAGGCCGCAACGTGGCCGCCGGATTGATATTTCGCGTGAGCGAACCTCAGAATTCCGCGCTGTAACCGATGCGTAACAGCGCCGGAACCGTACGTTGCTTGATTGGCGCACCGCAGTCGGCCTGTGTGTGCGAAGATTAATGGGGCGGGAGGTTTGCCGCCCGGAGGGTGAGGACGGCATGACCCGGAACGCTGTGGGGCGCCCATGATCGGCGCATTCTTGAACTGGCTGGAGCACACGTGGGGCAAGGGTCCGACGCCGGACGGCCAGTCCTTCAGCGAGCTGCTGCTGGGCTCGCTGAACTTCTGGAGCCTTTTGGAAGGCACCCACCTCCTCATGCTCATGCTGTTCGCCGGCACCATCCTGGTGGTGGACCTGCGGCTGCTCGGCGTGACGTTCCGCAAGACCAAGGTCTCCGCCATCAGCGACGCGATCCTGCCGCTCACCATCTACAGCTTCGTCCTGGTGGTGATCTCGGGGATGGGCCTGCTCTTCGCCAGGCCGATCACCTACTACCACACGGTCTGGTTCCTCGCGAAAATGGTCTTCCTGGCGCTGGCCCTCCTCAACATCATGGTCTTCCACGGCCGGGTGCAGGCGACGCAAGGGACCTGGGACGCCGACGAGGTCCCGCCGCGCGCGGCGCGGATGTCCGCCGCCGGCTCCCTGATCCTCTGGACCCTGGTGATCCTCTGCGGCCGGTTCACGCCCTACGACGTGTACCAATGCGGCAAGCCGCAGCCGGCGTTCATCAACTGGGTGCAGCAGTGCAAGACATCCGAAAAGGGTGAAGAGAACATGGCCGGGCAGCGCTTCGATGCGCAGATGTGGAGGCAACAATGAGCGGCGGCCCGACCTTTCAGCATTTCTTCCCCCAGGCCTCGTCCTGGGTTGAGGGCCTGGCCACCACGCCGGTCTCAGTCTTCGTGAATGGTCCGAAGTTCGGCTACGCGTCGTGGGAGGTTGGCCATATCCTGTCGCTGATCCTCATCGGCGGCACGGCGATCCTGATGAACCTGCGCCTCCTGGGCGCGGGCGTGACGAGCGAGGAGCCGCGGGAGATCTACCGCAACCTGCGGCTTTGGCAGAACATCGGCGTGGTCGGGATTATCGTCACCGGCGTCCTGATCGGCTCGACCAACGCGGTGAAGCTGTACAACAGCAGCGCCTTCACGGTGAAGATGATCGCCCTGCTCGCCGGCATCATCCTGACCTATGGCGTCAGCCGTCCGGTCGCCGCGGCCAATGGCGCGGTGGGGCTCATGCCCAAGATCTGGTTCGCGATCGGCGGCGCCATCTTCCTGGCCGGGTTCTGGGTTCTCTGTACGACGGTCCTGATCAACGTGGGCGTCTATCACCTGATCACGGCCTTGGCGCTGATCCTGATCCCGGTGACACGCGGCCGGCTGCGCTGGGGCTACATCGCCGGCATGGTGGCGTTGATCGTGGCCCAGTTCGTCCACACCCACTTCATCATCAAGCCGGACGACTACGCCCATCTGGACCCGGTCAACAAGGTCTACACGGCGCTTTATGGCGTGTGGCTCGTGGGGGCTGCGCTGATCACGCTCTTCCGCGGCCGCGGCGCGGAAGGTGGCCCGCTGACCAAGCTGATCGCCTACTTCGGAATTCTCGTTTGGGTGCTAGCCGCGACGGCCGGGCGGTGGATCGCCTACCAGTAGGACGGCGAGGCTCAGCTCTTCTGCAGGTCGAGCAGGGACTGCCACATCTCGTCGGCGACCTTGATCACGCCGACATTGGCCTTGAAGGACTGCCTGGCCTCGATCTGGTTGACCGCCTCCGTGGCGTAGTCGACCTCGCCGCCGGTCGCGATGCGGTTGGCCGAGGCGTTGAGCTGCTGGGTCGCGGCCATCATGCCGTAACGGGCGGTGGAGATCGGGTCCATGACGCCACCCTTAAGCCCTCCACAGTTAAGCTATCGCGAGGGGACGTGGTGAACGGGCGTCAAGCTTTGGCGGTCGTTTTCCGCCGGGCCGGAAGGTTGACGTGCACGTCACTTTGGAGGCTCAATACCGTGTTGGGGCAAACGGAAGGAAGAACGCCATGAAGGCCATCACCTTTGCCGCGGCCGCCACGCTGAGCCTGAGCGCCGGATGGGCCTGTGCGGACTCGCTGGCGGCCAATCCGCCGAAATCCATGACCATTTGCCTGGACGCGGGCGGTCACAAGGCGGCGGTCCACTGCCGCACCCAGAACGCCAGCCGCCTGGACGCCCGCGAAGACGTCTGCAGCTGCCCGGGCGCGACCCGGCAGGTCAGCATCCCGGTCTGCGCGCCGGGCGTGCATCCGCCCGGCGAAAGCGCCGCCTACGAACAGGCGCGGCTGAAAGCCGTCAGCCACGGGAGCCTTGCCGAGGCCACCTGGCGCGGCCAGCCGATGTGCGTGGCGCCGCGCAATCGCGGCGGCTAGTCTGGCCTACTTGCCGAGCGCGGCGTAGACCAGCTTCTGGAAGATCGGCAGGGCGGCGCGTCCGCCCAGCCCCCGGCGCGCGGCCAGGTTGGCGACCGCCTCCGGGCCGAGCGGCATGGAGTCCTGGATCAGGTAGATCGCCACCAGCTCCTCGGCCGGATCGGCCTGCCACCAGGTGCCGAAGGCGCCCGGCCAGCCGAAGGCGCCGGCCGAGCCCGCGCCCATCCAGGCGTGCTTCTCGGCGTCGGTGACCACCGATAGCCCCAGGCCGAACCCCTGGCTCATCCAGAACGGCAGGCCCATGAACGGCGCCTCGCGCTGGGCGTCGGTCAGGCGGCTCCTGGTCATCAGCTCGATGGTCTCCGTCTGGAGCAGCCGCACGCCGTCGACCTCGCCCTTGCCGAGCAGCATGCGGGCGAATTTCAGATAGTCGTCGGCCGTGGAGATCAGGCCGCCGCCGCCCGCCTCGAAGGCCGGCTGGGCATCGACATGCGGAAAGGAAACGTCCTCGAGCTGCTCGGTGTCCGGGTTCATCCGGTAGAGCTTGGCCATCCGATCGCGCTTTTCGGGCGGACACCAGAAGTCGGTGTCGGTCATGCCCAGGGGCGCGAAGATGCGGTCCTTCAGCACCTGGCCCAGCGGCTTGCCCTCGATGCGCGCCACCAGGAAACCCAGCACCTCGGTCGCATGGCTGTAGTGGAACCGCTCGCCGGGCGGATAGCTGAGCGGCAGGCTTCCCAGGGCGCTCAGCCAGGCGTCCGGCGTCAGCGGCGTGCCGAGCGGCGGACCCAGCCGGTCCTCGTGGGCCTGGGCTATGGGCCCCATGGAGGTGAAGGCGTAGGCGAGGCCCGCCCTATGGGTCATCAGGTCCTCGACGGTGATGTCCCGCGCCGCCGGATAGGTGTTCTCGATCGGACCCTCAGCGTCCTTCAGCACCTGCATGTCGGAAAACTCCGGCAGCCATTTGGTGATCGGGTCCTCCAGCCGAAGCCTGCCCTCCTCCAGCAGCATCAGGGCCGCCACGGAGGTGACCGGCTTGGTCATCGAGGCGATGCGGAACAGCGTGTCCCGCGTCATCGGCGCTGCGCCTTCGATATCGCGCCGGCCGACTGTGTTGACCTGCGCCACCTCGCCCTTGCGCCAGATCAGGGTGACGAAGCCGGAAAGGTCGCCGGCGTCCACCACCGCGCGCAGGGCCGGCGGGATTTGCGCCAGACCCGCGGCCACGAAACCGCCACTCGAAGACTCGCCGTCCATGGTCGTGCTCCTAATTCCCTGGAAAGGGGTCGCCTGTTATCGGCGTTCAGT
>PLEH01000189.1 GCA_003136395.1 Phenylobacterium sp.
TCGTGATTGATGAAATTGCGGTCGAACCCGGCGTTGTGGGCGATCAGCGGCGCATCGCCGATGAAATCCAGGAAGGCGTCGACCACCTCGGGATGCTCGAACCTGGGCTTGCCCCTCAGGAAGGCGCCGGAAAGGCCGTGCACCCGTTCGGCGTCCGGCGGCATGTCGCGGCACGGGTCGATATAGGTGTGGAAGCTTCGGCCCGTGGGCACGAAGTCGTCGATCTCCAGGCAGGCGATCTCCACCATCCGATGGCCCATGGAGGGCTCGAAGCCGGTAGTCTCCGTGTCGAGAACGATCTCGCGCGCCATGACCTTTCATGGGCCCGTTCGCCCCCCTTTTTCAAGGATGGGAAATTCAACCGGCCGTGCTGTCGCGGGCCGGCTTGAACTGTGGACTGCGCACCGCTGCGATGATCTCGGCCACCTGCCGGCGGGCCGGCTCCAAGCCGCGGGAGGTGTCGACCACGAAGTGGGCGCGGGCGCGCTTGTCGGCGTCGGCCATCTGCTGGGCGAGGATCGCGTCGAGGCGCTCGGGCGTCATACCCGGCCGGGCCAGCACCCGCTCGCGCTGCAGTTCAGGCGGCGCGCTCGCCACCACGATGGCGTCGACATTGGCGTGGCCGCCGGTTTCGAAGAGGAGCGGGATGTCGAGGACCACCATGTCCGCGCCGGCCGCCTCGGCCTTTTCGAAGAAGCCGATCCGGTCGCGGCCGACCAACGGGTGGACGATCGCGTTCAGGCGTTTCAGCGCCTCCGGGTCGCCCAGCACCGCCTGGCGCAGCGCTTCGCGGTCGATGCGGCCGTCCTTGACCACGCCCGTAAAGGCCTCACCCACCGGCCCCACGGCCGCGCCGCCGAGGTCGTAGAGGTCATGGACCGCCGCGTCGGCGTCATAGACCGGCACGCCCGCGTCCCGGAACATGGCCGCCGTCGTCGACTTGCCCATGCCGATGGAGCCGGTGAGGCCGATCAGGATCACAGGCCAAGCGCCTTCAGCGCCAAAGCGCGCACCCCGACGCCGGCCGGCGGCTGCTCGCCGTAGATGGCTTCGAAGGAGGGGATCGCCTGGCCGATCAGCATGGCCAGGCCATCGACCGTGGGCCGGCCAAGCGCTTGGGCCTGGGCGAGGAACGGCGTGAGCAGGGGTTTGTAGACCATGTCCATGACCACGCAGGCCGCGGGCGTCGCCGCCAGCGGCAAGTCCAGGGTCTCGCTGTCGGCGAGCCCGGCGGAGGTGGCGTTGATTACCGCCTGGGCGCCTTCGAAAGCGGCCTCGGCGTCGCGCAGATCGAAGGCCTTGAGGCGGAGCTCCGCGGCCAGGGTCTGTGCGCGGACGAGCGTCCGGTTGACGACACGGATCTCCGGGCAGCCTGCGTCAAGGAAAGCCCCGGCCGCGCCCCGCGCCCCGCCGCCGGCCCCCAATATTACTACAGGCCCGGCCTTGGGGTCGAACCCCGGCGCCTGCTCGGCGAAGGCGACCAGGAGGCCCAGGCCGTCGGTATTGTCCGCCGTGATCCGGCCGTCCCGGAAAACCAGCAGGTTGGCGGCCTGGGCGCGCCGGGCCCTCATGTGCGCGTTGTCCGCCGCCGCGAGCGCGTTGCGCTTGAAGGGCAGGGTGACGTTCAACCCGGCCCAGGACGTGGCGCGCAGGCCCTCGATGAACTCGCCGAAGCGAGCCTCTTCGACCTCCAGCGGCACATAGACCCCGTCGATTCCCGCCGCCTCCAACCAGGCGTTGTGCAGGACCGGACTCAGTGAGTGGGCGATGGGGTGGCCGACGACGCCGGCGACCCGGGTCGCGCCGGTGATGGTCCGCGTCATGGGCTCAGCACCCCGCGTCGACGCAGCAGGTCCAGCAGGCCGATCATCGGCAGGCCCAGGATGGCGAAATAGTCGCCCTCGATCTTCGAGAAGAGCTGCACGCCGATTCCCTCCAGCCGGTAGCAGCCCACCGAGCCCAGGGCCGCCTGCCCCTCGGCGGTCAGGTACTCTTCCAGGAAGGCGTCGGAGAAGTCGCGCATCCGCAGCGTCGCGCTCTGGGTTTCGCGCCAGACCACCGCCCCGCCCTGGGCCACCACCACGGCGGAGTGCAGCTGGTGCGGCTTGCCGCGCAGGGTCCTCAAACGCGCGCGCACGTCTTCGAGTGTCTCCACCTTGTCATAGAGCTGGCCCTGGAACTCCAGTGTCTGGTCGGCGCCCACTACCAGCCCCGGGCGGCCCACCGAGACCGCCAGCGCCTTGTCCTCGGCCAGGGCCTCGGCCACCTGCCGAGGCGTCGCGCGTTTCGCGGCCAGCCCGACCTTGGCCGCGTCCTCGTCCACGCCGGATTCCACCGCCTCGAACGGCACCCCGGCGCCCTCGAGCACCGCGCGGCGCGTCGGGCTCTTGGACGCCAGGATCAACGCACTCACCCGATCACCTCGACCTGGCCATGGCCGCCGTGCAGCAGGTTGAGCACGGCGGCGGCCGTTTCCTCCACCGAGCGGCGAGTGACATCGATCACCGGCCATCCCTGGCGCTCATAGAGCCGCCGGGCCTGGATGATCTCGTCGCGCACGGAATCCACGTCGATGTAGGTCGACTCACGATTTTCGTTGAGGCTCAGCAAGCGGTTGCGGCGGATCTGGATCAGCCGATCCGGCGAGATGGAAAGCCCGACCACGAGCGTGGTCTTCAGGTCGAACAGCTTCTCCGGCGGCGGCCGGCCCGGCACCAGCGGCACATTGCCGGCGCGCACGCCCCGGTGAGCCAGATAGATGCAGGTGGGGGTCTTCGAGGTCCGCGACACGCCCACCAGGATCACGTCGGCGTTCTCGAGATCCTGTCCGCCCTGGCCATCGTCGTGGCCGATAGCGTAGTTCAGCGCATCCATGCGGTTGAAGTAGTCGTTGTCGAGCCGCAGGTGGGCGCCCACTCGGGTCGTGGTCGAATAACCGAGATAGCGCGACATCGCTGAGACCAGCGGGTCGAGCGCCGGGATGCAGAGCATGTCGAGCCGCCGGCAGCCCTCCTCCAGCGCCTGGCGCAGGCCGTCGTCGACGATCGTGTGGATCACGACGCCGGGCGCTTCCTCAATATCGCCCAGCGCCCGGTCGAGCTGGCGCTGCGAACGCACGAGCGCGTAGATGTGCTCGATCGGCAGGACATTGTCGAAACGGGCGCAGACCGCGCGCGCCATGGCGTTCAGCGTCTCGCCGGTGGAATCCGATACCAGGTGGACGTGAAAATAGGTGGCGAGCCTTGGCGCGGGCGTGGTCACGGGCTGGTCGTACCTGATGAGTGGGAAAAATACCTGGGGACGATTCCTGTGGAGCAGTCTTAGCGAAGCTGCGCGCGAATGGGGATAGACCGCGTGCGGTCGGGCGGTGAAGGCGGTCCCCATGTATGGGCGGGATGAAATCGACCGTTAACGGATCGTTAACCCACATCCCGAGCGGGCGGTGCAAACCCGTCGGCGCGGTTATCGACAGCGGTGAGAGGGGCCGATCGGCGCCCCGGGCCCTCCCCGAGAGTCTTAACGAAAGCTTAAGGACCTCAATGAGCTTGGGCGCCTGTCCCCACAATTCACACCCTGGTCGGCGCGGGCCGGGCTCCGGCGCGGCAGCTGGGGAGAAGCCGGGCGCCCGCGGGGCGCCGCCGGCGTTTTCCACCGTCTCGACAGGCCCTATCGCCACTGCCCCAATCCTTTTTCAAGATTCTTCTAGAGACGGAAGAAGGGCAGGCCGGGCGATGGATCGACCCTTGGGCTTGAGACTTCGGCTCAGAGGCGATTTAAGGCCGTCATGAGCGAGACCCCGCGGCTTCTTCGCGCCCTAGGTGGCGAGACCCTTGACCGGCCGCCGATCTGGTTCATGCGCCAGGCGGGCCGCTCGCTGCCCGAGTACCGCGAGCTCAGGACCCGGGCGACGGACTTCATCGCCTTCTGCCACAACCCGGAGATGGCCGCCGAGGCGACCCTGCAGCCGATGCGCCGTTTCCCGATGGATGCGGCCATCGTCTTCGCCGACATCCTGCTGATCCCCAGGGCGCTCGGCCAGGAGGTCTGGTTCGAGGCGGGCGAGGGGCCGAGGCTCGGCGAACTGCCCGACATCACCCGGATGGCCGGGGAGGTCGAGGCCTCGACGGGCCGGCTCTCGGCGATCGGCGAGACCCTGGCGCGGGTTCGCGCCGAGCTGGAGCCGGAGCGCGCCCTGATCGGCTTCGCGGGGGGGCCCTGGACGGTCGCCACCTACATGATCGAAGGCCGCGGATCGAATCGCGAGGCCGCCAGGACCTTCGCCTACGAACATCCCGAAAAGCTCGATGCCCTGCTGCGGGTGCTGGTGGATTCCACCGCGCGCTACCTGATCATGCAGGCGAGGTCCGGCGCCCAGGCGTTGAAGATCTTCGAGAGCTGGGCCGAGGGTCTGGCTGAGGACGTCTTCGAGCGCATCGTCATTGGGCCGCACAGGGCCATCATCGAGCAGGTGCGCGCCGCCGGTGTCACTGCGCCGTTCATCGGCTTCCCCCGGGGGGCCGGCGCCCTGGTGGAAACGTACGCGAGGGCCGTGCCGGTCGAGGGCGTCGCGCTCGACACCCAGGCCAGCGCGGAGCTCGGCCGCCGGCTGCAGGCGGGCGGCAAGACCATCCAGGGGGCGCTCGACAACCTTCTGCTGCGGGCCGGCGGCCCGGCGCTCGACGCCCGGGTCGAGACCCTGCTCGCCCAGTGGAGCGGCGGGCCCTACATCTTCAACCTCGGCCACGGGGTGATGCCCGACACCCCCATCGCCCACATCGCGCGCGTCGTGGAGCGGGTGACCGGCAAACCGGCGAAGGCCGTGGCGGCCGAGTGACCAGACTCGCCGTCGTCCTGTTCAACCTCGGCGGGCCCGACAGCCTGAAGGCCGTAAAACCGTTTCTTTTCAACCTGTTCCGTGATCGGGCCATCATCGACTTGCCGGCAGCGGTGCGCTACCCCCTGGCGGCCCTGATCTCCACAACGCGGGAAAGGCTGGCCCAGGCCAACTACGCCATCATGGGCGGCGCATCGCCGTTGCTGCGGGAGACAACGGCCCAGGCGGGCGCCCTGGACGCGGTGCTCCAGTCGAAGGCGCCCCAATTCGAGGCCCGCTGCTTCGTCGCCATGCGCTACTGGAAGCCCTTCGCGAAGGAGACGGCCGCCGCGGTCGCGGCGTTCCAGCCGGACGAGATCGTCCTCTTGCCGCTCTACCCGCATTATTCGACGACCACGACCGGCTCCTCGCTGAAGGATTGGCTGAGCGTCTACAAGGGGCCCGGCCGTAGCCGTACGATCTGCTGCTATCCGACGGCCCAGGGCCTGATCGCCGCGAAGGTGCGGGCCATTCGCGACACCTGGCGAAACGCCGGCGAGCCGGCCAACGTGCGGCTGCTGTTCTCCGCGCATGGTTTGCCGCAGAAGATCGTCGACCGGGGCGACCCCTATCAGGCGCAGATCGAGGCGACCGCGGCGGCCATCGCGGCGAGCCTGCCGGAGTTGACCGACTGGAAGGTGTGTTTCCAGAGCCGGGTCGGACGGCTCGAGTGGCTGAAGCCGTCGACCGAAGAAGAGGTCCGCCGGGCCGGCGCGGAGGGAAAGGGCGTCCTGGTGGCGCCCATCGCCTTCGTCTCGGAGCATGTGGAAACCCTGGTCGAACTCGACCATGAGTACGCCAGGCTCGCGCGCGAGGTCGGGTGCGCGCCCTATCTGCGGGCTCCAACGCCGAGTGTGGATCTGGATTTCATCGACGGCCTCGCCCGGGCCGTCCTCAAGGCGGTGGACCGCCCGGGTGGCGTCGAGCCGGACGGGTCTTGGCGCTGTCCGGCCGGCCATGCGAAATGCGCGCTCCGGACGGGAGTGATAGCCTAGATGAACTGGTACGACCTGCTGCGCGGCCTGCACATCATATCGGTGATCGCCTGGATGAGCGGCATGATGTACCTGCCCCGGCTGTTCGCCTACCACACCGAAACCGCGCCCCCGGGCAGCGAATTCGACGCCCACTTCAAGGTCTGGGAGCTGAAGCTCCTGCGGATCATCATCAACCCGGCGATGGCCCTGACCTTCGTCTTCGGCCTGGGGCTGATCTGGGTCGACGGGACCGAGCGGCTGGGGTGGGGCTTCCTCTTGCAGACCTGGATGGTCGTGAAGATCGCGGGCATCGTCTTCCTGAGCGCCTGGCACGGCTTCCTGTCCGCCGCACGGCGCAGGATCGCCGCCGGAGAACGGCCTAGGACCGCCAAATTCTGGCGCGCCACCAACGAGTTGCCGTTCCTGGCGGCGGTGGTCATGGTGCTGGCCGTGACCCTGGAATTCAAGTTCTGGTGAGGCCATATGCGGCGGGGGCCTCGAGCCGCCACGCTTGACCGGTCCGCCCGTTCGTGGTTCCGATCCCCCACGCGTCCCCGACAAGGGCGCGCCCCGCCTTATCTCCGGCCCCCAAGCGTTCGACGCTCTGGATCGGTCCGGCCCCCATGAAGACGAAATACATCGGCGCTGACAGGCGCCCACATCAGCTAGAAGCCCGCGCCCGGACTCCGTCCGGCCCCGCGGGCGCACACGAGTGAACCTACATGTCTGAAGACAACGAAATTTCTGCCGACGACGAGACCTCCTCCTCCGAAATTGGCGCCGCCGAGATGGGCGCGCCGGAGATGGAGGCCGCCGACACCACGGTCGGCGAGGCCGCGCCCGAAGAGGCCGACGCCGGCGAACCCGAAGAGCCCTCGGAGGTCGCCAACACCATCGCCAAGATGGGGCTGACCCGGATGAGCCTGCAGGAGCTGAAGGACAAGGCCCCCGCCGACCTGCTGGCTTTCGCTGAGCTGTTCGAGATCGAAAACGCCAACTCCATGCGCAAGCAGGACATGATGTTCTCGATCCTCAAGGTCCTGGCCGAGGAGGGCGTCGAGATCTCTGGCTCCGGCACCCTGGAAGTGGTGCAGGACGGCTTCGGCTTCCTTCGCTCGCCGGAGGCCAACTACCTGCCGGGTCCCGACGACATCTACGTCAGCCCCTCGCAGATCCGGAAGTTCGGCCTGCGGACCGGCGACACGGTGGACGGCGCCATCCGCGCCCCGCGCGAGGGCGAGCGCTACTTCGCGCTCGTAAAGGTCGACCTGACCAACTTCGAGAACCCCGAGAACGTCCGCCACAAGGTCTTGTTCGACAACCTGACGCCGCTCTATCCCGACCACCGGCTGAAGATGGAGATCGACGATCCGACCCTGAAGGACCGCTCCGGCCGGGTCATCGACATCGTGGCGCCGCTCGGCAAGGGCCAGCGCTGCCTGATCACCTCGCCGCCCCGCGTCGGCAAGACGGTGATGCTGCAGAACATCGCCAAGTCCATCGAGACCAATCACCCCGAGTGCTACCTGATCGTCCTATTGATCGACGAGCGGCCGGAAGAAGTCACCGACATGCAGCGCACCGTGAAGGGCGAGGTGATCTCCTCGACCTTCGACGAGCCGGCCACNNGCCAAGCGCCTGGTCGAGCACAAGCGCGACGTGGTGATCCTGCTGGACAGCGTCACCCGCCTGGGCCGGGCCTACAACACCACGGTCCCGTCTTCCGGCAAGGTGCTGACCGGCGGTGTCGACGCCAACGCCCTGCAGCGTCCCAAGCGTTTCTTCGGCGCGGCGCGGAACATCGAGGAGGGCGGCTCGCTCACCATCATCGCCACCGCTCTGATCGACACCGGCAGCCGGATGGACGAGGTGATCTTCGAAGAGTTCAAGGGCACCGGTAACTCGGAAATCGTCCTGGACCGAAAGGTCGCCGACAAGCGGGTCTATCCGGCCATCGACGTGATCAAGTCCGGCACCCGCAAGGAGGAGTTGATCACGCCGAAGGAGCACCTGCAGAAGACCTACATCCTGCGCCGCATCCTGGGGCCGATGGGCGCCCAGGACGCCATCGAGTTCCTGCTCGACAAGCTCCGCTCGTCCAAGACCAACGAGGAGTTCTTCTCCTCCATGAACACGTAGGACCGGGCTGACTTCGGGCCTACCGGTCCGACTTGTGTTTCACGTGAAACAGAGCGCCGAGATGCTCACCCCTTAGGGGGAGCCGTCAGCGAAGCTGACTGAGGGGGTTCAAGCCCACCGGTCCATCCGCCTTGGATGAAACCCCTTCCGCCTCGCCGCTGCGCGCCGAGCCACCTCCCCCTCAATCGCGCTCCGCGCTGGGGGAGGATCTATGACATCACGGGATCAGCAGGCTGGCCCCGATGGTCGCCCGGCTTTCCAGGGCCGCATGGGCCCCGCGGGCCTCCGCCAGCGGGAAAGTCTGGCCGATCTCGACCTTCACCTGGCCGGAGCGGACCATCTCGAAGACCAGGCCCGCGCTCTCGTCCAGCTCCTCGGTGGTGACGATGTAGTCGAACAGCGTCGGGCGGGTGAGGTAGAGCGAGCCCGCCTGGGCGAGGCGCCCGGGCGGCACCGGCGCCGGCGGGCCAGAGGCGTTGCCGAAGCTGATGAAGAGGCCGCGCCGGGCAAGGCTCGCCAGGGTGGCCTCGAAGGTGTCCCTGCCCACCGAGTCATAGGCCACCGGGACGCCCTTGCCGCCGGTGATCCGCCGCACCTCGGCGGCTACGTCCTGGTCGCGATAGAGGATGACGTGGTCGGCGCCGAGCGCGCGGGCTCGTTCGGCCTTTGCCTCGGACCCCACTGTGGCGATCACCTCGGCCCCGATCGACTTGGCCCACTGGACCATGATCTGGCCGACCCCGCCGGCTGCCGCGTGAATCAGGATGGTCTCGCCGGCCTTGACCGGATAGGTGCGCCGGATGAAGGCCTCGACGGTCATGCCCTTCAGGAGCACGGCCGCGGCGGTGCGGGTATCGACGCCGTCGGGGATGCGGACGGCGCGCATCGCGGGCGCCACATTGGCCTCGGCGTAGGCGCCGAAACCGCCGGAATAGGCGGCGCGGTCGCCGACCTGGAAGCGGGTGACGCCTTCGCCGACCGCCTCGACCACACCGGCCGCCTCGCCGCCGGGCGTGCAGGGCAGCTTCACGGGGTAGAGCCCAGTGCGGTGGTAGGTGTCGATGAAGTTGATCCCGATGGCCTCGTGACGGATCAGAACCTGGCCAGGGCCGGGCGTGGGGGTCGCGATCTCGACGAGCTCCAGGACCTCGGGGCCGCCGGTCCGGGCGAACTGGATCGCGCGCATCAGCCGAGCGCTTTCTGGAAGAAGGTGAGGGTGCGGCCGTTGGCGAGCTTGGCCGCGGCGGCGTCAAAATGCTCGCCGCCCTCGCGCGCGAAGGCATGGTCACACCCGGGGTAGGTGTGGATCTCGATCTGTGGGTGGTCCTTGAGCGCGGCCAGGATCACCGCCTGCGCGGGCTTGGGTACGAACTGGTCTTCCTCGGCGATGTGCATCAGCAGCGGGTGGGTCAGCTTCTCGGCCTCGGCCACGCGGCCCTCCAGGCCCACGCCATAGTAGGAAACGGACGCGTCGGCGTCGGTGCGGGTGGCGGTCAGGAAGGCGAGTTGGCCGCCGAGGCAATAGCCCACCGCGCCCACCTTGCCGTTGCAGCCGGCGTCGGCGCGGATGTGGGCGATGGTCGCGGCGATGTCGCCGACGCCCAGCTCCACGTCGAAGGCGTTGAAGAGCTCAAAAGCCCGTTTCCACTCGGCCGGGGTGTGGTCGGTGATGTCGATGCCGGGCTCGATCCGCCAGAAAAGGTCCGGACAGATCGCCAGATACCCCTGGCCCGCCAGGCCGTCGGTGATGTCCCGCATCACCTGGTTCACGCCGAAGATCTCCTGGATCACTACCACCGCCGGCGCCGAGGCCTTGGCGGGCCGGGCGACGTAGGCGCTGAAGGTCCCGTCCGCGGTGGTGATCGTCGTACGCTCGCCCATGACAGGTCTCCTCAAGGTTTCCGGATGGCCCCGGGTCTGCGCTATTAGCGCGTGGGGCCCATCGGCGGCTATATGGAAGCGAACGGGAGCTTTTGGCCATGAAGATGACGATCGAGGTGGACTGCACGCCCGAAGAGGCCCGCCGCTTCATGGGCCTGCCCGACGTGAGCGCGCTCAACGAGCATCTGGTGAGCGAGATGAAAGGGCGGATGGACGCCAACATGTCGATGCTCTCCCCGGACGAGCTGCTGAAGAACTGGATGGCCTTCGGGACGGGCGCCCAGGCGCAGTTCCGCAAGCTGATGGAAGTGGGCCTGACGGCCGCCTCCCAGAAACGCCCCTCGGGGAAATGAGCGACACCATCTTCGCGCCCGCCACGGCCGCGGGCCGTTCGGCGGTCGCGGTGGTGCGCCTGTCGGGGCCGGGGACGGCCGCGGCCGTGCGCGCTCTGGCCGGGCGGCTGCCGGCGGCGCGGCGGGCCTCCCTGCGCAGGCTGAAGGCCGCGGATGGCGCCGCGATCGATGACGCCCTGGTGCTGTGGTTCCCGGCGCCCGGCAGCTACACCGGCGAGGACTCGGCCGAACTGCACGTCCATGGCGGCTCCGCGGTGGTGGGCGCCCTGGTCGAGGCGCTCTCGGCGCTGGGCCTGCGGCTGGCCGAGCCCGGGGAGTTCACGCGCCGCGCCTTCGAGCACGGCAAGCTCGACCTCGCCCAGGCCGAGGGCGTCGCCGACCTGATCGACGCGGAGACGGACGCGCAGCGGCGCCAGGCGCTCGCCCAGCTCGGCGGGCGGCTGTCGGAAGTCCAGGCGCGCTGGCGCGACGGCCTGATCCGCGCCCTAAGCCTGCTGGAGGCGGCCGTCGACTTCCCGGACGAGGAGCTGCCGGCCGACGTGGCGGGCCGCGCCCGGCCGATCCTGGAGATCCTCGCCGACGAGTTGGAATCCGCCGCCGCCGACGTGGAGCGGGGCGAACAGGTCCGGGAGGGCTTCCGCATCGCGCTGCTGGGCGCGCCCAACGCCGGCAAGAGCACCCTCCTGAACGTCTTGGCCAAACGCGAGGCGGCCATCGTCTCGCCGACGCCGGGCACGACGCGCGACATCATCGAGGTCCCCATGGTGCTGGGCGGCTACAAGGTGATCCTCGCCGACACCGCGGGCCTGCGGAAAACCGACGACGAGATCGAGGCCGAGGGGGTTCGGCGCGCCGAGGCCTGGGCGGAGACCGCCGGCCTGCGGGTGTGGCTGGTGGACGGCTATGGTGAGGCGGAGCCCGAGGTCCCGGCGTCGCTGCGCCCCGGCGACATCGTGCTGCTCACCAAGCGCGACCTGGGCGAGGGGCTGGAGGGGCTTCCCGGCGAGCCCTTCACGGCCAAGAGCCCCAACGACGTGGCCTGGCTTGAACGGTCGCTGACCGAGACGGTGGTTCAGGCCCTGGCCGGGGGCGAGCCGCCCGCCGCCACCCGCCTGCGCCACCGGGAGCTGCTGACCGAGGCCGCCCAGCGCCTGCGCCATGCGTTGGCTGAGGAACAGGCGCTGGAACTGGCCGCAGAGGACGTGCGCCTGGCCGCCCGCGCGCTCGACCGCATCACCGGCCGGATCGACCCCGAACAGGTGCTGGGCCGGATCTTCTCGACCTTCTGCATAGGCAAGTGACCGCGGCGTCGTTGTTTCACGTGAAACACCGCCGCCCTTCGACTATATGCAGCGCTCCATGAGCTGGCCGCCTATATGACTTGGGACGTGATCATCATCGGCGGCGGGCACGCCGGCTGCGAGGCGGCGGCCGCCTCGGCGCGGTTCGACGCGCGCACGCTGCTGCTCACCCACAAGCTCGAGACCATCGGCGAGATGAGCTGCAACCCGGCTATCGGCGGCCTGGGCAAGGGCCACCTCGTCCGCGAGATCGACGCCCTGGACGGGCTGATGGGCCGACTGGGCGACAAGGCCGGCATCCAGTTTCGCCTGCTGAACCGTTCCAAGGGCGCCGCCGTGCGCGGGCCGCGCTCGCAGATCGACCGGCGGCTCTACCGCGAGGCCATGCAGGCCGAACTCGCGCAGACGCCGAACCTCAGCATCGTCGCCGAGGCGGTCGAAGACCTGATCCTTGAAGACGGCGTCGTCGTGGGCGTCCTGGGCGCCAGCGGAACCGCCTATCGCTGCGCCCGCGTGGTCCTGACCACCGGCACCTTCCTGAAGGGCGTGATCCATCGCGGCGAGGCGCGGATCCCCGCCGGACGGGTGGGCGATGCGCCCGCCATCGGGCTCTCCGACCGGCTCTACGCCAGTGGCCTGAAGATGGGGCGGCTGAAGACCGGCACCCCCGCGCGGCTGGACGGCTCGACCATCGCCTGGGACCGGCTGGAGATGCAGGCGGCCGACGCTGAGCCCGTGCCGTTCTCCTTCCTCACCGAGGCGATCACCACCCGCCAGATCGAGTGCGGCATCACCTGGACGACCGCCGAGACCCACAGGATCATCGCCGAGCGGCTGGGCGAAAGCGCCGTCTATGGCGGCAAGACCACCGGCATCGGGCCGCGCTACTGCCCCTCCATCGAGGACAAGGTGGTCCGGTTCGCCGACAAGACCAGCCACCAGGTCTTCCTGGAGCCCGAGGGCCTCGACGACGACACGGTCTATCCCAACGGCGTCTCCACCTCGGTGTCGGAGGAGACCCAGGATCTCTTCCTGCGCACCATGCCGGGGCTCGAGGCGGTGAGGGTGCGCCGCTACGGCTACGCCATCGAATACGACTATGTGGACCCCCGCGAGCTCTTCCCGACGCTGGAAGCCAAGCGGCTGCCGGGCCTTTACCTGGCCGGCCAGATCAACGGCACCACAGGCTACGAGGAGGCGGGCGCCCAGGGGCTGGTGGCCGGTCTGAACGCCGCCCGCGCGGCCTCCGGGGCCGATCCCGCCGCCTTCGCCCGCGACGAGGCCTATATCGGCGTGCTGATCGACGACCTGGTCACCCGTGGGGTCACCGAGCCCTACCGGATGTTCACCAGCCGCGCGGAGTTCCGCCTGATCCTGCGCGCCGACAACGCCGACCAGCGGCTGACCGCCAAGGGCGAGGCCCTGGGCGTGGTGGGCTCGGTCCGCGCCAAGGCGTTCGGCGCGAAGGCCGTTGCGCTTGCTGAAGCCCGCGCGATGTCCGCCAATCTGACGCTTACGCCCTCGGCGGCCGAGAAGGCCGGCCTGCCGGTCAAGGCCGACGGCCAGCGGCGCAACCTCACTGAGCTCCTGGCCTACTCGACCATCGGCTTCGACGACCTGGCGCGCATCTGGCCGCAGATCACGGGTTGGGCGCCGGCGGTGCGCGAACAGGTGGAGATCGACGCCTCCTACGCCGGCTACCTCGACCGCCAGGCCGCCGACGTGGCCGCCTTCCGCCGCGACGAGGACCTGACCCTGCCAGCGGCGCTCGACTACGCCACGGTGGGCGGCCTATCCAACGAGGCGCGCGAAAAGCTGAGCGCGGTCAGGCCCCTGACCCTTGGCCAGGCCGCACGGATCGAGGGCGTCACGCCCGGCGCGCTCACAGCCCTGCTGGCCCATGTCCGCCGCCGCGCCGCCTGACGCGGCCGCCGCCCGCTTGATGGACGCCGAAGGCTTCTTGGCCGTCAGCGGCGCCACGCCGGCCCAGGTGGCCGACCTCGAACGCTTCCGGGTGATGCTGGCCGAGCGCAACGAGGTGATGAACCTGGTGGGACCCGCGTCCCTGCCGGACTTCTGGTCGCGGCATGCCTGGGACTCGGCCCAACTGGTCAGACTTCAGCCGGACGCGCGGGCCTGGGCGGACCTGGGCGCCGGCGCAGGCCTGCCGGGGATCGTCCTGGCCATACTCGGAAAGGGCGTCCTCGGCTTCCACGTGGACCTCGTGGAGAGCATGACCAAGCGGTGCAAGTTCCTCTCCGAAGTCGTGGAAGCCCTGGAGCTTCCGGCCACCGTCCACAACGCGCGTGCGGAAAACCTCGATCTAACTGTGGAGATCGTCACGGCGCGGGCTTGTGCCCCGCTCTGGCGCCTGCTGGGGTATGCCCGGCCATACCTGCAGGGCGGCGCGACCGGCTTGTTCCTCAAAGGACAAGATGTTGTAGCTGAGATGAGCGAGGCCGCCAGATATTGGGAATATGAGGCTGACGTCGTGCCATCCAAGAGCGACCCCCGGGGCCGCATCGTTCGCGTGAAGAGGCTCGGCCGTGCCCGTAGGGTCTGAACCCGCCATGCGCGTGCTCGTGGTGGCCAACCAGAAGGGCGGGGTGGGCAAGACCACCACCGCCATCAACCTCGGCACGGCGCTCGCCGCCGTAGGCGAGCGGGTGCTGCTGATCGATTCAGATCCCCAGGGCAACGCGTCCACGGGCCTCGGCATCGGCCGGGCGCAGCGCAAGAATACCCTCTACGACGTCTTGATGGGCGAAAAGCCGATCGCCGAGGCGGTGGTGAAGTCCTCAGTGCCGGGCCTGCACGTGGTGCCGTCCGACCCGGACCTCTCCGGCATCGAGATGGAATTGGCCCAGNNACCTACAGCTACGTCCTGATCGACTGTCCGCCGTCGCTGAACCTGCTGACCGTCAACGCCATGGCCGCGGCCGACGCGGTGCTGGTGCCCCTGCAGTGCGAGTTCTTCGCGCTGGAGGGCCTCTCCCAGCTCATGCGCACCATCGAGCTGGTGCGCGCGAGCCTCAATCCGAAGCTGGAGATCCAGGGGATCGTGCTGACCATGTTCGACCGCCGCAACGGCCTCTCGGGCCAGGTGGCCAACGACGTGCGCGGCCACTTCGGCGAGACGGTCTACCAGACCGTGATCCCCCGGAACGTGCGGGTCTCCGAGGCGCCCGGTTTCGGCAAGCCGGCCCTGGTCTATGATCTGAAATGCGCGGGGAGCCAAGCCTATCTGCGGCTCGCCCGCGAGGTGGTTCTGCGCGAGCGCGCGCGCCGCAAAGTGGCGGCGTAGAGGAGTTTTCGATGGCCGAGGGCCGCAGAGGATTGGGCCGGGGGCTTTCGGCCCTGCTGGGCGAGGCGCAGGACATCCCGCACGCCGTGGAGCCGGCCGAGGGCGTCCGCGCCATCCCGATCGAGCTGGTCCACCGCAATCCGGAACAGCCGCGCCGCCATTTCCCCGACGCGGAAATCGCCGAGCTGGAAGCCTCGATCCGCGACAAGGGCGTCCTGCAGCCGATCCTGGTGCGGCCCTCGCCCAAGACCGAGGGCGAATACGAGATCGTCGCCGGCGAGCGGCGCTGGCGCGCGGCGCAGAAGGCGGGCCTCAGGGTCATTCCGGCGCTCATCCGGCTTCTGGACGACGACAAGGCCTTCGAGATCGCCATCGTCGAGAACGTCCAGCGCGAGGACCTCAACGCCATGGAGGAGGCCCAGGCCTACGCCTCCCTGATGCGCCGCATGGCCTACACCCAGGACAAGGCCGCGACCGCGGTCGGCAAGTCGCGCAGCCACGTGGCCAACACGTTACGCCTGCTGCAGCTTCCGGAGAGCGTGCAGGACCACGTGCTGTTCGGGCGGCTCACCGCCGGCCACGCGCGGGCGATCCTCAGCGCCGCCTATCCCGAGGTGCTGGCGCAAGCCATTGTCGATAAAGGCCTTTCCGTCCGCGACGCCGAAGCGCTAGCCAAGGCCAAGGGATCCCCGAAAAAGATGTCAGGGCCCCGTCGCGCGCCGAAGGACACCGACACCGCGGCTCTGGAAACCGACCTGGAGGATTCGCTCGGCATGAGCGTCGACATCACTGATCGCGGTGGCGCGGGCGAGCTCAAGATCAGGTACGCCAGCCTCGAACAGCTGGACGAGCTCTGCCGCAGGCTGACGCGCAGATGATCCTCGCCACGGGCTCCCGCGTGCGGCTGCGCACCATCGGCGTCCGCGATCTGAAGGCCGCCACGGCCCACAAGTACACGCTGTCGATCACCGAGCCGATGACCGACCCGGAATGGGCGCGGCGCGTGCTCGATCAGACGGGGTTCTGGGGCAAGGACGCCGGGGCCTGCGCCATCGAGAGCGCGGTGGAGGGTGACGGTCAGCGCCTGATCGGGACCCTGCAGTTCTACAAGTCCGGGCCCGGCATTCACGGCCTGGAGATCGGCTACATCCTTCACAACGAGGAGGACCGCGGCAAGGGCTATGCCTCTGACGCGCTTCGGCTCTTCTCCGACCTCCTGTTCGCCGAGCACCCGGAGTGCCATCGGCTGCAGCTGATCATCGAGACCTGGAACGCCGCCTCGGCGCGGCTCGCCGAAAACTGCGGCTACGCCAGCGAAGGCATTCTCAGGAAAGCCGGCTATTCCTCGCCGGACGAACCCAGCGACTGTTTCATCTACTCCCGGGTCAGGGACTAGCCCTCGCCGTCGTCCTCAGCCGGCTTGGCCTTCTGGTCGATGTTGGTGGGCGCGGTCTTGTGACCCGTGCGATCCTCTTCCCGGGCGCCCTGCAGGATGCCCACCAGGCCGTAGTTTCCCTCGTGGCAGGCGTATTCGTAGACTTGGCCCGTGATGCGCGAGAACTCGTACTCGCCGCCCCAGGGCTGGGCGAAGACGGTAGAGTCCTCCACCCAGAAGGCGTAGTGCAGCCGGTCCTTGCCGGTCCGGGTGAAGCGTTCGGTGACCTTCAGGTGTTCGGACGCGCCGCGGAAGACCTGTTCGGGGTGGAAGTTGGTGGTCTCGACCACCAGGCTGTCGCCCTCCCAGTGGCCGATCGAGTCACCCATCCAGGGGCGGACGGAGGCCGGGATGTGCCCCGTCGCGTTCATCCGCACGATGCGCGCGTCGTGCACCATCTCCACGTCGATGACGACCTGATCCTTGGTCTGCACGAACTGGTAGGTGTTGTTGTAGAGCCCGGGCAGCATCACTGGGCCCGACGAATTGCCGAAGGACAGCAGGCAGCGTTCGCCCAGCGCCCGGGTCTCCGGATTGTCGCTGGGGCTTTCGCCGGGCTTCAGGGTGCGCTGGCCGAAGGCGGCGACCTTCACATCCTTGCGCATCGGCACGCGGCCGTCGGGGGTGGAGGTGATGAAGCCGTTCCGCGGCTGGCCGTTCACCCGCATGACCACGCTGCCGGGATCGGTCCAGGCGGCGTTGTAGTTGCAGTTGGTGCCGCGGCCGCCCGAGCAGTCGGCCGGCAGGTCGGTGACCTTGGCGCTCGGGTCGGTGGGCTTGTTGCCGAGGTCGATCTGCGCCTTTACCTGGCCCTCGATCTTGCGGGTCTGGGCGTCGGTCAGGGCCAACTGGGCGCCCCAGCGCGGATTGCGCTCCAGACGGGTGACGGTGGCGCTGGTCCAGACGCCCTGCAGGTCCGGGTGGCCGTCGGCGGCGAGCGGCGCCTTGTAGCCGGTCCTGGGCGGGGCCGGAGGCTGGGCATGTGCGGCGAGCGGCGCGACGGCAAATCCGACCGCCAGCGAAAAGGCTAAGGCCGTCAATCCCTTGGCCAACATGCGCGCCTCCCAATTTTTTTTGCAGTCATCTCTGCTTATGGGCGGGAGTATCCCGGCCTTCGCCCCAGTCGGCAAGAGGCGGGGTCGGCAAGAGGTGGCTCAGAGCCCCAGGCGGCGCGCGCGGCCCGCGACCGCCAGCGCCAGGCGCTCGGCGATCAGCTGGTCGGGGGAGCCGGCGGTCTTGCAGAGCCGATCGGCGTTGAGGATCTCCGGCTGGATACGGTCGAGCTCGTCCAGCGTCCAGGATCGCGCCTGGCGCAGGAACTCGCGCTCCTGCTTCCAGAAGACCCCCGAAGCCTTGGCGGCTTCCTGCAGGCCCGCGCCGCTCTTGGCGAGCGTCAGCGTGCGGCGCAGGCGGCCCAGGTGCATGCCCATGGCCCGGACGGCCGCCGGGCCGCCTTCGCCCTCCTGGGCGGCGCGGCGCAGGCCGGCTTGCGCGTCGCCAATCCGGCCGCCGAAGGCGTCCACCGCCGCATCGGAGAGCGAGGCCTCCGGCTCGACCCCCAGGAAGGGCTCCAGGTCGGCCGCCGTGGCGACCACGCCGCTGCCGGGGCCAAGGAAGAGGGCCAGTCGCTCGATTTCCTGGCGGGCGACGCCCCGTTCCTTGGGCATGCGGGCTACGAAGACAGCGAGCGCCTCGGCGTTGAGCGACAGGTTGTCCTTGGCCAGCGCCTCGCGGACCTGGCGGGCCACATCGCCGGGCTCGTCCTCGTAGCAGGGGATGGTCGCCGCGCCGGGCGCCTTCTCGGCGGCCTTGCGCAGCGCCGAGTCGCGACCGAGCGCGCCGGCCTCGATCAGGAGGAAGGCGTCGGGATTGAGCGCGCCGGCCGCATGTCGGGTGAGGGCCTCGGCGGCCAGTTTGTCGAGACTCGACTTTTCCGTGCCGAACCGCAGGCGCACCAGCCTGCGCCCGCCCATCAGGGACTGGGCCGAAAGCTCGCCCTCCAGCCGGGCGGCGTCGTTGTCGAGGTCGCCGTCGGTGAGCTGGGCGACGTCGAAGGGGTCGTCCGGGTCCCTGGCGATCTTCGCCGCCAGCTGGTGGCCCCGGTCGCGGACCACGCCCAGGTCGCGACCATAGATCAGGGCGGCGCGGATGCCTGCGTCGGGCTTGCTGAGAAAGCGTTCGATATCGGGGCGCTTGCCGAGGATCACAGGCTTAGGCGCCGGTCGGCAGCCCGGTCGGGGTCACGGAGTTGGCCGGCGGCGGCGTCACCTTCTGCGGCTTTTTGGCCGAGGGCTCTCCGGTGGCGAGCCAGGCGGCGACCTCCAGCTGGATGCGCCGCGCGGCCTCCTCGGCGGCCCGGTCCTGGGCTTCCTGCTCGGCGGCGATGGAGGCGTAGGGCTGGTCGGCGGAATCGTAGGTGACCTCCACCCGCACGCGGCCCTTCTTGGCCACGTCGCCCGCGGGCTGGTTCGCCAGGCTGTAATCCGCCGTGATCACATATTCGTAGCGGGTGGCGACGTTGTCGGTGCGGATGCCGCGCGGATAGCGGGCCTCGGAGAGCTGCAGCCGCATGGCATAGGTCGCCGGCGCGCCCCGGCTGGTGGCGAAGGCGTCCTCCAGGTGCTGGCGGACCAGGAAGCCGGTGCGCCCGTCCGGCGCGATCACCTTGATGGTGGCGAGCTTTGAGGTGACGCCTGGCGCGCCATAGAGCGGCGTGAAACCACACCCAGCCAGCGCCAGGCTGGCGGCGACGGCGCCCAGGGCGAGCAGGGCCCTCATCAGGCGGCCACGATGTTGACGATGCGGTCGGGCACCACGATCACCTTGCGGATGGTCAGGCCCTCAAGGCGCCGTGCGATCTCGGGGTCGTCAAGCACGATCTTCTCCACATCCGCCGCCGAGGCGCCCGCCGGCGCGGAGATTTCGCCCCGACGCTTGCCGTTCACCTGCACCGGCAGGACGCGCACGGCGTCCTCGGTGAGCGCCGGATCGAACGTGGGCCAGGGCGCCATGGCCACCATGCCCTGTCCGCCCACCCGGACCCAGCATTCTTCCGCCAGGTGCGGCGTGAAGGGGGCGATCAGGCGTGAAAAAGCCGACAACGCCTCCTGGCGGGCGCTGAGCAGCGCGGGTGAAGCGCCGGCGGCCGGATTGGCCTTCAGGAGGTTCAGGAACTCGTAGAGCCGGGCGATGCCGGAGTTGAACCGGAAGCTGTCGATGGCCTCGGTGACCTGCTTGGTCAGCCGATGGGTGGCGCGTCGGACCGCGGTCGAGGCCTCGTCCTCGCCGGCGGCGTCCCCACTCGGGCTTGGGGGTTGGCTCTCGAACTCTTCCCAGACCCGGTTGACGAAGCGCCAGGCTCCCTGGACGCCGGCGTTCGACCACTGGGCGTCCCGCTCGGGCGGGCTGTCGGAGAGCACGAACAGGCGCGCGGCGTCCACGCCGTAGACGTCGAAGATCTCCTCCGGCGCCACGGTGTTTTTCTTGGACTTCGACATCTTCTCGACGTCGCCGATGACCACCTCGGCCCCGTTTTCCAGGAGCTTCGCGCGCCGGTGCTTGCCCTCGACGACAACCTCGACCTCATGGGGCTCCAGCCACTCGCCGCTCTGCCGCCGGTAGGTCTCGTGGGTGACCATGCCCTGGGTGAACAGGCCCGCGAACGGTTCGCGCACGCTGAGCTGGCCGTCGTCGGCGAGCGCCTTGGTGACGAACCGCGCATAGAGCAGGTGCAGCACCGCGTGCTCGATGCCGCCGATGTACTGGTCGACCGGCAGCCAGTAGTCGGCCGCGGCCTTGTCGATCGGCCGGGGGAAGTCGGGGTTGGCGAACCGGGCGAAGTACCAGGAGCTGTCGACGAAGGTGTCGAGCGTGTCGGTCTCGCGAGTCGCGGCGCCGCCGCACTTGGGACAGACCGTGTGCTTCCAGGTCGGATGTCGTTCCAGGGCATTGCCGGGTTTGCCGAAATCCGGATCGTCCGGCAGGGCGACGGGGAGCGCGGTCTTCGGCAGCGGCACGACGCCGTCGATCGGGCAATGCACCACGGGAATGGGACACCCCCAGCCACGCTGGCGGGCCACGCCCCAGTCGCGCAGGCGANNCTCGATGTCCAGGCCGTCCAGGAACTGCGAGTGATAGATGGTCCCGGCCCCGAGATAGGGCTCATCCGCGATGGCGAAGGTCGCCGGGTCTTCGCCGGGCGGCAGGACCACCGGGATCACCGGCAGCTTGTATTTGTGGGCGAAATCCAGGTCGCGCTGGTCATGCGCGGGGCAGCCGAACAGGGCGCCCGCGCCATAGTCCATCAGCACGAAATTGGCGATCCAGACCGGCAGGTCCCAGCTGGGATCGAAGGGGTGCTTGACCCGGACGCCGGTGTCGAAACCCAGCTTTTCGGCGGTATCGATCTCGGCCTGGCTTGCGCCACCCATTTTGCATTGGGCGATGAAGGCCTTGGCCTCCGCATTGCCCGCGGCGATCTGCTCGGCCAGCGGATGGTCGGCGGCGATGGCCACGAAGCTGGCCCCGAACAGGGTGTCGGGCCGGGTGGTGTAGACCTCCAGACCCGCATCGAAACCCTTGGGCGCGGGGTCGGCGAATTCGAAGGAGAAGGTCAGCCCCCTGGAGCGGCCGATCCAGTTCTCCTGCATGACCCTGACCTTCTCGGGCCAGCGGTCGAGCGTCCCCAGGTCGTCGGTCAGCTGGTCGGCGTAGTCGGTGATGCGGAAGAACCACTGGTTCAGCTTGCGCTTCTCGACCACCGCGCCGGAGCGCCAGCCGCGGCCGTCCTCGACCTGCTCGTTGGCCAGCACGGTCATGTCGACCGGGTCCCAGTTGACCAGGCCCTCCTTGCGGTAGACGAGGCCGCGGGCGAACAGGTCTAGGAACAGCGCCTGCTGCTGGCCGTAATAGGCCAGGTCGCAGGTGGCGAACTCGCGGGACCAGTCGATCGAGAGGCCCAGCTCCTTCAGCTCATCGCGCATCCGGGCGATGTTGTCGTAGGTCCAGCCCCTGGGGTCGACACCGCGCTCCATGGCGGCGTTTTCGGCGGGCAGGCCGAAGGCGTCCCAGCCCATGGGATGCAGCACCGAAAAGCCGCGGGCGCGCTTGAAGCGGGCGATCACGTCGCCTAGCGCGTAGTTGCGCACATGGCCCATGTGCAGGCGCCCCGACGGATAGGGGAACATCTCCAGCACGTAGTACTTGGGCCGGGCGGGATCGATCACCGCGCGGAAGGCGTCGGCGTCCGCCCAGGCCTTGCGCCACCGGGGCTCGGTCTCTTTGGGGTTGTAGCGGGCCATCTTAGGGAGGCTTTGGACTGGAGTGGGACTTCCGGTCAACGGCCTCTCACGCGAGGGCGCCGACTTGCGAACGATCTTTAGGGGCGGATCAGCCCTTGAGGTTCGAAAGTCGGAGCTGGCGCGCGCGGGTCAGGATGGAGTTCTCGATCTGCGTCTCGGTCTCGCTGGCCGAGGGGGCGTCGATCCATTCGCCGGCCGCGTTCTTGTTCTGCTTGAACACCGCCACGTTCAGCCCGTCGGCGCGCAGCCGCGCGTCCAGGATGTAGACGGTGCACTTGAACCGCTCGTCCTGTTTTTCCGGGTTGATGTACCAGTCGGTGATCACCACGCCGCCGTAGGGGTCGGCCGAGGCCAGCGGCATGAACGACAGCGTGTCCAGCGTCGCGCGCCAGAGATAGCCGTTCACTCCGATCTGGGCCGCCGAGTCGGGGTTCGACACGGCCTTCGGGCCGTTGCCGCCGCCGAACGGATGCATGACGGTCGAACAGCCGGCCACGCCCAATGCGGCGACAGCCAAGGCGCTTACCGCAACGCCACGCATCCAGGTACCGCGCACAAACGGCATATGTATCGGTCTCCAATGAATTCCGTCGCGCGAGATAGAGCGCTACGGCGCCGCCCCGCGCCGCGCCCTCTATAACAACGCCGTGTCAGTCGCCAAACAGGAATCGCGTGGCCCTGCCGCCACAGGCGCCGAGGTTCTTCGACGCATTGGGGATGTTAACGAGCACCGGCTGTTGACGTTGGCCTTTACCGCTCTCTAATCGACCTCCGCCATTCTGCCGTCCGGGAGCAATCCCGAGGGTGCGAAAGTGGTGTCGAGGGGCTATATGTTGGGCATGTCCGTCCGCAAGGTCGCATTGCTGGTCGCTACGGTCGCTGCCTTCGGGCTGGCGGGCGGCGCCGTGGAGGCTGCGCCGGCGGCCGTGGCGACCTCCACCAAGCCCATGGACTTCACGGTGCACGCCGAGACTTCGCCGCTGGCCGGCGCCCAGGTGATGAAGTGGGATGCGGCCAAGGGTCACTGGGGCGTCACCCTGAACCTGAAGCAGCCCGAGGCCCGCGCGGCCACCGCCAACGACATCCAGGCCGGCGCCTACTACCGCATCACGCCTTCCTTGCGCGTCGGCGGCAGCCTGGCCTTCGGTGAGCAGCAGATCACGCCCGGCCCGAAGCCGAACCCGGCGGACGCGGGCCAGCCTCGGGTCCAGCTGGAAACCAAGTTCAAGTTCTAAAGGCGTCCACCGCCGCCAGACCGATGAGGCCCGTATCCTTCAGGAGGCGGGCCTTTTTGTTGTCTATGCCGCCGAGCGCGTAGACCGCCCCTTTCGCCTGCCGCACGAGGATCGCCAGCCGGATCGCGCCCAGGGGCGGCCCGGCCGAGGCGCTGCGGCTGGGAAAGACCGCCGAGACCACCACGGCGTCCGCGCCGGCGGCGAGCGCGCGGCGGGCGGCGCTGGAGGAGTGGGCCGCCGCCGTCACGACCCAACCGGGGTGGGCGGCCTTCAGCCGCCTCGCCCGGTGCGCCAGGCGCTCGGGCAGATGCACGCCGTCGGCGCGCAGGCGCTCAGCCAGGCCGGCGTCCGCGCCGATCAGAAGCCTCAGACCCCGCTGGCGGGCGATGGCCGCCAGACGCGCGCCCCGCGCCGTGGCGTCCGGCGCGCCAAAGGCCCGAAAGACGATGGCCGCACCCCGCGGCAGGCGCCGGGCGATCGCCTCCGGATCGGGCGTGCGCTCGGGATCTGTAAAGAACAACAGGGCGGGCAGGGCCTTCCGCCCTTTCACGCGGCGGCCTAGGAAGGCCGCGGTTCTCGCCAAGGTCCAGAAGCTCCCGGAAATGACCGCACCTCCTGCATATGCCGATGTCGTGGCCCGGATCGCCCGTGCGGCGCAAGCGGCCGGCCGCGCGGCCGGCAATGTGACCCTGGTCGCGGTCTCCAAGATGCAGCCCTGGGAGGCGGTGGCCCCGGTGCTGGCCGCCGGTCAGACGGTGTTCGGCGAGAACCGCGTCCAGGAGGCGGTCGCGCGCTGGTCTGAGCGCCGTGGCGAGGTGACCCTGCACCTGATCGGGCCGCTCCAGACCAACAAGGCCGCCGACGCCGTGGCCTTCTTCGACGTCATCGAGACCGTCGACCGGGAAAAGCTGGCGCGGGTCCTGGCCGAGGAGATGCAGAAGCAGGGCCGCGCGCCCCGCCTCTACGTTCAGGTGAACACCGGCGAGGAGCCGCAGAAGGCCGGGGTGATCCCCGCCGAGGCCGACGCCTTCATCGCTCTATGTCGAGCGACCTATGGGCTGCACATCGAGGGCCTGATGTGCATCCCGCCGGTGGACGAGCCGGCCGGCCCGCACTTTGCGCTCCTGGCGAAGATCGCCGCCCGCAACGGCTTGGCCGGGCTCTCCATGGGCATGAGCGACGACTTCGAGACCGCCATCGCCTTCGGCGCCACCGCCGTCAGGGTGGGCTCGGCGGTGTTCGGCGCCCGAACCTAGGCGAACGGAGCTAGGTCCTGGACGCCGCGGCCGTGGCGACGCCGGCCGCGATCATCACGCCGCCGCCGGCCCGCCGCGACCACAGCGTCGCCTTGGGGCTGCGCAGGAGATGCGAGGCGCGCGACGCCGCCAGCGCGTAGAGGGTGTCGGTCGTCCCAACCACCGCGCCGAAGGTGGCGATCAGAATTCCGGCCTGGAGCGCATAGTTCACGTCCGGTCGAATGAACTGCGGCGCGAACGCCACGAAGAAGACGATGGTCTTCGGATGGAAGGTCCCCACCGCGACATTGCTGAGGAAGGCGGCGCGCGGGCTGACCGGCGCGAACGGCGCGCCCTCGGCGCCGACGCCCTGGCGGCTACGGGCGATGGCCAGCACCCCCAGGCCGATCAGGTAGAGCGCGCCCGCCCACTTCAGCACCGCGAACGCGAGCGCCGAGGCGGCCAGCAGGGCCCCGGCGCCGGCCAGCGACACGCTCATGGCCAACACATTGCCGAGCGCCATGCCGGCCACCGAGGCCAGCGCTGTTCGCCGGCCGGAGCTCAGGGCATAGCCCACGATACTGGTCACGCCGGGTCCCGGGATCAGGCCCATGGCGGCGCAGGCCAGGGCGAAGGCCAACCAGGTCGACAGGTGCATGGTCAGGCCTTCCCGCTCTCGAGGGCGGCGCCCTCGGCGATGAAATCGTAGCGGCCACCGTGCTGGACCAGCAGCAGGCGGGCCTCACCTGAGCCACGGTTGACGACCCGATGAACGGTCCCGGCGGCGACCACATGGGTGTCGCCCGCCGTGAGCTCCACGCGCGCCGGCGGATCGCGGGTCTCGAACGCCAGAGCTCCCGCCAGGACGTAGCTGCGGTCCTCCACCGCGCTGTGACGATGCCAGGGCGTGCCCTCGCCGGGGCCAAAGACGAATTCCCGCGCCAGCACGCCGGGCCCGGACGCCAGCACCGTGACCGAGGTGACCTGATAGGTCCGCTCCATGCCGCTCACCCTCCTCTGATCTCCACCGCATCACCAGGCTTGGCGGCGGCCAACAGCTCTTCCAGGTCCGCCCGGCTTACCGCAACGCAGCCCTCGGTGGGCAGATACCCCGGACGCGCCAGGTGCAGGAAGATGCACGAGCCCAGGGGCGCGACCGGCGGGTCGTCGTTGTGGCCCAGCACCACCACCAGGTCGTAGAGCCCGTCGTCGCGCCACATCCGCTCGACGCTGCCGGCATGCGGCACCTTGATGGGGCGGTTGTAGTCGGGGTCGCCGGGCGCGTCGCACCAGCCGTCGTCGGGCGCCAGGGCCTGGACGGCGAGCGCGGTGACGGGTGCTGCGCCCCTGTCGGGCCGGTAGAGCACGCGGCGGATCGGCCAGGCGCCGGCGGGCGAGGCGAGGTCGCCCTCGCGCTTCTGTGCGGCCGGCTTCACCCCGCCCTTGCCGAGCGCGCAGCGCACGCGGCGTGCGCCCAGGTCGAGCCAGCCCCCTCCGGTGTTGTCGACGGCCGTGGCGGTGAAGATCACGCGCGCATCCCCAAATACCTTGGCCCGCCAAATGTTCTTTGCAGGTGGCCGGCAATACGGTGCATGTTCGGACGACCATGGCGCAACGCAAGACCCTCCTCATCGTCGATGACGACGCGGACCTTCGCGGGGCCGTCGCTGAACAGCTGCAGGCCGAGGACTTCGCCACCATCGAGGCGGCCACCGCCGGCGAAGGCGTGCGCCTGGCGCAGACCGAACGGCCCGACCTGATCCTGCTCGATGTCGACCTGCCCGACTTCGACGGCCGCGAGGCCTGCCGCAGGATGCGCGACAGCGGTGTCTCGACCCCGGTGATCATGCTGACGGCGGCCGTGGAGGACGACGACACCGTCCAGGGGCTCGACGCCGGCGCCAACGACTACGTCACCAAGCCCTACAAGTTCGCCGTGCTCTTGGCCCGCATCCGGGTGCAGCTGCGCGACTACGAGCATTCCGAGGGCGCGGTCTTCCGCCTGGGCGCCTATGAGTTCCGCCCCGCCGCCAAGATGCTGATCGACCCGCAGGCCAAGAAGATCCGCCTGACGGAGAAGGAAACCAACATCCTGAAATACCTCTACCGCGCCGGGGAAAAGCCGGTGTCGCGCGAGGAGCTGCTGGCCGAGGTCTGGGGCTACAACGCCGGCGTCACCACCCATACGCTGGAGACCCACGTCTACCGCCTGCGTCAGAAGATCGAGAGCGACCCGGCGAACGCCAAGCTGCTGCTGACCGAGGCGGGCGGGTATCGACTGGCGCCGTAGGCGCCCTCCCTTTAGAGCGCCAGGTCCGCGCTGACCGGGGCGTGGTCGCTGGGGCGCTCCCACTCGCGCACATCGTCGTGAATGCGGCTGGAGGCCGCGCCGGTCCGGAAGGCCGCGTCGCGCAGGCCCGGCGTCACCAGGATGTGGTCGAGCCTGAGGCCCCGGTTGGACTGGCGGAAGTCCTGGGCGCGGTAGCTCCACCAGGACGCCAGCTTCTGCGGCTCCGGATAGGCCTCGCGCGTCAGGTCGATGAAGCCGAGCGAGGCGTGCAGCGCCGCCATGGCCTCGATCTCCACCGGCGTGTGGCTGACGATCTTGGACATGTACCTGTGGTTCCAGACGTCGTTCTCGCCCGGCGCCACGTTCAGGTCGCCGACGATGGCCAACGGCGCCTTAGGGTCGCGCCGCGACAGCTCGGCGGTCAGCTTCTCGTAGAAGTCGAGCTTGTGGTCGAACTTGGGGTTCTCCACGCGGTCGGGCACGTCGCCGCCGGCCGGGATGTAGAAGTTGTGGATCTCAACGCCGGCCACGGTCGCGCCGACGCAGCGGGCGTGACCCTCGCGGCAGACCTGTAACGGCGCGGCGTCCTCCAGCGGCAGGCGGGAGGCGATCGCCACCCCGTGCCAGCCCTTCTGGCCGGCGATCTTCAGGTGCGGCAGGCCCATGTCGACGAAGGCAGCCCGCGGGAATTCGCCCTCCTGGCACTTGATCTCCTGCATGCACAGCACGTCCGGCGCCTGTTCGGCGACGAAGCGGGCGGCTTGCTCGGCGCGCAGGCGGACGGAGTTGACGTTCCAGGTGCAGATTCGAAGGCGCATGCCCGTCCATAGGCGTCGCGGATGGGGAAGGGAATGCAGCAGACAAAGAGACGCCCGGGCACTGGAGAAGCCCGGGCGTTTCAGTGGGTTCTCATGCCGCCGCCGGGAGGGGATTGGGTCCGGCACGGGTTCCGTCGGCGCGTGCGCGCGCCAATGGCGTAGTGGCATTAACGCCACAGGATTCGTTAAAGTCAAGCGCCGATCAGTTAACTCTTGCTCGTTGCGAATTCGTCACATTCGGCCAGGGTCCGGTTTCGTCGGGTGCGGGTTCTTCAGCACAAAGAGGGCCGGGTCGAGCCCCGGCGCCCGCTGCAGTCCGCTGATCCGCACCTGGGTCGCGCGGCCTTGGGCGTCGGTGACGGTCCAGCCCACTAGGCTCATCGGATTGTCGGAGAAGGCGAGCGTGATCTGGCCGGCCGTCTCCTTCTTGCCGTCGCGGGCGGTGACGGAAAAGCCGTCGGCGGCGCGGCTGACGCGGGTCACCTGGACGCCCTTGTCCAGCCGGATGGTCTTGGCGAGAAACAGCGACAGCGGCGTGGCCGCCAGGGGATAGGCGGTGAAGGTGTCGAGCCGCTTGTCCTGCACGATGACGCGGCCGCCGTCGGAGACCACCAGCAGGCCCGAGGGCGGATCGTAGGCGAAGCGCGCCTTGCCGGGCCGTTTCAGGAACAGCTCCCCTTGCGTCGGCGCGCCACGGCCGTCGCTCTGGGTGAAGCGGCCGCGGGCCTCGTTCAGCCCCTGCAGATAGGCCACGGCCTTGTCGACGAGCGCCTGGTCGTCGGCGGATAGCGCCGGGGCCGGCGCGGCGGCGGCCCAGGCCGGCAGTGGGCCGGACAAGGCCACAGCTGCGGAGAGCGCCAGCAGTCGGCGGCGGGTCGTCATGGGTGGACTCCTCATAGGGCCGAATCTTGCCGGTCTTCGTGGCGGCAGCATGGCTTGGCCAGCAACAACGCCCAAGTCGCCTAGAAGGCGCCCGTGCGGCTGGGCGCCAGGCGAATGCGGGCGCCGTCCGGCGCGCCGTTCCCGCCCGGGCAGGCTGCCGGCCTGTAGGCCAGATCGTAGCAGAGCCGGACCTCCGCCAGAGCCTGATCCCGCGTGGTCTGGACGAAGATATCGCGGGGTCGGAACGCGGGGTTCCGGGAGATGAAGGCCGCCCGCACCGCGCCGGCGGTCAGCCTGTCGGGCGCGATGGACTCGATCTTCGGCAGCTTCAGCTGGTCGAACAGCCGCGCGGCCCGGCCGAAATAGGCCCGGGGGTCTGCGAAGCCACAGGCGCCGTGCGCCTGCCATTCGTGCTGCAGGAGCACCGGCGAGGGCGTGCGGCAGTACATGTGGCGCACCATCGCGAGGTCGAGGCCGCCGACCGGGCGGCAATAGCGCGGATAGGGCTTGGAGGCGCCGTTCGGCCACAGGCCGTGCAGGGTGAAGCCGAAGGGTTGGCTGCACTCCATCTCCCGGGCGCTCGCCCCGACGCCGCCCTCCGCGCACCACTGCGGCGTCCAGTTGAGCGCCAGGAGATAGAAGGCGTTGGTCACGCCGGAGACCACCTCGTCAGGGTGCGGCGTCAGCACCGGCGCGGGCGTCAGCCCCTCGGGCGGCGAACAGTATGGCGCCGCAAGCGCCGGCAGGCTCAGGGCGGCGAGGCCGGCGGCCAGGACCAGGGACTTGAGATGCATGGAGGGGCTCCTGGCGGCGCTGCGGATCGCCTTGGGATCAGGTTGCCGGAGCAAGTCCGCCAAGGCCAACCGAAAGCCTTAGGGCGCGGCGGAGACCAGGATCTCGCGCTTGCCAGCATGGTTGGCGGCGCCGACCACGCCCTCCTGCTCCATCCGCTCCATCAGCGAGGCGGCGCGGTTGTAGCCGATCTGCAGGCGGCGCTGGATGTAGCTGGTCGACGCCTTGCCGTCGCGGGTGACCACCGCCACGGCGCGGTCGTAGAGATCGTTGCTCTCGCCGCCCTCGCCGCCGCCGAAGCCGAAGTCGCCGGCCTCGCCATCCTCGTCGGGCGCCGCGGTGACGTCCTCGAGGTACTGCGGCTGGCCCTGCCCGCGCAGGAACTTGGCGACCGCTTCCACCTCTCCATCGCTGACGAAAGGTCCGTGCAAACGGGTCACGCGGCCGCCGCCGGCCATGTAGAGCTGGTCGCCCTGGCCCAGCAGCTGCTCGGCGCCCTGCTCGCCCAGGATGGTGCGGCTGTCGATCTTGGAGGTGACCTGGAAGGAGATCCGGGTCGGGAAGTTGGCCTTGATGGTGCCGGTGATCACGTCCACCGAGGGGCGCTGGGTGGCCATGATCAGGTGGATGCCGGCGGCCCGCGCCATCTGCGCCAGGCGCTGGACGGCGCCTTCGATGTCCTTGCCCGCCACCATCATCAGGTCGGCGACCTCGTCGATGATGACGACCAGCATCGGCATCGGCTCGGGCGTGATCTTCTCGCTCTCGTAGATCGCGCGGCCGGTCTCGTCGAAGCCGGTCTGGACGGTGCGCTCGAAGTGCTCGCCCTTGGCGGCGGCCTCCTTGGCGCGCTCGTTGTAGGAGGCGACGTTGCGCACGCCGATCTTCGACATGCGGCGATAGCGGTCCTCCATCTCGCGCACGGTCCACTTCAGCGCGACGATGGCCTTCTTCGGATCGGTGACGACCGGCGCCAGCAGGTGCGGGATGCCGTCATAGACGGAAAGCTCCAGCATCTTCGGGTCGATCATGATCATCCGGCACTGGTCCGGCGGCAGGCGGTAGAGGATCGACAGGATCATGGCGTTGACCCCCACCGACTTGCCCGAGCCGGTGGTGCCGGCGATCAAGAGGTGGGGCATGCGCGCCAGGTCGGCGATATAGGGCTCGCCGCCGATGGTCTCGCCCAGCGCCATGGGAAGCGTCTGGCCGCCGCGCTCGTATTCGGGGCTGGCCAAGAGGTCGCGCAGGTAGACCGTCTCGCGATGCTGGTTGGGCAGCTCGATGCCGATG
>PLEH01000335.1 GCA_003136395.1 Phenylobacterium sp.
CGATCATGATCACGACGTTGGAGTCGCCGCGCAGGGTGACCGTGCCGGTCGGGCTTACCTCCACGGAGGGGATGTTCTTCAGGGCGTCGGCGATGGAGCCGGATGTGGCTGCGAGGTCGGTCGCGACGCCATAGCTGCGACGGTCGATCGAAGTTTGGACCCCGTCTGGACGCGCGGCGGTGACGGTCACCGGTGCGACGGACGTCCCGCTTTGGTCGGGCGCTCCGGCGGACTGAGTCGGCACCTTCGACGCCTGTCCGTGAGCCGCGCCGACGGCAAGCGTGAAAAGGAGGGTGGAGCAGACCGATAGCTCGACATGAGATCGAATGAATGGTCGACCTTGCACCGTGTTTGCCTCCCTGCGCTGCCTCCGCTATACACAAATGTAGTTTGATGAAATATACAACTGTATAAATCGAGGGACATGTACGCCGATGGCGCCGCCTAAAATTTCCCTCGCCGAAAGCCGGATCATGGAAGCGTTCTGGCGCGAGGGTGCGCTGAGCGCGGAGGGGGTCATTGAAGCGGTCGGCGTCGAACAGGGCTGGGCGCCCGGCACGGTACGCACATTGATCGCCCGCCTGCTCAAGAAGGGCATGATCGTGGCGACGCGAGTGGAGGGGCAGCACTGCTACCGGCCGCTGGTGCCGCGGGACAACTACGTCCGCGCGGAGAGCCAGAACCTCGTCGATCGCCTGTTCGGCGGTGAGGTGACCCCCTTGGTCGCCCACTTCGCAGAGCACCGCGCGCTAAGCGCATCCGATATCCGGGACCTCAAGGCATTGATCGCGAAGCTTGCCAATGAATGACGCCGCCGTCTTGATCATACGGTTGAACGTCGCGATCGCGGTCGCTGTCCTTTTGGTGCTCGCGTTGCGCCCCTTGGCGCGCAGGGCACTGGACCCCCGCGCGGTCTACCTCCTCTGGATGCTTGTGCCGGCGGCCGTGCTGGCGATGATGACACCGCCGCGCATTCTGTGGATCACAGCCACTGCCCCGGTCTCGGCCCAGCCCGTGGCGCTGGCCCATGTTGTGCCGGCCTTCTGGGGCGCGCCCCAGTCTACCGGTTTCGCAATTGCAGCCGCCGCTGTGTGGGCCTTCGGAGCGGCTTGGAACGTGCTGCGGCTGACGCGACACCAGGCGGAATTCAATGCCGCTGCTTCCCGAGGCCTGGCCGGCCCCGCCGTGGTCGGGGTGCTGCGCCCACGCATCTGCCGGCCGGACGACTTCGCGGCGCTCTTCACGCCGCCAGAACAGCACGTCATCATGCTTCATGAGGAGACGCACATCCGTCGCCGTGACCCGTGGATCAACGCTGCATTGGCAGCCTTTGGGTGCGTGCTCTGGTTCAATCCATTCGTGCATGTGCTGGCGCGCTATCTGCGGCTCGACCAAGAAGCGGCCTGTGATGCTGAGGTTCTGGCGGCGCGCCCGCGCGAGCGTCGAACCTATGCCGAAGCGCTCCTCAAGACCCACCTTGTCGTCCGCCCGCTGCCACTGGGATGCTATTGGCCCGCGGCGGCGCGTCACCCCCTGTCACGACGTGTCGAGCAGCTCGCATTCAGACCCGCGAATTGGGCGGCGGGCCGTCGCGGCCAGGCCATTGCCTTGGGCTTGGTTCTCGTCATGGCTGGCGCGGCATGGGGAGCGCGACCGCCGGAGGCTCACGTCCGCACTAACAGTGTCGCCCCGGCTGGAAGCTGGCACCGCCTCGCCAAGGGGACGCCGGCCGCTAGGCGGCTGGACCGCTTCTACGCCGCATCCGGCGGCTCAAGTGTGGCCCACGGGTCGACCGTCTTATTGCGCGCCACAGTGAACGCCACTGCTGGACGAAGAATCGCCACCGAGCTGAAGGTGTTCGGCGCGCAAACGAATTACCGGATCGAAGGGCAGGACACGGTATCGACGCCCAATTTACTTCTGGCTGCGGTCGCGCAGCACGGCGACCGAGTGCGGGTCAAGGTCGGCTGGACCGGAGCGCAAGCTGCGCCGCAGCTTGCGTCCATCGAACTCGCCGCAGGGCGCAGCGGCGTCGTGCGCCTGGCGGATGGGCAGATGGTGACCCTGTCCCTCGACGTCCGTCCGGTGAGTCCCGCGGAACTCGCCGAAGCACAGCGAACCGGGGCGCGGCCCGTGATAAGTGTCGAGAGGGTAGAAAAGCTTTAATCCGCCTTGCGGGCGCCCATTCGGTATCGCGCCGGCGCCGCTCGTATCCCCACTGCGAAGAGGCCGTGGGGGTCTGCATTTGGCGCGGAGCAGAAGCTGGGGTTCAACCCATCAATGTCCGCAATGGGTCGAAAGCGGCCCCTAGCCGCACGCTCGGAAGCGGACGTTCATAATGCCGGATTAGGATGGCGCCTCCTGAGCGCTGGGAGTCCAACCCACATATGCGGATTTCCAAGACACATGTCGCCGCGTTCGCCCTCGCCTGCCTGACGGCCTCGCCCAGCTATGCCAGCCCTGGGAACTGGAGCCGGCTTCCGCAGGTGCCTCATTCGGGGGAGGACATAACCCCCTCCCGTCATCGCGTGCTTGTAGGCGGCCTCCTCCTGGGCCGAGACAAGATCGAGTTTGAGCAGACGCGATGGTCGGATCTTCAGCACGTCCTAGGCCCGCTCAAGATGCGCAGGCAGGGAGACGCCAGCGAGACGGAGGACTGGACTTGCTTCACGGTCGGGACTGGCAAGGGCAGATTTCAAGTTTGGCTCCATGGCGGTGAACTCCAGGGCGGGGAGTTCATTGATGGCGTGACGGCGCAGGCTGGCTCGCCATGGCCTGTCCGTGAGTGTCCGGTCGTCAGTCCACGACAACGGGCGGCAGCGCTCGACAATGGCATCTGGGTCGGCACGACGAAGTCCGAAATCTTGAAGCGCCTTGGCCAACCGACGGCAGTTCATGGTGCGACCTTGATCTACGACTTCGATGTGGCTGTCCGCGATCCAAAGCTTGGCGAAGGTTCTGTCGGCGGGCGGCTGATTTTTGAAATTCACGCCGACCGGGTTGGTCGTCTTTTGGCTACGAAGGATACGTCTTACTGAGTTCGCAGTGGGCTTGTAGCGCAGGTTTCAGTTCAGGATCGAATGTCCGCTTTGGGTCGGAAGCGGTCTGAGACTCCAGGCCCATAAGCGGACCTCTCGGAACCTCTGCTGCGGGTGGAAAGGGGACCTAGCGGGTATCCGCACTAGCGCTTTCCAATCTTTGCCAGGACAGCCTTCGACAAGCGCGCGACCACGTGAGGCCGAGGATCGACGACCTCAGCAATGTCGTAGCGGACGGCAGCGCCGAGGAGGCTGGCAATCTCGGAGTCGTTGAGCCCATAGTGATCGTGCAGCCAGTGCGAAAGCCCGCTGGTCGCCGCTTGGAGCGCCAGGTCCAGGGAATTATCGATGCCCGACACCATGATGTCGTCGGCGTCTTCGAACCAGATCTGTCCGAGGGACTTGCCCTTGATGAGCTCGACCTGAAACTCGACCTCAAGAGACGTTTCCAGCCCCTGACCGGTCACCTCGCCGTCGCCTTGCAGCGCGTGGCCGTCGCCCAGGGACAACAGCGCGCCCGGCTGAAGGACTGGCAGATAAATCGTCGCGCCGGCGACCAAGCGATTGTAGTCGAGGTTTCCGCCGTGCGGGCCAAGGTCTCCCGCGTTAATCGACTGTCCCGGTGGCGGAGCGACCCCGATTGATCCGATCATTGGGTGAACCACCAAGACAAGATCGGAGAGCCGGTTGCCCGGCGCCGCAAGTCGGGCTTCCCCCCTCGCCCGGTCGAGGGTCCAGTCGCGCGCCCATCCCGGCGTCGGGGTCTGCGGGGCCGAGTCTGCGCGCGGATTGATGGTGCGGCTGAACATCTTGGCGCTGTCGCGGCTGAGCGCCACGCGCTTGAGATGGACCGCAAGGGTATCGCCGGGCATGGCCCCTTCAACGAAGAACGGACCCGTCAGCGTGTTGCCCGGCATCCCCTTCCATTTGAGAGCGGCATCTTGTCCCTCGTTGTCGAGTGTCGTCGTTCGGACGCTGTCGCCGGAGCGGAGGTGCAGAACCGGCGGGAAGCGACCGGAGAACTGCGTGTGGAAGGTTGTTGGCGCGTAGTCGAAGACCCGGGGCATCGCCGAGGCTTCAGGGGTCGCGATCCTCACTGCGGAGGCTGACGCCGGTGTGCCGTAGACCTGTCCGTCGCCCTTGAGACCCAAACCGTCCCGATGCAGGCGAAGGGTCGCCGCCGGTTGTCCCCGCGCCGCGAACGTTAGGACGACCTCGGCGCCTTCGACCCGTCCAGTTACGGTCATCGGTCCGACGAAGCCATTCTCATCTACCGCGCCAGCCGTGCCGACCAGGCCGCCTCCGTCGGCCTTCAACTCCAGCGGCGCCGTCGTCGCCCCGTCCGGCGTATTGAGGGTGAGGCGCCATGAGCCGATCCAGGTTGCATCGGACGGGCCGGCCGCGTGGGCCGCCGGAGCGACGCCGAGCATCAGGGCGAGCAGCAGGGTGAAGCGGCGCATCGTTTCCTCCAAGATTGCCCGAGTATCTCTGGCTATAGCCGCAACGAGTAGCTCGCTTTTGGCAGCAATCGGTCGAGAGCAGAGGTCTTGAGCTCACCCCAAGCCGCCTCCGCCTCCGCCCTTGCCGCGAGGACGAGCAAGAGCGCGACCAGGGAGTGGCGGCCTGCCCCCCGAATGCTTTGCCTATTTTCTGTAAGACGTGGTGCGGAAGATGTGGCCGTCCATGGGATCGCGGACGGCCGTCTCCATGGACTTGCCGTCCGCGGAAAGGCTGTAGGTGCGTACGATGACCAGCTTGCCGTCCCGCAGGATCGACTCGACTCGGGTGCGTGCGTCCGGCGCGCGGATCGTGGCTTGGTAGATGTCCTGACCATCCCCGGTCAGCGGCGCGGCGGGGCCTCCGATCTCGGCGGTGTAGTGGCCGTGCCGGAAATTGCTCCGGCTGAAACGCCCGTCCGCCTCCTTCAGCTCGACCGAGCGGTATTCCTCCGGCACGGCCACATAGGCCACGCCCAGCCAGGAGCCGGACACCGCATTCGCTCCCGCAGGCGCCGGCGCGGTCCGCTTGGCCAGGTACTCCGTCCGCAGCCGCGTCGGCTTCCCCGGCCACTGGTCGAGGGATACATAGGTCGCGGACTTGTCATCCGGCGCCACCGTCATGGTGGTCTCGCGGGTCATGTCCGGACCGACGATGCGGGTGACCATAGTGCGCGGACCTACGACGGTCACCGATTCCGACTTCGCATAGGTGTCGCCGGCCACGGCCCGCGCCTTGCCGTCCGCCGGATAGGCCCGCGGCGGCGAACAGCTGTCGCATTTGTAGATCCCGCTCGCGACCAGATAGACATCGGACCCGGCCTCGCCCATCTGGGTCTTGAGATCATCGACCCACCGCCCGTCGAAGGAGCTGGCCGCGTGAGCGGATGCTGATGCCAAGGCCAGCGCCGTCGCCAAGATCACCGCTCGCATGGCGTAATCCCCCCTTTGGCTATCGTGGGCCGATAGTACGGAGATCGCTCCCGACCTGAAAGCTCGATGCCCGGCCCTGCTCGTCGCGTCGTTTGCCCGTCTGGAGAAGGTGTCGCCCGAAGGGTGACGGATACTCGTTCGGGCCCGACGACGTGACCGCGCAGCTCCATTGAAAAATATCGAGCCGGCGGGTTTCGCCGTCTTCAGGCCGCGAGCATTCGAGCATACGCCCGCGCAGCTTCGATCATGTTGTCGGTGAGGCGCGGGAAGTCCTGCCGCAGATCCGCCAGCGCCGCACCATCATCGAGAAGTTCAACGATCATCGAGACCGGCACACGCGTGCCCCGGAACGTCGGGGCGCCACCGTTAAGGCCGGGATCTTCGACGATCAGATCAAGCGCCGCGCGCAATCTCGACAGCGACGCCGAAGGGGGCGGCGTGGTGGGTCCGATGGCGCCGTCGGCTTTCGAATTGCTGTTGGCGCCCGAGTCCGACGGGGGATGGAGCGCGGCTGCGAGGCTGTCGGCGATCTTTGTCGCGGCGGCCTTGACCGGATCGGATGCCAGATGGGCGTAGCGCGCTGTCGTTTGAACTTGGGTATGCCCGAGCAGTTTTCCGATCATCGGCAGCCCTTCGCCGAGCGCCACGCCGCCCGAAGCAAACGTATGTCGAAGGTCGTGGATTCGAACGTCGTCCAGACCTGCCGTCTCGCGGATCTTGCGCCAGGGGCGCTGGAGATCGGTCAGGTAGCTTCCGGGCTTCTTGCCGGCGATGACGTGCGGGTTGTCAGGCAGCCGCGGAATACCGCGCAAGATGGTCACCGCCGACGCGCCCAGGTGAACGACCTTTGCACCCGTCTTGCTGTCCGGAAGACGCAACTCGCCGGCGTCCAGCTCGACGTAGGACCATTTCAGCGTCTGGATCTCGCCGAGCCTGCACCCTGTCAGAAGGAGGAGGCGGAAGGCCGCGACCGCGTAGAGGCTTTCCCGGCCTGTCGTCTCATAGGCGGTCAACGCCTCGCCGAGGGCTTTGAGCTCACCTTTGGAAAGGAAGCGCTCCCGCTTCACCTCAGGGTATTTCTCGATGTCTTCGCAGGGATTGCTGTGCTTGTCGCGGAGCCCCCAAACCTCCGCGAGGTTCATCATCTTCCGGAGCACGCCCAAGGCGCGATTGGCTTGATACGGGATTTTGGACAGGCTGCTGTGGAAGTCCGCGACGTCTGCCGAGTTCACACCGCGTACCCTTTGGGTCTTGAAGAAGGGCGTGATGAAAAGCTCAACGGCACGGCGATATTCCGACTGGGTCGAACGCTTGCAACGCACGGCCACATGTTGCTCCAGGAACCGCTTTCCCAGGTCGGTGATCGTCGTCGATTGACGATCAAGATCGCGATCGGCTGCGGGATCAGCGCCCGCTCCCTTCACTTGGCCAAGGAGCCGGAGAGCCTGTTGCCTTGCGATCTCGGCGGTCGTTGGCCCGAATTGTCCGAGGGCAACCCGGCGGGTGCGGCCGTTCCGTCGGTACTGGATGAGAAAGAAGCGCTTTCCGCTCGGCATGACGCGACAGCCGAACCCCGGTAGGCTTGCGTCGAACAGAATGTAGTCCTTGCTGCGGACTTCCAGATGCTCGACCACGCTCTTCGTCAGCTTAGGCATCGCGCCGTTCCACTAAATTCGACGGTAGTCCGCGGTGGAAGCCTGGTGGAAGATTCCGAGCGGAAAGTCCGTCGCGTTTCATCGCGGAGTAGCGTTAGTCGTCGAAGACTAAAAGACAAGTGAGTCAAAGCTAATTACGTGAAATATCGTACTAAATCGCGCGATGCGAAAGCATATCGAATACTTCAATAATCCGACTCATAACCTGAAGGTCACAGGTTCAAATCCTGTCCCCGCACCCAAGATAAAAAGGCCCCCGCCAGCGCGGGGGCCTTTTTCGTTTGCGCCGCGCTGGAAGGCCGCGAAGGATGCGCCGAACAAAGTTCGGGGGAGCGGCGTGGCATGAGGTTTTTTCCGACACTGATGGCTCTGTTGCTGGCGCCGGTCGCGGCGCTCGCCCAGCCCGCCGCGAAGGAGATCGCCTTCACCTCGACCGATTTCCTGCTGTTGCCGGCCGATATGCACCTGGGCGAGGTGGCCGGGGTGGCGGTGAACGCCGGCAAGCACGTCTTCGTCTTCCAGCGCGGAAACACCAGCGGGCCGGCCTACGGTGCGGCGGCCTCTCAGCTGCTGGAATTCGGGCCGGACGGCAGGTTCATCCGTGAGATCGGCAAGAACCTCTACGCCTGGTCCTTCGCCCACGCCGTGCGCGTCGACCCGGCGGGCAATATCTGGGCCGCGGACAAAGGCTCGGACATGGTCATCCGCTTCAATCCGGCCGGCAAGGTGACCTGGGTGTTCGGCCGCAAGCCCGAGGCCGCCGACGAGGGCGCGCACCCCCTCGAACATCCGCGCCCGCCGCTACCGCCGATCGATGGTTACTTCCGGCAGGTGACCGACATGACCTGGGACAGCCACGGGAATACTTACATCAGCGACGGCTACATCAATTCCCGGGTCGCCAAGATCGGTCCCGACGGCCGCTGGCTGACCTCCTGGGGGAGCCCCGGAAGCGAGCCCGGCCAGTTCAACACCCTGCATTCCATCGCCGCCGACGCCCGGGACCGGATTTATGTCGCCGACCGCGGCAACCGGCGGATCCAGGTCTTCGACACCAACGGAAAGCTGTTGAAGATCATCACGATCGATGTCCCGGCGCCCCCGGACGCGCAGCCGGCCATCGGCCCGAAGCCCAGCGCCCCGGGCCCCAACGGCAATGCCGGCGCGGCCGGCAACAGGACCATGACGCCGGGCGCGCCCTGGACGCTGTGCATCACCCCGCCGGTGAACGGCCGCCAGGTGCTGTTCGTCTCGGACGCGTTTCCGGGCCGGGTCTACAAGCTCACCCTGGACGGCGAGGTCCTGGGCTGGTTGGGCCGGTCCGGCAAGCAGCCGAAGGAGTTCGGCTGGATCCACGAGATCGCCTGCCCCTCGGAAAACGAGCTCTATGTGGCCGAACTCTTGAACTGGCGCCTGCAGAAGCTGACCCTGAAGCCGTAACGAGGTCCGACTTCATAGGCGGGTGCGCAGGCTGAGCAGCTCCGGGAAGAAGGACTGGCTGAGCGCGCGGTTGAGATAGGCGACGCCCGAGCTGCCGGTGCCGGGCTTGAAGCCGATGATCCGCTCCACCGTCTTCATGTGCGCGAACCGCCATTGCTGGAAGCGGAACTCCAGGTCGACGAGCTTCTCGGCCAGTTCATAGAGATCCCACCAGCGCTGCGGGTCGCGGTAGACCTCGAGCCAGGCGGCTTCGACCTCAGACCTGGGCGCGTAGGGCTGGGTCCAGTCGCGCTCGGTGCAGGCCGCGGGGAGGGCGAGGCCGCGCCGGTCCAGCAGCCGCAGCGCCTCGTCGTAGAGGCTGGGCGCGCGAAAGGCCGCCAGCAGCCGGGCGTGGATCGCCGGATCGGGCTCATGGACGGTGAGGGTCGAGGCGGTCTTGGCGCCCAGCATGAATTCGAGCTCGCGGTACTGGTAGGACTGAAAGCCGGAGCTCTGGCCCAGCGAGGGGCGGATCGCCTCGTAGTCGCTGGGGGTCATGGTCGCGAGCACGTCCCAGGACTGGATCAGCTGCGCCTGGATGCGGCTGACGCGGGCGATCATCTTGAACGCCGGCCCCAGGTCGTCGCGGCGGATCTGGTCGCGGGCGGCGCTGAGCTCGTGCAGCGAGAGCTGCATCCACAGCTCGGAGGTCTGGTGGATGATGATGAACAGCAGCTCGTCATGCTCGGCCGACAGCGGCGCCTGGGCCGACAGCAGCCGGTCGAGCTTCAGATAGTCGCCATAGCTGAGGTCGGGCCGCGCGTGCGGGCGTTCGGTGTCGGCGGGACCGTCAAGACTCATCGGACTTGGCTCCAGGGTCCGCCAAGGTCCACCCCTCGCGGGGGTCCGGCAAGGACCGTCGGCGTTTTCGTTTGCCGCCGGGCGTCGGCCTGTGGCCACCTGCCGGCCCAGACCGGAGATCGTCCATGACCAGACTTCCCTTCAGACTAGGCCTTCCGCTTGTCGCCGCGGCCGCGATCGCGGCGGTGGGCTTGAGCGCGCACGCCGCGGGCCAGGCTCATCGCGTCACGAACGCCGAGATCAGCGCCATGGTCGCGACCCTGAAGGATGGCCTGGCCACGGCCCCGCTGCCGACCGGGTCGGGCGCGGTCGTCCTGGCGGCGCGGCGCGACCGGGACGGCGAGGTGGAGGTCCACGAGCACCTGAACGACGAGCTGGTCGTCCGCACCGGCCATGCGGTGTTCCGTGTCGGCGGGACGGTGGCGGGCAACCGCCAGACCGCGCCGGGGGAGTGGCGCGGCGGAACCCAAACCCGCGGCGACCTCTACCGCATGGGTCCCGGCGACGCGCTCTGGATCCCGGCCGGCATGCCCCATCAGGCGCTGGTCGATAAGGGCGGGGCGGTCACCTATCTGGCTATCAAGTTCGAGGCCAGGCCCTAGCGCTATTTCGTGAAGATCGCCTTGGGCATCATCACGTGGACGCCCTTGTTGCGGTCGACCAACTCGGTGACGTCGACGTCGCCGGCCACGCTGACCAGCATATAGGCGTCGTCGCGGCTCATCCCTTTGTGAGCGACCAGGAACTCCACCATGTTGCGCACCGCCTTCACGGTCGCCACCGCGATGTCGTCGTCAAAGCCCATGGCGATATAGTGGCTCGGGGTCTCTGCGCGCGGGTAGGGCGAGCGCTCGCCCTTGTGCAGAATGAACTGGAAGGTCCCTACCAGCGAGGTCTCCATGGCGGTGACGTCGACCTCGCCGTTGCCTTGGCCAGCGTGGCCGTCGCCGACATTGAAGACGGCGCCCTTCACGAAGACCGGCAGGAACAGGGTCGTCCCGGCCACCAGCTCCTTGTTGTCCATATTGCCGCCGATGATGGTGGGCGGCGAGGAATCCCAACGACCCATCTCCGGCGGCGGGGCCACGCCCATGCTGCCGAAGAAGGGATGCAGCGGAATGACGATTCCGGGGCCGAAGTTCGCGACCATCTTCTGCCGATCCAGCGGGATGATCTTGGTGCGACGGTACGGGAAATCGTCGCGCAGCAACCCGTTGGCGGCGCCGAAGCCGTTGTAGGCGTAGGGGATCGCGAGATCGATCTTCTGGATGCGGATCTCCAGGGTGTCGCCAGGCTCGGCGCCCTCGATCGCAATGGGGCCGGCGAGGACATGGCCCCCCGGGCCGCGGGCGGAGGCCGGCACGTGGTCGTAGACGTCGCGCAGGGCCGGCTCGATCTGGTCGTCCGGCACGCCATTGGCCTTAAGGCCTGCGGGGTTGTTAGTGAGCAGGGTGTGGACCGCCACGACGTCGCCCGACCTGATGGTCAGCGCGGGCTTGTCGGTCCCGTCATAATGGCCCCAGGCCACGGTCGACGGGGTGGGCTCGAGGGCATAGGTGGCGCCTGCGGCCTCGGAGGCGGCGCCGGCGAGAATGGCTGCCGCCAACGCCAAGGCGGCGGGTTTCGCTCGATCGGTCATCCGGAAGTCCCCACGGCCGCAACGGGCGGCGAGCGGACTATTGGACCGACCGCACCCATGCGCAAGCCAGCTTTCCCTTGGCGGAAGCCTGCGCGGAGAACTTGCCTGGATTGTGATTCCGCGCGCCCTGGTGTCCCAGGCTCTAGCCGGCGATCCGGACGATCTCGGTGAGCAACTGGCCGGGCGAGAAGGGCTTGGGCACGAAGCCGTTCATGCCCGCCGCGTGGTAGGTCGCCTGGTGGTGGGTCATGACGTCGGCGGTGAGCGCCACCACCGGCACGGCGGCCTGCGGCTGCGGCAGTTCACGGATGCGACGGGTCGCCTCCAGGCCATCCATGCCGGGCATGTTGACGTCCATCAGGATCAGGTCGTAGCCGCCCTTGGCGGCCGCGGCGATGGCCGCTTCGCCGCTGTCGGCGGTCTCGGCCTCGGCGCCCAGGGCCTCCAGGGACTTCAGGCCCACGAGGCGATTGGTGCGATTGTCGTCGACCACCAGAATCTTCAGGCCCATCAGCGGCGCCTCGCCGGCCTCGACCTGCGGGGCGGCGGCCACGGGGTCGGCGTGGGGCGCGGAAATCTCGAACCAGAACACCGAGCCGACGCCCTCGGTGGACTCAAAGCTCATCTCGCCGCCCATCAGCTGGGCGAGGCTGCGGGAGATGGCAAGGCCGAGGCCCGTGCCGCCGAACTTGCGCGTGGCGCCGGTATGAGCCTGCTTAAAGCGGTCGAAGAGCGCGGCCTTGGCAGCCTCGGGGACGCCGACGCCGGTGTCGTGCACCTCGACCCGCAGCTTGCGGGCCGCGGCCTCGCCCTTGAAGGCCATACGCACCTCGACGCCGCCGGTCTCGGTGAACTTCACGGCGTTGCCGATGATGTTGAACAGGCACTGGCGAAGGCGGACCGGGTCGATCATCGCCCAGCCGGCGCTGTCGTCCTCCTGGGGTTCGATGACCGCCCGCAGGTAGAGGTTCTTGCCGTCAGCCTGAGGATGCAGCAGAGCCACGACGCTGGACAGCACGGCGGCCGGATCGGTGGGCGCGGGCGTCACGTCGAGCTTGCCGGCCTCCATCTTGGAGAAGTCGAGCACGTCGTCGATCAGCTGGGCCAGCATGTCGCTGCAGGAGAGCGCCTCGCTCAGCAGGTCACGGCCCTCGGTGCTGAGGCCTTCGCGCTTCAACAGGTTGAGCACGCCCACGATGCCGTTCATCGGGGTGCGGATTTCGTGGCTGACGGAGGCCAGGAAGCTGGACTTCGACGCCGTGGCCGATTCCGCGAGCAGGCGGGCCTCGGTGAGCGCCAACTCCTGGCGCTTCTGGTCGTCGATGTCGAGCAGCAGGCCCACGCCGCGCACCGGGGCGCCGGAAGCGTCGATCTCGGTCTGCCAGTAGACCCGGACCCAAAGGGGACCGTCGGTGCGCATGACGCGCGCATCGGCGGAGATGGCGTGGCCGGCTTTCACGCTTTCGACGCCCATCGTGCGCAGGGTGTCGCGGTCGTCGGGATGGAAGATCACCCGCGGGTCCTCAGCGGCGGTGGCGGCTTCGAGCGCGCTCTGGCCCATCAGGTCGCGGAACTCCGGCGACAGCCAGTATTCCGACTTGGCGTAGTCGTAGCCGAACACCCCCGCGCGGGCCGCGGTCAGGGCCAGCTTCAGGCGCCCGGCGCTGGCGTTGGCGTCATCGCGGGCCTGGGCCAGGTCTGTGACGTTCTGGCTCAGGCCGTACATCTCGTAGCGGCCGGAGCGGGTCCGTCGCCCGCTGCGATAGAGCACCCTGAGCACTCGCCAGCCGCCGTCGCCGGTGCGGTAGCGCATGTCGGCCTCGGCCGTGCCCTCTTCGTGGGTGAGGCGCTCGCGAATAGCGGTGTCGGTGGCGCGGTCGTCCTCGTGCTGGATCATCTGCAGCGTGGCGACCGGCACGGGCTCCTGGTTGCCCCCGTGGCCGAACGCGAGCTCGGTGGGGAAATGGTAGAGTTCAGCGTCGGGGTCGTAGCGCCAGATCCCCACCTCGGCGTCGTGCATCAGCCGGCCGCGGGCGGCGAAATCGGCCTTCATCCGCTCCAGCACGGTGCGCTCGCCGGTGACGTCGAACATGATGGCCAGGATCTGGCCGCCATGCGCCTGCAGGTCCAGGCGCAGCCAGCGCGGGCCGTCGGCGCACTGGAAGCCGAAGGTCTGCACGCCATCGCCGTCCGGGACATCAGTGGCCGCCGCGCGCAGCCGCTTGCCCAGCGGCTCGCCGATCAGGCTGGCGGCGGGGACCTGCAGCAGGTCCGCAAAGGCGGCGTTGGCCTCCAGGATGGCGAGTTCGCTGTCCAGCACGGCCATGGGCATCGGCAGGGTCGCGAAACCCAGGCCGGATGACCCTTCGGTCACGGCGGTCTTGGACGCGTGCAGCACGGCCATCGCAGCACCATCGGCGGATCAGGTTAAAGTCTTCCTCCCAAGGCGACGGTTGTTGTCGGCGCCGCCGCGGAATATCTTCGTAATTGCGGTACGGCGCGCGCTTGAGCCGCCTTGATTGTCGCTGCGTCACCTCTAGTTCTATGGGGCAGGCCCGGGACAAACCCGGCAGGGGAAAGCGACGCCATGACCGATACGCTCGACGCCGAGGCCGAGACCGACGACCTCGGGTTCGACCCGGAGGCCCTGCGCGCCAAGTACCAGGCGGAACGGGACAAGCGGCTGCGGGACGACGGCAATGCGCAATACCGCGAGATCGCCGGCGACTTCGCCCACTATCTGGACGACCCCTATGTGGCGCCGGGCTTCCACCGCGAACCCCTGACCGACGAGGTCGAGGTGGTGGTGGTCGGCGGCGGGTTTGGGGGCCAGCTGGCCGCCGCGCGCCTGCGCGAGGCGGGGATGAGCGACATCCGGATCATCGAGAAGGGCGGCGACTTCGGCGGCACCTGGTACTGGAACCGCTATCCCGGCGCCATGTGCGACGTGGAGAGCTACGTCTACCTGCCTCTGCTCGAAGAGCTCGGCTACATGCCCAAGCACAAATACTCCTTCGCGCCCGAGATCCTCGAGCACAGCCGCAACATCGCGCGCCACTACCGGCTCTATGACGACGCCCTGATGCAGACCTCGATCACCGGGATGGAGTGGGACGAGGCCGACGGACGCTGGATCGTCTCGACGGATCGCGGCGACCGGTTCCGTGCGCGCTATGTGGCCATGGCCAACGGACCGCTCAGCCGGCCGAAGCTGCCCGGCATTCCCGGCATCAATGCGTTCAAGGGCCACACCTTCCACACCAGCCGCTGGGACTACCGCTACACCGGCGGAGACTCCTCGGGCGGCCTCACGGGCCTTGCGGACAAGCGGGTCGGCATCATCGGCACCGGGGCCACCGCCATCCAGTGCATCCCGCACCTCGGCGCGAGCGCCAAGGAACTCTACGTCTTCCAGCGCACGCCCTCGTCGGTGGACGTGCGCAACAATGCCCCGACCGACCCGGCCTGGGCCGCCTCGCTGGAGCCAGGCTGGCAGACCCGGCGGCGGGAGAACTTCAACATCCTGGTCAGCGGCGGCGACGCCGAGGAGGACCTGGTCCACGACGGCTGGACCGACATCTTCCGCAACCTCACCGGCGCCGCGGCCAAGCAGGCCTCGCAGAAGCTCGGCCGCCGGCTCACGAGCAGCGAGCGTGGCGAGCTGATGGCGCTCGCCGACTACCGCAAGATGAACCAGGTCCGCGCCCGCGTGGACGCCATCGTCAAGGACCCGGCGACCGCGGCGGCGCTGAAGCCCTGGTATCGCCAGTTCTGCAAGCGGCCGTGCTTCCACGACGAATATCTGCAGACCTACAACCGGCCGAACGTCACCCTGGTGGACACCCACGGCAAGGGCGTCGAGCGGCTCACCGAGACCGGCGTGGTGGCGGGCGGCGTCGAGTACGAACTCGACTGCCTGATCTTCGCCACCGGCTTCGAGGTCGGCACCGCCTACACACGCCGCGCCGGCTACGACATCGTCGGCCGCGGCGGGGTGACCCTGTCCGAGCACTGGGCCCAGGGCCTGCGCACCCTGCACGGCCTGACCGCCCACGGTTTTCCCAACTGCTTCTTCCTGGGCTTCACCCAGACGGCGATCACCATCAGCGTGCCGCAGGCGCTGAACGAGCAGGCCAATCACGTGGCCCACGTGGTGAGTCACGCGCGGGAGCGAGGCCACGCCGTCCTGGAACCCACGGCCGAGGCTGAAGCGGCCTATGTGGAGGAGATCCGCAGCCTCGCCCGCATGGGCGAGCGGTTCTACATGGAATGCACGCCGGGCTACTACAACTCGGAGGGCGCCGCGGGGAACCGCACCGGCTTCTTCTCCGAAATGTACGGCGCGGGCCCGCTAAAGTTCTTCGAAAAACTCCAGGCCTGGCGCGCCGACGGGCAGCTGGAAGGGTTGGAGCTGCGCTAGGTTGGCGGCAGGCGTCAGCCACCCCCGACATTCGTCATCCTCCGGTCAGCCGCAGGCTGATCCGGGGGACCCATGATCTCCGTGGCGGGGAAAAGGAATGCGGCGGCGCCGTCCGAGGCCGCATGCACCGCTTGAGATCATGGGTCCCCCGGATCGCCTCTTCGGGCGACCGGAGGATGACGAGTGTGGGGGATTAGCAGGCAGGCTGCGGCTTAAATCTCATGCCGGCCAGTTTGCCTTCGGGCCTGGGCAACTCAAGGACGCGCGGAACGCGCGCCGCGTCGCGGGCGGCCAAAGAGCCGCTCCTTGACTTGCCCAGGCCCGAAGGCTCGCATCATCCATGAGGTTTAGGGCCGGGTTCCCAGCCCCAAGAAGTGAGGCTGGGCGTTAGTCAATCGAAGGCGGGCCATCAAACTGTTGAACTCTGTCGGGGCCGAACTTCGCATTGATGCGAGCGATCCAGTCAGGGGCTGGGTTTGGGTTGCAAATGCTGACTCTGCCGGTCTCTGCGACCGAATTGACCAGATCATCGAGTTCGTCTCTGTCACAAGGCCAGTAGCTAAGCCCAGCAACAACAAAATGGCCCGCTTCGGCGGCTGACCATTCAATGAAATCATAGTTCAAGCCGTTGCCGACCAAGACGACGACATTGAGGGACGCTGACATCGCTGCAGCTATGCCTCTTTGGCTTCGTGCGGAAACTCAAGAGAGTAGAAGTACCACACTGCCGGTCTCCCTACGCTCAAGAGAGCTTCGGGAGACACCCTTCGCCGGTCAACTCTTGTGGCCTGCCACCCGAAGCCGCTAGGGGCGGTGGGCGGCGGAGAGGGTG
>PLEH01000089.1 GCA_003136395.1 Phenylobacterium sp.
CTTGGCGGCGTTGGCCGACTCCGCGGCCAGTTCCCCCTGCTGCGCGCGCCGGCGGGCCTGGCGCAGCGAGGAGCGCGAGCGGTCGAGCAGGCGGCGCGACAGGAAGAAAAAGTTGATCATGCTCACGCACGCGGCCACGCAGGTGAGGATCGCCCCGGCGCGCCAACCGGCCGCCCGGCTCAGATCGAAGGCGATGTAGAGGAACGTCCCGACATAGGGCGCCAGCAGCATGCGGAAGCGGCCGAGGTCTGAATAGTACTGCAGCAGCACATAGGCCGAGCCGACGAAGGCCGCGATGATCGCGAAGGCCTTGCCCAGATCGTCGCCGGTGGCCCAGATCGCCACAAGTATCCCGGCCTGCAGAACCGTGGAGACGGCGTTATTGATGCTTACGACATGGGTCAGACGGGCCTGGGCGGCCGGCGACAGGTCGCGTTCGAACTGAGTCACCAGGCGGATGCCGACCACCAGGCCGATCCAGATGACGGCGAGCCAGGCTCCGGTCCAGATCAGGCCGATCGACTGCGCCGCGACGGCGGCGACCGCCGTGGAGGCGACGATCCGGGGCCACATGTTGCGGGCGGACGCCCCATAGAGGCGCATACCCTGCGAAAGCCGCTGGCGGCTTGCAGACGCGCCTGACGTTTCGCTGTTGGCTTGGTCGCTCAACAGCCCCCTCCCCATTTATCGTTGAGCGATGCTCGCCGATCCGAGTTAACCGTACGTCAAACTCAAATGCTGTTTTCAGAGACCCGGTATGCCCAGGCCTGCGGCTGCTTGGCGCAAGAGGGCCTGGTCGGAGGGCGAGCCGGCGAAGGCCCTGGCGGCGTCGCGGTAGGCCTGGGCCGCCAGAGTCGTCTGTCCAAGGACCATCCGCGCCCGCATCAGCCGCTCCCAGCCCTCGCGGTCATGCGGATTGGCCTTCAGGCCGGCGGCCTGCTTCTCCACCATGCCCTGGATCATGGCTTGGCGGTCCCCCGCGTTCATCTGGCCGGCGGCTGCGACCTGATCGGAGGTAGGCCCCGGCGCGGGCCCTGAGGGCCCGGCCGCGGCGAGCGCGGCTGGCGCCGGCGGCAGGCGGCCGGTGAGATCGACATGACGCTCGGCGGCCACCTTCTCCACGAAACTGCGCACCTCAGGCGCCCAGGGCGCATCAGCCGGCGCGCTCTTGAGGAGCGCGATCCAGTCGTCCATGGCCCCCTTGGCGTCGCCCTTCTGGTCCTTGGCGATGGCCAGGTAGTAGCGGGCCCTGGGATCGGCCGGATCCAGGGAGACGGCCTTGCGGAAGATGTCCTCGGCGGCCGGGGTCACCTGCCCGGAGGCGGCCAGCACGGTCGCCTCGCCCTGGGCCGAGAGATACTCACCATTGTGCGGGTCGAGGGCGGCGGCGCGGCCGTAGGCGGTCGCGGCGTCGGCGTTGCGGCCCACCTGCAGATAGGACCAGCCCAGCATCCGCCAGCCCTCGGCGTCATTGGGCGCCTGCTTCATGCGGGCCTCGAGCTGGCCGATCATGCCGGCGACCTCGCCATTCGGATGGCCGGGCGGCAGGGCGGCTTCGGCCGGCGCGCGGGCTGCGGCGTCCGGGCGGCCGATCTTCAGGTAGAGGCCGGTGGCGGCCAGAACCACGACGGCCACCAGGCCGAGGGCGAGGATCAGCAGCGTGCGCTCGCTGAGCGGCCGGGCGGCGGGCTCGCTCTCGCGGCCCTCGGCCAGGACGCGGCGCTTGACGTCGGTCTTCAGCGCCTCGGCTTCGGCCGGCGGCAGGGCGCCGGCCTTCGTCTGGGCATCGATCTCGCCGAGCTGGGCCTTCAGCACCTCGGCCACCGAGCCGCGGGCGCGGCGCGCGTCGTCGTGACGCCGGATAAGCGGCACGGCCAGGCCCACGGCGGCCAAAGCGACCATCAGGGTAAGGATCATCCAGAGCATCAGTCGCCTTCGTCACGCATCATCAGTTGAGCGGCCGCCGCTTCGTCCGCCGCGGTCAATGGCGACTCAGCGGTCCGCGAACGTCCGCGCATGTAGAGCGCAACTCCCGCCCCGCCCAGCAGCAAGACCGCGACCGGTCCCAGCCAGAGCGCCCAGGTGTCGGCCTGGAACGGCGGGCGCAACAGGACGAAGTCGCCGTAGCGCCGGACCAGGTAGTCGACGGCCTGCTTGTCGGTGTCGCCGGCTGCGATGCGCTCGCGAAGGATCACCCGGAGGTCGTGGGCCAGCGGGGCGGCCGAATCGTCAATCGACTGGTTCTGGCAGACGAGGCAGCGGAGTTCCTGACTGAGTGCGCGGGCGCGGGCCTCGAGCTTCGGATCCGGCAGCTGCTCGTCCGGCGTCACCGCCCGGGCGGACCCGGAAAGCGCCAGGGCGGTCGCGGCGATCAGCAGGAATCGCCTCATGATTCCGCCTTCAGGCGCGCCATCAAGGGCTCGATGGTCTCAGCCCAGATCTGCGGCGTGATCGCGCCCACCTGGCGGTAGCGGACGCGGCCGCGGCGATCGACGACGAAGGTCTCCGGCACCCCGGAGACGCCCAGGTCGATGCCCGCACGGCCGGTGCGGTCGTTGCCGGCGCGCAGATAGGGATCGCCGTTCGCGTCGAGCCAGCGGGCGCCGTCGGCGGCGTCTTCCTTCCAGTCGAGGCCCACGATCGGCACGCCCTCGGCTTTCAGCCGCAAGAGGGTCGGATGCTCCTCCTTGCAGGGGCCGCACCACGAGGCGAAGACGTTGAGCAGCACGGGCTGGCCGGCCAGGTCCACGGAGGCCAGCCCGGCCTCGTTGGCCCTGAGCGGCGCCAGCGTGAAGGCCGGCAGCGGCTTGCCGATCAGCATGGAGGGCAGGATCGACGGATCCCGCCTGAGGCCGACCATGAAGCCCACGAGCACGATGACGAAGGCCGCCACCGGCAGAAGAGCCAGGAGGCGTCTCATTCCGCCGGCGCCTGGGCCGCGGGCGCCGGGGCGAGCCTAGGCGCCGGCGCGCGGGCCGCGACTCCCAGCCTCAGCCGCCGGTCACAAAGCGAGACCAGGCCGCCCAGCGCCATGGTGAAGCCGCCGATCCAGATCCAGACGATCAACGGGTGGTCCCAGAGCCTGACGACGATGCCGCCGTCGGCCTCGTCGCCGCCGGAGACGTAGAGGTTGCCCAGCGGGCTCACATGAATCGCGGCCTCGGTGGTCTGGCTGGACGCGTAGGCGCGCCGCTCGGCGACCAGGCTGTAGGGTCCCCCCCGGCCGGTGATATCGAAATGCGCCTGCCGGGCCTGGTAGTTGGGGCCGTCGGCCAGGACGATGGACTGCAGCGTGAGCGTGCGGCCGGCGAAGGCGGTACTCTCGCCGGGATGCATGGTCAGCACCTTGTCGCTGTGCCAGGCGCTGACCCCGACGATGCCCAGCGTCAGCAGGCCCAGCCCCGCGTGCGCCAGCGCCAGGCCGAAGACCGCGGTCGGCGTCGTGCGGATGGATCGCCGAAGCTCGGCGCGTCCGGCCCACCAGCGGCGGCCGGGAATGGCCAGGGCGCCGGCGACCAACCAGCCCGCGAGCCCGAGGCCGGCGGCGGCCACGCTGTTCCTCCAGCCCACGGTGACGAGGCCCGTCAGCAGGACGCCGCCGGCGATGGCGGCGGGGATCCGGACGCGGCGGAAAACCGCGGCCGCTGCGTCGCGCTTCCAGTTCAGCATGGGGCCGAACACCACCAGCACCAGCAGCGGCACGGCGAGCGGCGCGAAAGTTCGGGCGTAGTAGGGCGGGCCGACGGAAATCTTGTCGCCCTTCAGGATCTCGATGAACACCGGGCTGAAGGTGCCGAGGAAGACGGTGGCCGTCAGCGTCACCAGGAAAAGGTTGTTGAGCGTGATCCCGCCTTCGCGCGACAGCGGCGAGAACAGGGCGCCGGTGCGCAGGCTCGGCGCCCGCCAGGCGTAGAGGCCGAGCGCGGCGCCGGTGGTGACGGCGATGATGCCCAGGATGTAGATTCCGCGCTGCGGATCGACGGCGAAGGAGTGGACGCTGGTCAAGATGCCGGAGCGGACCAGGAAGGTGCCCACCAGGCTCAGCGAGAAGGTCAGGATCGCCAGCAGGATCGTCCAGCTGACCAGGGCGCCACGCCGTTCCAGCACCAGGGAGGAGTGCAGCAGCGCCGTGCCCAGCAGCCAAGGCATCAGCGAGGCGTTCTCCACCGGATCCCAGAACCACCAGCCGCCCCAGCCGAGCTCGTAATAGGCCCAGAGGCTTCCAAGCGTGATCCCGGCGGTGAGCGGGACCCAGGCGGCGAGCACCCAGGGCCTCACCCAGCGCGCCCAGGCCGCGTCCACCCGCCCCTCGATCAGGGCCGCCACGGCGAAGGCGAAGGCCACCGAGAAGCCGACATAGCCCAGGTAGAGCAGCGGCGGATGGGAGACGAGGCCCGGGTCCTGCAGCAGCGGATTGAGTTCCGTGCCCTCCAGCGGGACGGGCGACAGCCGCAGGAACGGGTTGGAGGTAAAGATCAGAAAGCCCAGGAAGGCGACGCCGATCAGGCCCTGCACGCCCAGAACCCGCGCCTGCAGCGTTTCGCGCAAGGTCCCGCCGAAGCGCGCCACCGCCCCGCCGTAGATCGCCAGGATAAGCACCCAGAGCAGCATGGAGCCCTCGTGACTTCCCCAGGTCGCAGCGAAACGGTAGGCCAGGGGCTGTTGGGTGTTGGAATGCTGGGCGACCAGAGCCACCGAAAAATCGCAGGCCACGTAGCTCGCCGCCAGGCAGCCGAAGGCCAGAATCACAAAGCCCGCCTGCAGCGTCGCCGCCGCGCGGCCCAGCGCCATCAGCACCGGCTCGCCGCGCGCCGCGCCCCACAGCGGAGCCGCCGCCTGCACGATGGCCAGGACAAACGCGAGAATCAGCGCGAACTGCCCGACTTCCGCCGCCATGGACTTTGTGCTCCCCTCCAAGAACCGTGCGGCGCTTTGGAGCGCATTGTCACGGGCTGGGAGATGCTACAGTGCCAAAGCTTCGCGGGGGCGTGAAGCGATAAGCCGTGGGACGCATCCGCCGATCGTCGGACGCGTACTTCTTGGGGGGCTTACAGGGGCGGGAATGTCGGAAGTGTTTCGTATCGCGATCGTCGGCTCGGGTCCCTCGGGACTCAGCGCCGCCGCGCATGCGGCCGCCAAGGGAATCAGCCACGTCCTCCTGGAGAAGACCGACCACCTCTCCGACACCATCTTCCGCTACCAGAAGGGCAAGCACGTCATGGCGACGCCCAGCCTTCTGGTGCTGCGCTCCGACTGCGATTTCGCCGCCGGCAAGCGAGAGACGGTGCTGGCGCAGTGGAACGCCGACGCGGAAAAGGCCGGGGTCAATGTCCGCTACAAGGCCGAGGCCAAGGCGATCACCGGCGCGAAAGGCGATTTCTCTATAGCCCTGACCAACGGCGACGTGATCAAGGCCGAGACGGTGGTTCTGGCGATCGGCACCCAGGGCAACCCCAACCTGATGCGTTGCGAAGGCGGCGATCTGCCCCACGTCCAATATACGCTGGACGATCCGGCAGCCTACATCGACGAGCACATCGTGGTCTTCGGCGGCGGCGACGCGGGGATCGAAAACGCGCTCGGTCTCATCGCCGACCAGGCCCAGGGCAATGCGGTGACCCTCGTGGATCGCAACGCCGACTTCGCCCGCGCCAAGGACGCCAACGTCAAGGCCCTGCTGCAGGCCCGCGACACCGGCCGCATGACGGTCATGTCGGAGACCCAGGCGAGCCTCGTCGAGGTGGGCTGGGTGACGCTGGAGACCCCACAGGGCGCGTCTCGCGTGAAGTGCGACCGGATCATCGCCCGAATGGGCTCTGCCCCGCCCCGCAAGTTCGTCGAGGACGCCGGCATCGCCTTCACCAGCGAGGCCCGCACCGCCTTTCCGCAGCTTTCGCCGACCTTCGAGACCACCGCGCCCGGCATCTATGTGATCGGCGCCCTGGCCGGTTACCCGCTGATCAAGCACTGCATGAACCAGGGCCACGACGTGGTCGAGTACATCAATGGCGCCACCGACCTGAAGCCCGCCGACGAGCCGATCCTGGAAGCCAAGCTCGCCGGCCTGCCCGGCAAGCTGTCGGTGACCCAATGGCTGGAATTCCTGCGCGCCCGGGTGGAGATCCTCTACGGCCTGTCGCCCCTGCAGATGCGCGAGTTCCTGCTGGATTCCGACGTGCGCGCCTTCCACGCCGGCGACGTGATATTTGAGCGCAATGGTGTGGGAACGTCGCTGTTCGGGATCGCGCAGGGCTCGGTGAAGGTCGAGATCGATCCGAAGAACCCGAAGATCACCGTGCCCATTCCGCAGGGCTCGATCTTCGGCGAGGTGGGCCTGATCTCCGGCCGCCGCCGCGGGGCGACGGTCCGCGCCGGCGAGGACTGCATCGTCGTCGAAATCCCGCGCACCGCGGCCCTGAAGCTGATGGCCCAGGTCGCCGAGGCCCGCGAGACCGTCAACCGCATCACCACCGAGCGGCAGATTCTGCAGATCTTCAAGTCCGGCCTGACCCCGGCCGACCTCGCCGAGGTCCTGCCGATGGCCGAGATGATGGAGGTCAAGCCCGGCCAGCCGATCATGACAGAGGGCGACGAGGGCGATGACCTGTTCATCATCCGCTCCGGCTCCATGGTCGTGGAGAAGTCGGTGGGCGGCAAACAGGTGTTCCTATCCTACGTGCCGGCCGGTTCCTATTCGGGCGAGATGGCGCTGCTGGACGGCGGGCCGCGCACCGCCACGGTGAAGGCCGCGATCCGCTCGCAGGTGGTGCGCCTGCCCGGCGAGCCGTTCCGCCGTCTCCTGGCCAAGAAGCCGGAGCTGGCCAACCGGATGCGCGCCGAGGTCGCCTCACGCCGCAAGGTCAACGCCTTCGTCGAGGGACGGAAGGACAACTTCCGCGGCGTGGCGGACATGTACTCCTCCGTCGCCAGCTTCCTGATCGACCAGGGGATCGGCGAGGCCACCGACGTGCTGCTGATCGACGAGAGCCTCTGCGTCGGCTGCGACAACTGCGAGAAGGCCTGCGCCGACAGCCACGAGGGCCTGTCGCGGCTCAACCGCGAGGCCGGCAAGACCTACGCGAAGATCCACGTGCCGACCTCGTGCCGGCATTGCGAACACCCCTATTGCATGACCGACTGCCCGCCCAACGCCATCCAGCGCGGACCGGACGGCGAGGTGTTCATCTCCGACGCCTGCATCGGCTGCGGCAACTGCCAGCGCAACTGCCCCTACGACGTGATCCAGATGGACAAGCCGCCGCCGGAGAAGCCCGGCCTGCTCGCCTGGATGCTGTTCGGCATGGGCCCGGGGCCCGGCGAGCCCGACAAGGACTGGCGCGAGAAGCAGCCCAAGGAAGCTGTTGAAAAGGGTAAGGTCGCGATCAAGTGTGACATGTGCATCGGCAAGGCCGGGGGGCCGGCCTGCGTTCGGGCGTGCCCGACCGGCGCGGCCATCCGGGTGTCACCGGAGGAGTTCCTCTCGGTGGCGCTGATGGAGCGGGGACAGGGCTGAGGTTTGGCGAGGGCGGCGCAGAGCAAGAGACGCAAGACGTCGACGCACGAGAGCTTCCTGCGTCACCGGGGGTTCCTGTTCCTCAAGGTGTCCACGATCCTCTGCATCGGCGTGGTCCTGGCCTACGTCTTCCAGGATGCCCATCCGCGGCCGAGCGGCGGCACGGCGCTGGGCTATGCCCTGGGCACGCTGGGCGCGCTGCTGATCGTCTGGCTGGGGCTGCTGGGCCTGCGCAAGCGCGCGATCACCGACGGCCCCTATTCGCTGAAGGCCTGGGTTTCCGCCCACGTCTATCTGGGCCTGTCGCTGATCGTCATCGCCACCCTGCACACCGGCTTTCACTTCGGCTGGAACGTCCACACCCTGGCCTATGGCCTGATGCTGCTGGTGATCGCCTCCGGAGCGGTCGGGGTCTGGTTCTACGCCACCCTGCCCAAGGCGCTCAGCGACAACCGCGGCGAGACCACCCGCAAGCAGATGCTGGCGCAGATTCATGCGCTGGACGAGCAGATCCACGAGGCCGCCCAGCCGCTAGCGCGCGTCGACGCCGACATCGTGCGGCTGTCGCTGGAGAAGACCGATATCGGCGGCGGATTCTGGCGGCGGCTGTTCGGTTACTACGGCGACTGCGCCAACCTGCGCGCGATCGACCAGCTGGAACCCGCGCTCGCGGATGCCAAGGGCCGCGAGGCTGTCGCGCTACGGAAAGTCGAGGAGCTGATGCGGCGCAAGGCCGACGCGCTCGCCCTGGCGCGGCGCCAGATTCACATCACCGCGCTTTTGGAGGCCTGGCTCTTCGTGCACGTTCCCTCCACCTTCGCCCTGCTGGCGGCGCTCACCGCGCACATCGTCAGCGTCTTCCTCTACTGGTGACATGGCCCAGACGATTACCCTTCGGCTGATCACCCGCCAGGCGGGAGGCGGTGAGATCGTCCGCGTCCGGCAGGTCGCGGGGTCCGAGGCCATGATCGGACGCGCGCCCGACTGCGACATCCACCTGCCGGACCTGGCCGTGGACATGGAGCACGCGGTCCTGCGGGTCACCGGCCAAAGCCGGGTCAGCATCGAGGCTCTCGGCGACGAGCCCTTCCTGGTGGACGGCAAGCCGGCCCTGCGGGTGGAGCTGGAGGTCATTCGCGGCCATACGGTGACCTTCGGCGAGTTCGACCTGCTGCTCGGCCAGGGCGGCGAAGGCGACATCGCCGTCACCGTCAAGCGCCGGGAGGACGACCACCAGCCCACGGCCAGCCTGTTCTCGCTGAAGGCCGCGATGTTCGGGCGCCGGCGGATGGCCTGGACGCTCGGGTTGCTGATCCTGGCGCTGTGCCTGGTGCTGCCGTTCGCCGGCGCCTCCTACCTGAGCCACCTGCGCATTCACCCGGACCAGCAATGGTCGACGGGTCCGCTCTCCAAGGCCCACGCGTTCCTGGAGAAGGACTGCCAGGCCTGCCACCAGCGCGCGTTCGTGGCGGTTCGCGACACCGCGTGCCTGTCCTGCCACCAGCGCGGCGCCGACGCCGACACGGCGCGGATCGACGCCAGGGTGACCCGCAAGGGCAGCCCGTTCCTGCCGCTGCTGATCTCCGACCACGCGCCCCATGACCGGCTGCTCAGGGCCATGCCGCCGCCGCCCACGATCCGCGGCCAGGTGGTGTCGATCTTCCAGACGGCGATGAACCATCCGAACGACCGCTGCGCCAGCTGCCACAGGGAGCACACCACCGCCCCGCCCGATCCGCACGTCCCCGCCACCGCCGACGTGGTCCGGCCCGGCAAGCCGGCCCTGATCGTGGTCCGCGACTGCGCCCAATGCCACAGCCGGCTGAAGATGCGCCTGCCGTCCACCGAGCTCATCGACACGCCGGACTGGAACCGGCACCCGGAGTTCCGGCCCCTGGTGACGACCGCGTTCGACGGCCCGCGGCCGAAGCTGCAGCGGATCTCGCTGGCCGGCCATCCGCTCGAGGCCAACGGCCTCACCTTCTCTCACCGCATCCATATGAGCGCGACCGGCGGGGTGGCGCGGCAGGGCCAGGTGCTGGGGAGTGCGCGAGGGTACGGCTCCGCCCTCACCTGCCAGTCCTGCCACCGGCCCGACGGCGGCGGTTTCAAGCCGATGGAGATGGAGCGTGACTGCGGCGCGTGTCACAGCCTGGCCTTCGCCCAGGTCGGCGGCCAACTGCAGACCCTGCGCCACCACGACATGCGCAACATCGTGGGCGTGCTGCGCGGATCGCTGGCCCCGGCCCCAATTCAAGAAGGCAAAGGGGGGCCCAGCGTCGACCCCGCCGTGCTGCGCCGCGCGCTGGCGCCGGGCGGACTGTGCGTCGACTGCCACACCGTGCGCCCGTCGGCGGGCCCGCTTGGGGCGGAGGTCGCCCCGGTGCATCTGGCCAACCGGGTCCTGCCCTGGGGCGACTTCAATCACGGAGTCCCGGCGCACAACGGCGTCGGCAAGGGCGCGGCGGTCTGCGCCGACTGCCACAAGGCCCAGACGTCCGACCGGAGCCAGGACTACCTGATCGAGGGCATCGCCACCTGCAAGGCCTGCCACGGCAAGACCGAGCACGAGACCGCCGCCTTCGCCGGCGGCCAGTGCGCCGAGTGCCACAGCTATCACGCGCCCGGCCAGGCGCCGCGGACCGGCCAGGACCGGCTGTTCACGGCGCTGGGCCTGCCGGCGGGCCAGAAGCCGCGCGGCCTGCCGACGTTCTAGGCCGCGCTTGCGTCATAAGCCTCGATTTCGAACAGGATCTCCAGGCGGCTATACCGTCGCGCGCCTTGCCATCAGACTTGAGAAAGACCGGCGGGCCTGAGGCGGCGCCTCAGATCCAACCGCGCAGTCTAAACCCGGCCCGGCCAGGGGCCAAAAAATCAGTGATCACGATTTTCCGAGCCCCCGAAACGAGGCCTGCGCTTGCGACGGGCAGGCCTCAATTCGGGCGCTGTCGCCGTAACGCCAAGCCGCGCGGGTTGCCGAGGTCTTCGGCCGAGGATCGCGCAACCAAGGCCGGCAGCGCGTCAGCTGAGCGCCACAGACGGATGTTGGCTTTCGGCCCCAAAGCGGACTCTGCGAACGTCCGCTATGGGTGATGGGGTG
>PLEH01000072.1 GCA_003136395.1 Phenylobacterium sp.
CGATGAAGAACTGCTGGTCGCCGGTGAAGCCCTGCTGGCTCGGCCCCTCCCTGCCGCCGTTGGCCAGGCGATAGGCGTCGTAGGCGGCGTTGAGGCCGGCGATGTCGGCGATGTTCTCGCTGAGCATCTGTTCGCCGTTGAGCGTGATGTCCGGGAACGGATGGTATTGGCTGTACTGCACCGCCAGCGCGTGGCCCGACGCCTGGAAGTGCGCCAGGTCGGCGGGCGTCCACCAGTTCCTCAAGCGCCCGTCGGCGTCGAACATGGCGCCCTGGTCGTCGAAGCTGTGGCTGACCTCGTGGCCGATGGTGGCGCCGGTGGCGCCGAGGTTCATGGCGATGGGGTTGGTCGAGTTGAAGTCCGGCGCCTGGAGGATGGCGGCCGGGAAGTTGAGCGCATTGCGCACCGGCAGGTTCACGGCGTTGACCGTCTGGGGCGTCATCGCCCACTCGCCGCGGTCGACGGGGCGGCCGAATTTCGCGAGGTTGCGGCGATACTCGAAGAGCTCCGCGCGCTGCTGGTTGCCGAGCGCGTCGCCGGCCACGACCTTCAGGGCGGAATAGTCGATCCAGTGGTCGGGGTAGCCGACACCCACCTTCAGGGTGTCGAGCTTGCGCTTGGCTTCGGCCTTGGTGGCCGGCGCCATCCAGTCGAGCCTGTCGATGCGCACGCGGAAGGCGTCGATCAGCTTGCCCACCATGGCCTGGACCTCGGCCTTGGACTTGGGCGGGAAGTACTTGGCGACGTAGAGCTTTCCGACCGCCTCGCCGAGCGCGATGTTGGTGGCGTTCACCGCCCGCTTCCAGCGGACCTGCTGCTGCGGCGTGCCGGAGAGCGTGCGGCTGTAGAAGGCGAACCGCTCGTCGGCAAAGGCCTTGGGCAGGACGTTGGAGACGTCGTCGATCTGGTGGAAGGTCAGGTATTCCTTCCAGACCGCGAGCGGCTCGCTGGCCACCAGGGCGGATTCGCCGGCGGCGGCCTTGGGATGCCAGACGATGAACTGGGGCCGCTTTTTGAGGCCCGCGGCGGTGAAATAGGCCGTCCAGTCGAGGCCCGGCGCCTTGGTCGCGAAGGCCGCGCGGGCCCAGGGGTTGTTGGCCTTCAGCACGTCCTCGGATTCGGCGCGCGGCGCCTGGACCTGGGCGATCTTCGTCTCGAGATCGAAGATGCGCCCCGCCTTGGCGTCGGCGTCCTTGATCCCGGCGAGCGTCAGAACCTTGGCGATGTGGGCTTTATAGGCCGCGCGGTCGGCGACCATGTGGCTGTTGGCCGACAGATAGTAGTCGCGGTCCGGCATGCCGAGCCCGCCCTGCAGCAGGTAGGGGGCGTAGCGCTTGGGATCGTTCAGGTCCTGCTCGACCCACAGGCCGAACAAGTGGTCGGTCTCGAAGTTGGTGGAGTTCAGCGCATCGACGTCGGCGCGCAGTTCGCGGCCGAACTCGGCGGCCAGGGCCTTCTTGTCCTTGATCGCCGCGATCCGGGCGAGCGCGGGCCGCAGCGGCTTCAGGCCGAGAGCTTCGATTCGGGCCTCGTCCAGATAGCTCGAATAGTAGTCGCCGATCTTGCGGGCCTCGGTCCCCGGCGCTGCCTTGGCCGCGCCCTGGATCAGGGACTGGACGCGGGCGTTGGTGAGTTCGACCAGCTCTCCGCTCGTGCCCCAGCTCGACCGGTCCTGCGGGATCTCGGTCCTGGCCATCCAGCCGCCGTTGGCATAGGCGAAGAAGTCGTCGCCGGGCTTCACATTCCTGTCCATGCCGGCCAGGTCGAGGCCGGCGGGATGGTCGTTGACGAGGGACGCGGCGGGGGTCTGCGCCGGGGCGCCGGAGGCGGCGACGGCGAACGCGGCGCTCAGCGCCAGCAGGATCTGCGGGTGTTTCATGTCGCGCAACCTAGCGACTGTCGAAGCCGAGTCCATGGCATGACGGCGCCCTCACGACGCCTTTTTCGAGCAAATCTCGCCCCGGTCACGCAAGCCCGGTGCAAGGCCTGGACGCCCGCGGAGCGGCGCGGGAACAAATCAGGTATGAGAAGGACATGATCCGGATCGGCGTGGACTTCGGAGGGACCAAGATCGAGGCGGCGGCGCTGGACGCCGAGGGACGCTTCCAGGCCCGGGTGCGCGCGCCGTCTCCGGGGAGCTATGCCGCCAGCCTGGAGGTCGTACGCGACCTGATCGCCGAGGCCGAGCGGGAAGCCGGCGTGAGCGACGCCAGCATCGGGGTCGGCATCCCGGGATCGCCTTCGCCGGTCAGCGGCCTGATCCGCAACGCCAACACCACCCACCTGAACGGCCGGCCCCTGCAGCCCGACCTGGAGCGCGTGCTGGGCCGCCCGGTGCGGCTCGCCAACGACGCCAACTGCCTGGCCCTGTCGGAGGCGACGGATGGCGCGGGCGTCGACAGCCATGTGGTCTTCGGCGTGATCATCGGCACCGGCTGCGGCGCGGGCATCACCGTCGGCCGTCAGGTTCTGGCCGGCCACAACGGCATCGCGGGCGAGTGGGGCCACACGCCTCTGCCCTGGCCGCGGGCCGACGAGCTGCCGGGACCAGGCTGTTTCTGCGGGCAGCTGAACTGCCTGGAGAACTGGATCTCGGGCCCGGGCTTCGCCCGCGCTCATGGGACGGGCCAGGACGCTGCGGCGATCGTGGCGGCGGCGGCGGCCGGCGAGCCCGCAGCGGCGGCCTCGCTGGAGGCTTATGTCGACCGGCTGGCCCGAGGGCTCGCAGTGATCGCCGACATTCTGGACCCCGACGTGATCGTGCTAGGCGGCGGAATGTCGAACGTCGAGCTGCTCTACGGCCGCCTGCCCACCGCGATCGGTGGCTACGCCTTCTCCGACGTCTTCACGACGCCGGTCCGCAAGGCGCTGCACGGCGACTCCTCCGGCGTGCGGGGCGCCGCCTGGCTCTGGCCGCTCCGGTGAAGGCCTTCTGCCGAGACTGCTTCTGGCAGGGCGACGAGGCGGTGCGCCGCTGCCCAAACTGCGCCAGCCCGCGGATCGTGGCTCACGAGGACCTCGCCACACTCGCCATCGCCCACATGGACTGCGACGCCTTCTACGCCTCGGTGGAGAAGCGCGACCGGCCGGAGCTGCGCGATGTGGCGGTCATCGTGGGCGGCGGCAAACGCGGCGTGGTGACCACCTGCTGCTACATCGCGCGCATCAAGGGCGTGCGCTCGGCCATGCCGATGTTCAAGGCCCTGAAGCTCTGCCCCGAGGCTGTGGTCATCAAGCCCGACTTCGCCAAGTACCGGCACGAGAGCAAGCGGGTCCTGGGCATGGCCGGCGAGCTGACGCCGCTGATCCAGAACCTGTCGCTGGACGAGGCCTGGATGGACCTTTCCGGGACCGAGCGGCTGCACAAGGCGCCGCCGGCCGTCACGCTGGCAAGACTGCAGGCTCGGATCGAAGCGCAGACCGGTCTGACGGTCTCCATCGGCCTCTCGGCCAACAAGTTCCTGGCGAAGATCGCCTCCGACCTCGACA
>PLEH01000336.1 GCA_003136395.1 Phenylobacterium sp.
ACGGTGAGCGGCAACTCCCGCTCGAGGCGGGCGAAGCCAACGCGGTGAAGGGAAACCGGATCGTCGTCGTCGCCGGGCCACCAAATGAAGTGGCCATCGTGCGGCGAATCTTCCGTCTGTTTAACACCACGCAGACCACGCCCCGATCGATCGCGAAGACGCTAAATGGTGAAGGCGTGCCTAGCTGGAGCGGAGGGCGCTGGACCGAAAGTCGCGTCCGGATCGTGCTGCAGAATGAGCTTTATGTCGGCACGCGATTGCTGGGTAAGACCCTGACGCACCTCGGCCAGGTCGAGCGTCGCCCTGAGCAGGACTGGGTCCGCGTCGCCGGCGCCTGCCGACCGATCATTCGCAGATCGGATTTCGAGGAAGCCAGGCGCCGGACGGTTCACGTCCCTCGCTACACCAGGGAGCGCTTGCTGGACGACCTGCGGATGCTCCTAGCGGAGAAGGGCAAGCTGTCCTTCTCGATCATCAAGAACGATCCTCGCACCGCGAGCCCAAGCGTCTACCAGCACCACTTCGGCAGCATCCTCAACGCCTATGCGCTCGTCGGCTACACCATGACCCCGGAGCAACGGAGAATGACTGACCGGATTGCGCCTTACCGCCCCCAACACGCCCCGTGGAACCGGCTTCCGATGTCAGACGACGAGCTCATCGAAAGGCTCTCAAGCCTCCACCGTCAGCATGGCAGCTTGAGCATCCAGATGATCGAGGTCACGCCAGGTCTGCCCCGCCGAGAGACGCTTATCAGGCGGTTCGGCTCGGTCGCGCGGGCCTATCAGCTGGCCGGCTATTCGCCGGGCCCTCGCCAGCGACAATGCTTTGAGCGCCAGGGGGCTCGAAACCCCTCTGTCACGACGGGCGATCCGCAAGCCGCCGATTGAGAACTCACGCCAACCGCACGCCTGCGCGCTTCACAGGAACGGGCATGGCCGAAACGGTCGTCAGCGTCGCGGCAAGGGCGGATGTGAACTTCTTGTGATTTCCCGTGCGCCGACCGTCGGGTGGGTTGCCGCCGGCCGCCAGGGGTGTGAGCTTCGCCGCCAACCGGGAGGAACCACCATGCTTCGCACCCTCGCTATCGTCGTCGCGTTCGCGCTCGCCGCCACGTCGGCTTCCGCTCAGACCGTCGACGCCAAGGGCAACTGCCATGACGCCAAGGGGAAGATGGCGAAGATGGAGGTCTGCAAGCCCGCCGCCGCTCCGGCCGCGGGCGCGCCCAACTGCAAGAAGGGCAAACCCTGCGGCAAGACCTGCATCGCCAAGGACAAGGTCTGCCACATCAAGTGAGTGGCTGACCACTGCGCGTCGTCCGCATCCTCGCCCTGATCAGCGCCTCCCTGGCGCTGATGTGCGCGGCCTTGGCCGTGGCCTGGGAGCGGGAGCATCACGCGGCCGAATGCTACCGGAGCGCTGCAGAGCAAGACCGTGTGCCGCAGGATCGCGAATGCAGGCGCTAGCCGGCGGTCCGCTAGTGGTCGCCATTTCCCATAAGACCGCATAGCGGCGGGCCCGGCGATCACCGCCTCCGGCTTACACCTGCATCAACCATTCGTTGACTTTCCAAGGTCCTGATGAGGTCGCGCGCCTTCGAGATTGCCCGCGACGCCGCTGAAAGAGCGAGGCGACCGCGAGGCCTGGGGATATCGACCTAGCCAAGTCGTCACGGTCTAATGGTCGCCCCCCTGAGGCGGGACGGGTCGCCCGCAGACGACCCCTGGGTAGCGCTCACCGCGTCACCAAGAAGGCAGGTCCTAAGTCGTGACGCCATGCTGCGCGGGTGACCCGCAGCCCGCGAGCCACACCGGCGCCGGACCTCCCGGCCGAGGCTCAGTTCATGACCGCGCAGGGCGACAAGCCCGGCCGAAAGGCCGGCGATGGGCGGACCAAGTGTCCGGCCGCAGCATTCGCTGCTCGCGATGAGCTTGCACCTTGGGCGACTTACACAGTTTCTTACACAGTCGCGTTGACATGGAAAAATACTGCAGTAAAGTCAAATGATTACGATAGACTTGTGTGATTCCAGCCGTGGGCCGGCGTCTTTCGCCGGTGTCGCGCGCCGAGCGGATAGAGGCCATCGACGCCCTGAGAGGTCTGGCCTTGTTCGGCGTCCTCATGGTGAACCTGGTCACCGAATTTCGCGTGTCCATCTTCGCCCAGTTCCTGCCAGAGCCTCCCCCAGGAACCTCGTGGGACAGCCTGGTGATGGCGTTCGTGTCCACGGGTCTGGAGATGAAGGCGTTCAGCCTGTTCTCGCTGCTGTTCGGCGTGGGGCTCGCCATCCAGTTCGAGCGATTGCAGACCCGGTCTGACCGTTTGGTTCTCTTGCTGCGACGGATGGCGGTCCTGCTGCTGTTCGGCCTGATCCACCTCTTCCTGATCTGGAACGGCGACATCCTTACGGAATATGCGGTCGTGGGTCTGATGGTCGTGCCGCTACTTTTCGCCCCGCGATGGGCTCTGGGGGCCTTGTCCGCGCTCTTCCTGACCTTCTATGCGGCGATGCCGCTGCTGCGGCTCCCAATCCCGTTTCCCGGTCATCATTGGATCGTCCAGCATGTGACCCAGGCGAACGCCGCCTATGGCCATGGTGGATACGCTGAGGCCGTGTCCTTCAACATCCAGGAGGTTCGCAGCCTCGTGCCGCTCCACCTCTTTGTTCTGCCCAGAACGCTGGGGCTGTTCACCCTTGGGGCTTGGCTGTGGCGCATCGGCGTGTTTCGGGCTCAGAGGAGCCGAGACTTTGCCTGGTGCGGCGTCCTGGGGGTCGGCTTTGGCGTCCTGCTGACCCTCGCCACCGGCACCGGAGGCCTGCTTCGCCAGCCGGGCCTCGGCCCTGCCGCGGCGGTGTCCGACCAGATCGCGCCGATCGTCCTCGCCCTGGGCTACGCGGGCATAATTCTGCTGCTGGCGGCGGGCGGTCGGACCAAAAGGATGGTGGTCTGGGCCGCGCCCTTAGGCCGCACCGCCTTCACCAACTACGTCCTGCAATCAGTGATCTTCGGCTGGATTTTCTACGGTTACGGATTGGGGCTGTTCGGTCGGTTGGCCCCGGCTCCGACCTTCGCCCTCGGCGTTACCGTTTACGCGGCCCAAGCCATAGTGAGCGCCCTGTGGCTGCGCCACTTCCAGTTCGGACCCATGGAGTGGCTGTGGCGCGCGCTCATGTACGGCCATAGGCCGCCGCTGCGCCGGCCGAAGGCATCGAGCGCCACGATCTAAGTTCTGTCGACGCCGGACAACGTCCGCCTCCCACCCATAGGGGACTCCGAAACGGAACGCTTTCTGGCGATGTCCTGAATGTCCGCTTTCAGACGCGGGACCGAGGACCGCTTTCGACCCTAAGCGGACGTTGAGACGGGAGGGGCCGGCAGCTAATCTCTCGCATGCATCAAGTTCCAACCCTGCGTGTGGCGCGGCCGACGGACGACATCGATCGGCTTCTCCCGTTCTATCGGGATGGACTGGGGCTGACCGTGCTCCACCGATTTGAGGGCCACGATGGCTTCGACGGTGTGATGCTTGGAACGAGTGGCGCGCCGTACCACTTCGAGTTTACGCGCGCCGCGGGACATTCGTACGGGCGAGCGCCGAGCCAAGACCATCTCGTAGTCTTCTACTTGCCCCGAGACACCGAGTGGCGCGCGAGGGTGGAACGCATGACGGCACTGGGTTTCGAGCCTGTTGCGGCCTTCAACCCATACTGGGATCGGCAGGGTGCGACCTTTGAGGATCCGGACGGATATCGGGTAGTCCTGCAAAACGGCGCGTGGTCTGCCTAAGGTCCGCTTTCGGGTTCGGAGGTCCTGACCGCTATCGACCCTTAGCGGACCTTCGGCAAGTCCGCTTACAGTCATCCCTCAGTGAACAGTCGATTGCGGTGACACTGCACTCATTCGGCGCTGCGCCGCGCCGACCTCGACCCAAGCGCAATAGAATGCACTGTCACCGAAATCCCCACCGAAGTCCCTAGTGCGCGCCCAACCGGCGAAGCGTCGTTGCGAGTTCGGAGTCGCGGCCGGCCTGGGACTCGACGACCGCCAGCAGGCGCTTGCCTTCGCTTTCCGCATTCAGGTTCAGGCCGTTGCTCACCAGCAGCTCCATAAGCGACGGCGTGACGAAGCTCGCATCGAGCTTGTTGTGGTCAAAGGTGTAGGGGAACAGCAGGGTCCAGGCGGGCGGGCGGCCCTGCCAGTCGGGCAGGTTCAGGTCGGCGCCGGCGGCCATCAGCCGGTGGAAGATCGCCAGCGCGCGGTCATCGATGTCGTGGTCCCTGACGCCCAGCTTCATCGTGGCCACGGCGGCCCACACCGGCCTTCGGCGGTGCGCCATCAGGTTGGGGTCGGAGCCGGCTTTCAGGAGCAGGTCCACAGCCTCGGGCGAGTCCGGGGCGAAGCCGCGCGCGGCGAGGCTGAGCGGGGTCTCATAGGACACGAGCTTGTTGGGGTCGGCGCCGTGGGCCAGCGCCAGGCGCACCAGGTCCAGGCGCCCGCCGCCGAGATCGAGCGCCTTGGCCAGCACGTCGTTCGCGAGCCCTGGCGGATGGTCCCGCAAGGCCAACTCCAGGACGGCAGGCCCCGGAAGCTTGCCGCCCAGGGTCCAAAGCTCCAGCGGCTGATGCGGGAGGGCCTGGATCGCCTGAACCATCGCGGGCGTGTTCGATTGGACGGCCGCCGCGATGTAGTAATTCGGCCAGATGCGGTCCGGGCCGAAGTATTTCTTCTCCAGGTCCGGCGTCAGGCCGCGAAGCAGCCTGTCGAACGTCGGCACGCGGCCGAGCGCGGCCGCCCAGTAGAGCGCCCCGCGTCCTCGTTCTCCGTAGTCGCCCGCCAGGGGGTCGGCGCCGGCGCGCTGCAGGACCTCGATGGCGGGCTGGTTGTCGCGCGCAACCGCCCACGACAGGGCGGTCATCTTCACGCCGTCGAGCGCGTCGATCGGCGTGGTCTTCAGAAAGCGCGCCACGTCGCGCGCGCCGCCGCGCCGGGCCGCATCGTAGAGGTCCCGCGGCGCGCCACCCATCTTGCCGGCCGCGCGGTCGATGAGGGGCGTCTGCTGCTCCAGGGCCGCGTCCGCCGGAGTGATCAGGCGGCAGAGATCGGCATCGCGGTAATTCGATTGGCTGACGAGAGCGCGGTTGTAGGTGGACGCATAGGCTTCCTGGGCCTGCTCCTGGGGGCCGATCATGTCCCCGCGCTCGTAAGTGGCCGCCCGCTCCGGCGGACTCCTGCGCGGCGTGAAGCAAATGACGCCGGGCGTGCTGTCGGAGCCCCGTCGACCGGACACGATCAGGCCGAAGTGACCAGCGCGCGCGGCCTCCGCCGCGTCGGCCTGAGGATTCGTCCCGGTCCCCGTTGCTTGCGCGCGGGGCGCGGCGGATTGGTCCAAGGGCGGCTTGACGGCTTCTGCCGTCGGCGCTCGCCGCTGTGCGAGGGCGCACCCCAGCGTCGACGCGGCGACGGCGACGGCCAGGAGCAGCGCTTTAAGCGTTCGGTGCATGAGGCGTCCCGCGTGAAGCGGTCAGCCTACGCCCATGTTGGTTGGCGTTTGGTTCGCGCGCCGCAATTTCTAAGGGTGGTCTGCCCTCACGCACTCAAGCGCGGATAGTAGAGCACCAGGAAGGCGCAGATCGGCGCCATGTTGGCCAGCGACAGGACGATGTGCAGCCAGCCGCGCCGGAAGACGAAGGCCAGACTACGGTGACACTGCACTAATTCGGCGCTGCGCTGCGCCGCGCCGATCTCGACCCAAACGCAATAGAATGCATTGTCACCGAAATCCCGAAACCAATGTCCGCTTTCGACCCATAGCGGACGTTGAACGTGTCCGCTTTGAAGGACCGGCCATTCCGTTGCTTCACCGGGTTGTCGCCGGTACGAATCCCAATCCGCGCCCTCCTAGACTGGCTGGCCGCGCGCGCCGGCGAGGAACGAGAACCGGCAAAGCAGTCCATCAGGTTCCAGGATGATTTCACTCGTCCCTTCACGCTCCCGCGAAACCGCCGCGCGGATTACGCGAGTACCGAAACCTTGACGCTGGGCCTTGGCTGAAGGCGGTGGCCCCCCGGTCTCCTTCCATTGGAGGCCGACCCGATCATCATGGGCGGCAGGCTGCACTGACCACGTGATCGAAACTCTGCCCTTCGCAGACTTTAGCGCCCCATATTTGACCGCGTTGGTTGCCAGTTCATGCATCGCCAACGCGAGGCCGCCAGCGGTACCTTCGGAAAGCAGCATGGGCGGTCCGTCAAGGCTGATCGGCGAAACCTTAGAGGGGTCGATGAAAGGCTGCAGCACGTTTTCCAGCACCTGTCTCAGCTCGGCCTGTCGGGAGCTGGAGGTGACGACAAGTTCGCCAGTCGAGAGAAGCGCGTGCACCCTGCCGAGAAACTTAGTCACAAATTCCTTCACAGCCGGATCGCTGTCGGGCTGCGACTGACGTGCAAGCCCGTCGATCACCGCCGCAAGGTTTTTGACGCGGTGCTGCATTTCACCAAGCATCAGGTTTTGCTGCTCGATCGCCCGGCGACGGTCGGTGATGTCGCGGGCGATCTTCGAGGCCCCTATCACCATGCCGCCTGAGTCCCGGATTGGAGACACCGTTAGCGATATGTCCACCAGGCTGCCGTCCTTGCGCCGGCGAACGGTCTCGTAGTGGTCAATCCGTTCGCCAAGGCGCAGGCGCGCGAGGATAGACGGCTCCTCGTCCTGGCGATCAGCCGGGATCAGAATGGTCACCGACTTGCCAATTACCTCTTCCGATGAGTAGCCGAAGAGCCGTTCTGCCCCCCGATTCCAACTCGTGATTGTGCCGTCAAGGTTCTTCGAGAGGATAGCGTCGTCGGAGGACTCTACGATCGCCGCGAAATGTTGCCGAAGCTCTTCGATGCTTTCCGGCCGTACGATGCCTATATTTTGGTCCGAAGAGCCGCTCAGTTTATCGCCCATTTGGTTTCCGGCAGTCCGGCTACGGCCTCAAGACTTAGCCTATTGCCGACCTTGGACGGCGTCAAACCTCGACCGGGATCCGAATTCCTTCACGAAGCCCGCAACCGAGCCTAGATTCAAGGTCCGCTTTCGACCCATAGCGGACGTTCGGAGAGTCCGCTTCGAGGAAGTTGGGGGACAGCCCTCTGCTGGCGCCTCGTCCACCTTCCTGGCGCGCGACTTGGCTTACCCAGGCGCAGCGAAGAAGCCTAACTACCCCGCAATTGCCAGCATGAGTGTTGTTCTCTTTTGGTGTGCCCAGGTCAGGCGGCTTGACCCCGATCAAGGTGCAGCCGGACGAGGAGCCGTGACGTGCTGACCTCACCCCCTACCGGTATATGCACAATGGACCTGAAGAATCTGCTTCCGTATCCTGAGGCCGCAACGTCCTGCGGCGGGCTATTTGCTGGCCCGCCTTGGATATGGCGACACACACGTCGAGAGTTCAGGCGCCGCTGGCCGAGGGCGCTCGACGGCAGTTCGTGGAAGTATGGAGTCGGCCCTCGATATCGTTTCGACGCCAAGACGTCTCCTGCCGGGACTTCGCGAATACGGTGGAATTGAGTGGAGCCGACCGCCAGGAGATCAGGTCCGGATCGCGAACCGGCGTGGTGATGAGATTGGGCTCGGCCCGAACTTCTTCATTGGTGCGGCGGAGGCGGCGGCGTGACCCTACTCTCTGACCTGCTGCCGGTGCTGGCCGACGCCGAGCTCATCGGGCCGCGCGGCCAGACCGTCCGCAAGATCGAGTATTGGCTTGGCGAGGTGGGTCCTGGCGATCTGTACGTCGCCATTCCGGGCGCGGGACCGGAGGGCGTCGATCGCATCGGCGGCGCCATCGCCGCCGGCGCCCGCACGATCCTGGTCCAGCGTCTGGAGGGCCAACCGGTCGATGGCGTCTCATACGTACTGGTCGCCGACCCGGTAAAGTCGATGGGCCGGCTCGCCCACGCCCTGCACGGCTTTCCCTCGCAACAAATGCGGGTGGTGGGCGTCACAGGCACCAACGGCAAGACCACAACCGCCACGCTCCTGCATCGCCTGTTCCGCGGCCTGGGTCACGGCGCGGGGCTGTTGTCGAACATCGGCGACTACATCAACGATGCGGCCGGCGAGGTCCGCTACACCACAGGGCCCGCCACGTTCCAGGCTCCTCTCATGGCGCGGATGGCGGCCGCCGGATGCGCCTATTGCTTCATGGAGGTCAGCTCACAGGGCTCCGAGGAGGATCGCGTGGAGGGGGTCGCCTTCGACGGCGCGATCTTCAGCAACCTGACGCGCGATCACCTCGACTATCACGGGACGATGGCGGCCTATGCGGCCGCCAAGAAGCGCTGGTTCGACCGGCTTCCGCCCGACGCTTTCGCCCTGACCAATCTCGACGATCCGCGCGGCGAATGGATGACCCGCGACACCCGCGCACGCCGGATGAGCTATGGGATGGGCCAGGCGGCTCAGGTCCGGTTCCGCATTGTGGAGGAGACGTTCTTGGGCCTGACGCTCGAGATCGACGGCCGGCCGTTGCGCTCGCGGCTGCTCGGGACATTCAACGCCTACAATATCGCAGCCGTATATGCCGCGGCCTGCGAACTCGGGCAGGATCCGGCCCGGGTGGCGACCGTGCTTTCGACCCTGGGCCCGGTCGAAGGGCGCATGCAGCCGATCCGGGCCCCGGACGGGCGCCTGGCCATCGTTGACTACGCGCACTCGCCCGATGCGGTGGAGAAGGTGCTGGGTCACATTCGGGCGTCGCGCCCGACCGGCGCGCGTATCGTTACCGTTATCGGCTGTGGCGGCGGGGGAGACGTAGGCCGCCGGCCGATCATGGCCGCCGCAGCAGCCGCCCTCAGCGATCGGTTGATCCTGACCTCGGACAACCCCCGCTTTGAGGACCCCGAGCGGATCGTCTCAGACATGGCCGCAGGCCTCGATCGCGAAGCCCTGGAGCGTACGGAGACGGTGATGGACCGTCGTGAGGCCATTGAGCACGCCTGCGCCCAAGCCCGGCCGAACGACATCGTGCTGATCGCCGGAAAGGGCTGCGAGCGCTACCAGGACGTCGCCGGGGTCAAACGGCCCTTCGACGACACCGCGGTGGCGAGCGCCGCTCTGGGTCTATAGGGCGGGCGATGCTGGGCGCCCCGCCGGAGCGGGGCGCGCCAACCTAGTCGAGCTTAACGCCTGGCCTGACATTGTAGATCGTGCCGGGACTTGAGATGGCGCCGCCGGCCGCGTCTTCGATCTCAGTGTCGGTCAGTTCGTCGGCGGCTTCCGGGGCTTCCTGGATGTCTTTCTCGGTCATCTTGCGCTCCTTCGGTTGAAGTTGGCGCGCCTGTCCATCGCGCGGGGGAATAGAAACAGAATAGCGAGCCCAGGGCCGAACAATAAAAGGTGAGGGATCGCTGGATCCTGTCCGTCCATCGACGCTGCGTGTCGTCGATGCAGGAGATACGTGGGGAAATGAGCTTCGGTTTCACGAATGCGGATCTGCCGACGGGTTTTGAAGGCGCGTTGACGCGGAACACGCTCAACGTGAGAACGGATTAGGTCGAGGTGTCTTTCGAAAACCACTTTCGCGTAGAGCTGGCGGCGGCGACTGGGAACGAACCGCCTTCACGTCCCAGCTCGCCGGATTCCGTTGACCTCACACCTGTCGGCCGCCAACTCTTGTCCGCTGTGAGTGGCTACGGGCCCAGACAGCCCAAGCGCATGCGGTCAGTCCAACGGCAACTGGTCTCCGGTAGGGCGCAATTTGCCCAAACCCGATGTGGCTCTAGCCCATGACCGTCCGCCACTCAGCCAGGGCGGCTGAGCGTCGTTGGCGGTAGAGGTCTCGGCTGATGAGGTGGCGTTCCTGATTGAAGTG
>PLEH01000319.1 GCA_003136395.1 Phenylobacterium sp.
GAACCTAGCAAGGCGACGAGAGCATCAGGCTCGGTCGCCACCGACTTCTCGGCCACCACCTTGCCGGCCTCGTCGACGACACAGACCGCCGTCTCACGCACGGATACATCAAGACCTACAAACCGGGTCATCGCAGTCGCTCCTTCCTCGATGTCCGAGGCCAGGGGTGACCCCGCTAAGTCATCGTAGACGAAGGCGCCGACGGGTCACCTTGGAACCCACGGCCGCCGCGATACACCATCTTTCGACCCATAGCGGGCATTCATGGCGACCGCCTTCAACCACCCCTTCCCTGCAGCGCTCCCCGCGCAGTCTCTCGGAGGTCCGGAGCGCCATTGCAACGCTTGGCGATTGTCCGCATCGTCAGTGGCTGTTCTGGTCTGGGAGTCGCCGTTGAAACTCGCCCTTGTTCTTACCGCCGCCGCCGGCACGTTGCTGGCTGGCGGCGCACTAGCGAGCCCAGGTCCGGTTGCCTTGCCGGCGACGCCGCCCATCACCGCACCTCGCGACGCGCCTTTCCCCGGCGTGCTGACCTTGACGGTCGACGCCACCGACACCGACCGGCGGATCGTCAAAGTGCGAGAGACCCTCCCCACGCCCGCGGCCGGCGGCGATGTGGTGCTGCTCTATCCCGAATGGCTGCCCGGCACCCACGCCCCGGAAGGTACCATCGACAAGCTCGCGGGCCTGGAGATCACGGCCGGCGGCGCGCGGCTGGACTGGAAGCGGGACGTGGCCAATGTCTTCGCCTTCCACGTCGCCGTGCCCAAGGGCGTCGGCAAGATCGAGGTGAGCTTCCAGTACCTCTCGCCGGTGAGCGAAAAGGTGGGCGTCACGGAGATTTCCTCCACCATTGCGGCCCTGGAGTGGAACGCGCTGGTGCTCTACCCGGCGGGCTATTTCGCGCGGGACATTCCGGTGGAGGCATCGCTGACCGTGCCGGCGGGCTGGACGCTCGCCACCGCCCTGGAGCGCGAGAGCGAAGGCGGGCCGGCCGTCCACTTCAAGCGCACGCCGCTGGAGACGCTGATCGATAGCCCGGTCTATGCGGGCAGGTATGCCGCCCGGCTCGACCTTGATCCGGGCGGGCCCGTCCCAGTCCACCTGAACGTCTTCGCCGACAAGCCCGGCGAGCTGGAGGTGAAGCCCGAGCAACTGGCCGCCCACCGCACCTTGGTGCAGCAGGCCTACAAGCTCTATGGCTCGCACCACTACGACCACTACGATTTCCTGTTCTCGATCAGCGACCTGACCCTGCAGCAGGGGCTGGAGCACCATCGCTCCAGCGAAGACGGCGTCGGCGCCGGCTACTTCGCCAAATACGAGGACGCGCAGTGGGACCGCGCACTCTTCCCACACGAATACACCCACTCATGGAACGGCAAGTTCCGCCGCCCGGCGGACCTGTGGACGCCCAACTACAACGTGCGCATGCGCAACTCCCTGCTCTGGGTTTACGAGGGCCAGACGCAGTACTGGGGCGAGGTGCTGGCGGCACGATCGGGCCTGCGGACCGCGGTCGAGGAGCGCGACTCCATCGCGCTCACCGCGGCGGTCTACGGCGATGTGCCAGGCGCCAGCTGGCGTCCGATGCAGGACACCACCAACGACGAGATCATCAATCCGCGCCGGCCGATGTCGTGGATCAGCTGGTCGCGGTTCGAGGACTATTACAACGTCGGCGAGCTGATCTGGCTGGACGCCGACACCCTGATCCGCGAGCGCTCGAACGGCCAGCGCTCGCTCGACGACTTCGCCAAGGCCTTCTTCGGCATCGACAACGGCAGCTACACGCCGGTCACCTACACTTTCGACGAACTGGTGAAGGCGCTGAACGCCGTCGAACCCTATGACTGGGCCGGCTTCCTGCATGCCCGGGTGGACAGTCTCGGCAAGGGCGCCCCGCTGGATGGGCTGCAGCGCGGCGGCTACCGGCTGGTCTTTGACGACAAGCCCAACGTGGTCCTGAAGTCGCTGGAAGCGGTCCGGAAATCCAAGGATTTCACCTATTCGCTCGGCGTCGCCGTCGGCAAAGAAGGCGTGCTGACCAACGTCAAGTGGGACAGCCCGGCGTTCAAGGCGGGGTTGACCGACGGCATGACGATGATCGCGGTGAACGGCCTGCCGTACTCCGACGAGGTAATGGCCGACGAGCTCAAGGCCTCGAAAACCAGTTCGACTCCGATGCAGCTGATCGTGAAGACTGCCGATCGGATCAAGGTGGTGACGGTCGATTACCACGGCGGGCTGCGCTACCCGCACCTGGAGCGGATCGAAGGCACGCTGGCCCGCCTGGACGACATCCTGGCGGCGCGGAAGTAGGCGCGCTCATCCACCTAGGCTGACGTCGGCACTTCAAGTTCTGCTGACGTGTGCACGTCCGCTCTCTGACCTGACGGTAGGGTCCCCTTTCGACCCATTGCGGACATCTCTTTGAGCCGCCGAGATCAGAGGTCGACGCTATGCGCTAGATCTTGATGTCGATCGGGAACGAAGGCTCCTGCCGAATCTCACTGTCCGGCGCCACCGGTGCAGGTGTCGATCCCGTTGGGCCGGGCTGACGGACCTTAGGCTGAACCGGAGGCTCATAGGCCCGCCACAAACCCGAGTTCAGAAGCTGGACCTTCAAGGTTTCCATAACGAACTCGCCTCGTCTAGCGGTAGCTAAGAAGCGCCAGAAGTATTTAAATTGGGTTGTCAGCTCCGCAGCCAGGGGCCTCTTGACCTATTCATCCCCTACAATGCCCGCGCCCAATTACTAACTGGGCGGGCTACGAATGGGCTCTTCAATACAATCCACCAATTGCGGACATCGTGGGGACCCGCTTTCAGGCGTTGCTCAGGAACGTCCGCTTTCGGGCCCGGAGCCTTTGTCCGCTTTCGACCCATAGCGGACCTTCGACAACCCACGCCAATACGTAGCCTTACGCCGAGAGCGGGGTCGCTTCGCTCCCAAGGCGCCGCGTGCGACGTTGCCTTGGGCAGGTCACTTGATGCGAAAGTGCGATCGTTGCCCCTCGGTCGTGGACGGAGCATGCTTGCGCCCAACGGCTAGCGGCATCGGGGGATGACATGCGCGGGGAAATCGCCCTTATCGTCGGCATCGCGACGTTGAGCGCACAGACTGCCTCGGCGGCAGGCGCGGCTTGTCCCAACCCAGCGTTCCTGCGCGAGGCTCAGTCCGCGATCGCGGCCTATGATCAGGCGGGCATGTTCTCCGGCGCCGTGCTGGTGGCGGCGAACGGCAAGCCAGTTCTGCGTCGGGGCGTGGGCTTGGCCGACCGTGAACTCGGCGTGGCCGCGAAACCGGAGATGAAGTTCCGCATTGGCTCGATCACCAAGCAGTTCACCGCCACCGCGATCCTGCAGTTGCAGGAGGCAGGCAAGCTGTCGATCGACGATCCGATCTCTAAATACTACGCCGATGCGCCGGCGGCGTGGTCGAAGGTGACCTTACGCCACCTGCTGACACACAGCTCTGGCATCCCCACCTACACCGCCCTGCCAGGCTTTTTTCGACCGAGAGGCGCGTCTGCCGCACACGCCGGAGGAGTTGATCAAGCTCACTCGCGACAAGCCGCTCGAATTTGAGCCGGGCAGCAAGTTCGCCTACGACAATTCCGGATACATCCTGCTCGGTTACGTGGTCGAAAAGGTCTCCGGCCAAACCTACGCCGATTACCTGCAGAAGCACGTCTTCGGGCCGCTCAATATGGCCGGGTCGGGCTATGATCAGACCCATACAGTCATCCCGGGTCGGGTCCCCGGCTATCAGCGCGGGCCTGACGGGATCTTGCGCAACGCGCCCTTCCTAGACATGAGCGTTCCTTACGCGGCTGGCTCCCTCTATTCGACGGTGGACGACTTCCTGACGTGGGATCGGGCGCTTTACGCAGCAAGTCCGCTGAAGCCGGATTCGCTGAAGGCGATGTTCACCGACTACGGCCACCACTACGGCTTCGGCTTCGTGATCGACCAGAAGTGGGGCCAGGATCGCATCTGGCACAATGGCGGCGTCAACGGGTTCACGGCCTCCTTTCAGCGCTATCCAAAGACGCACGTCACGGCAGTGGCCCTAGCCAACCAGGGGACGCCCAGCACGGACAAGCTGGCGGCCGATCTCGCTGGTCTGTGCCTCGGTGCGAAGGTCTATCCACCGCAGGCGCCAGAACCGCCGAAAGCCCTGACGCGGTATGCCGGGTTCTACGAGATCTCGCCCTTCGCGGTGACCAAGGTGGACATCCGCGGTTCCGGCTTGGTCTCGCACATATCTGGCCAGCCGGATCTGCTGCTCTATCCCGAAGGCGGCGGCAAGTTCTTCGCCAAGACCGCTGAGATCGAGTTGACCTTCCAAACCGGCGCGGACGGCCGGGTTAGCGGCGTCGTCATCAAGCAAGGCGGCCAGCAACCACTAGCTAAGCGGATTGACGCGGCTGAGGCTGAGCGGCTGACCAACGCCAAGGCCGCACACATCGCGGCAAGGGTCGCCTCGCCCGGTACGGAAGAGGCTTTGCGCCGCGTCATAAGCGGACTGCAGAGCGGCGCCCCAGACTACAGCCGAATGACCCCAGCCCTCGCCGAGGCGACGCGCCGGCAAGCCGACGGGATAAAGTCCGCCCTGGCCCAGCTTGGCCCGCTGAAATCGGTGACCTTCCAGTCGGTCGGCCCGGGCGGAGCCGACATCTTCCTCGTCGCTTTTGAAAACGGGTCGCTCGAGTGGCGGATACTCCTCGGCGACAACGGCCAGATCGTTGGCCTCGTGTTCAGGCGACCTGCCGCCTAGCCAATGTCCGCTTTCGACCGAG
>PLEH01000058.1 GCA_003136395.1 Phenylobacterium sp.
GCTGGATTTGAAGCTCGCCCCATCCGGGATCAAGCGCTGAGCGAACTTCAAATCCAAAGAAGCACACTAGAAACATAGACTTGCTAGTGTCCTCGTCGATTCCGAAGTTCGTCCGGCGCCTGCCGCAAGCTCTCGCGAACTTCGGAATCGGGACACTAGACCCGCTCGATGATGATGGCCGGCGCCATGCCGCCGGCGGCGCACATGGTGACCAGGCCGCGCTTCAGGCCGCGCCGTTCAAGCTCGTCGAGGAGGGTGCCGATCAGGATCGCGCCCGTGGCGCCGATCGGATGGCCCAGCGCCATCGCCCCGCCGTTCACATTGACCTTCTCGCGGTCGAGTTTGAGGTCGCGGATGAACTTCTCGGCGACCACCGCGAAGGCTTCGTTGATCTCCCACAGGTCGATGTCGTCGACGGTCAAACCGGCCTTGGCCAGCACCTTGTGGGCGGCCGGTACGGGGGCGTTGAGCATCAGGGTTGGGCTGTCGCCCATATTGGCCATGGCGACCACCCGGGCGCGGGCTTTCAGGCCGTGCTTGGCGGCGTAGTCCGGCGAGGCCAGCAGCACGGCGCCGGAGCCGTCCACGACGCCGGAGGAATTGCCGGCATGGTGGAAGTGCTGGATCTTAAGGTCCGGGTAGACCCGATTGATCAGGCCCGCGAAGGTCATGCCCTCAGCGTCCAGCGGGAAGTTGGCCATGGCCTCGAAGGCCGGCTTCAGGGCAGCGAGGCCCTCCAGGGTGGTCTGCGGCCGCGGGAATTCCTCATGGTCGAGGGCGACGGAGCCGTCGTCGCGATAGACCGGCGTCAGCGACTTGTCGAAATGGCCGTTCCGGATCGCGTGGTCCGCCCGCTGCTGGCTGACCAGGGCCAGCTCGTCCAGCGCCTCGCGCGAGATGCCCTCCATGGTGGCGATGGCGTCGGCGCAGACGCCCTGGTGCGACTGCGGATGCTGGGCGCGCAGATGCAGATTGCCTGAGTCCATCAGCATCGGGCCGGCTTCGGGATCCGGTTTCGGCGCGGAGGCGGCCGTGTACGACATCATCTCGGTGCCGCCGCCGATCATCAGGTCTTCCATGCCCGACATGATCTGGGCGGCCGCCAGGTTGACGGCCGTGATGCCCGAGCCGCAGTAGCGGTCGAGGGTGACGCCGCTGGCGCGCACATCATAGCCGGCGTCGAGGGCGGACATGCGGCCCATGTCGCCGCCCTGCTTGCCGCGCTGGCTGGAGGTGCCCCAGATGATGTCGTCCACCTCGGCGGTGTTCAGGTTGTTCCGCTCGGCCAGGGCCTTCAGCACGGTCGCGCCGAGGCGCTGCGGATGGAAGTCGGCCAGCGCGCCCTTGCCGACCTTGCCGATGCCGCGGGGCGTGCGGACGGCGTCGATGATGAGGGCTTCGGGCATGGGGATTTCCTGGCTGGAGCTGTCGTTGCTGGGGCGCACCATCGGCCATGGCCGTAGCGTCAGTCTAGCCCCGCGTGCGCCCCCTGTCGCCGCCGCGTCATCCACGACCCCTCGCCGCGCAGGCGCTGAACGCGGTCGGTCAGTCGGCCGCGCCTATCTCGCACCATCGCCGATGAGGCTGAACGCCGCCCAAGCGTTGGGGTGAGCCCAGCTGTCGCCGGCGGTGTCGTGGCTGGCGTCGTTGCGGATATCTCGCATAGCCTGCTGCACGGCCTCGGCCCGTGAAAGGCGGGGGTCGGACTGTCGGCGGCGGATAGCGTCGACCGTGATGCGCGAGGCCACGTCATCGCGCACCGGCCAGTGCGAGACCAGCAGGTTCCTGGCGCCGGCGAAGAAGAAAGCGCGGGCCAGGCCAGACAGGCCAGGCGCCCCTTCGCTTCCGTCTCCGGCCGCCGTGTTGCAGGCCGACAGTATGACCCAGTCTGCGTCCAGCTTGAGCGTCGCGACCTCGGAGGCCGTGAGAAAGCCGTCATCCTCATCTGTCGGGCTGACGGGAGGCGTGAACACCAGTCCCGGCTCGGCCGCACCCCGAAGTTCACCCGCCATCAGGCCGTGGGTGGCCAACGCCAGGATGCGCGTATGCGACAGGTCCGCCGTCTTGAACGCGCCCTCAGTCGCCTGGACGCCCAAATGCAGCGACGATGGCGGCGCGCCGAGCGCCTGGCGCATCGCTTCGAGTTCGATCGCGGTTCGGGGGAGTCGATGGAGCAATCTGAGCTGGTTGACATCAACCCTGCCGGCCCCGGTGCGCGTGACACCGGGAGCGAACGCCGAACGGGCGGTCCTGCCGGCCGCGGCCAAGCGCGCGCCGCGGCCCTGCGCCCGGCCGTCGAGCACTGGATCGCCATAGCCCGCGAACTCGGTTGGCGCGAGGTCTCCACCGGTCCGCTTCGCCGCGCCTCGCAGAGCCTGAAGGGACTGGATCGATGGGATGACGATCAGGGCATGGGCGTCGGCGAACCACTTGGTCGCCCTGAGTGCGGCGGGATCGCCATCGGCTCCCACCGGAGGTTCGGTCACCAGGACGCCGAACGGCAGGCTCGAGAGAACCCCTCCCGAGACAATGAACACATGCCGCTTTCCGGCCAGCACCTTCGCCACCGGCGCGATGAGCTGCTGGTGCAACGCATAGGCGTCGCCGCGATCGAAGGGGGAACCCGGGCCGCCTTGCGCCTGCCACTGCGCTGCGGTCGCAGCGTCGACCCCGACGTCGGCCCCGACATCCCAAAGAAGACGCCGCACGACCGCCGCGACCTTGGTCTGGGTCCAGTCGGAGCGCACCCATTTGAAGCTGTCGCGGCTGACAGCGACGACATGAGCGCCGAATTCGGAAGGCATGACGAGCAGGATCGCCTCATCGGGGCCAAGCAGCTTTTGTGTCGCGGCGATGCTCAACGGGGCAGGACGCACGAACGCAAAATAGTCTGGAAATTCGACACGCAACCGCGCGTCGATGTGATCCATTTCCGCTCCGCGGCGCTGTGCGTCGGCGGCGAGCGTCTCACGTCTCGACCGTCCATCCTCGCCCGGGGTTCCCGCCGCGTTCGCAAACAGGGCTTCACTCGCCGTCCATTGGTCGGAAAGGTCCTGTCGCCTGCGAACCAGGGTTTCCAGATCCTTCGACCTGCTGGCTGCGACGCTGCGCGCCGATGCGCGCGCGATCGCAGAGCCGGCGGTCCCTGTGACGGCATCCTGAAGCGACGCAAAGACCTCTGAATTGAACCTGTCGGTCGGCTTGCGGCCCTGGCCCGCGGCGACCCAGGCGGCGTCCGCCAGCAGAACAAAATCGCCGGAGTGCTTCCTCTGCTCGCGCGCGCCCTGCGCTTCGGAGACCGGGGATGGCGCCGCCCTCGCACGGCGGTTCCTGATCGCGGAAACCAGCAGGCGGGCATCGGCGACCGCGGCGCCCGCCAAGCGTGGGCTTTTCAATTCGTTCGTGGTCGCGGCCGAGAGCGCGGCGATCGTGAACGGATGCTGGGGTCCCAGGGTTCGACTAGTCCCCTCGACAAGGGTCGCATACTGTCCCTGCGCCTCCTCAAATCTGCCTTGCTCCGCAATCGCGAGCGCCAGATTTTGCGAAGCCTCCAATGTCAGGGGATGCTGGGGGCCAAGGCGTTGGCTGCGCCCCTGCATGACGGCCCGATAGAGCGTTTCCGCATCAGCGTGTCTTCCGGCCTGGTCGAGCGCGTTCGCCAGATTGTTCTTGGCCGCCAGCGTAAGCTCGCTGTCGCTTCCAAACTCCGCCTCTCGAGTTCGGACGAGCTCAGTGAGCATCCGCTGCGCCCTTTCGACGTCCCCCAAATTCAAGTAGGCGGCCGCCAGGTTCGCTGAAAGGACGGGTGAATATCCGTTGTTCTTGCCAAACGCCCGGTCGGCGGCGTCGACGGCGCGCCGAAACACGGCGGCGGCTTGGTCGTATCGCCCCTCGCTCTCGTACAGGGACGCCAGATTATTCAGCGCGAGTATGGTGTCTCTATCTCCCAGACCAAGGCTTCTCTCTCGTTCAGTGAGCACCTCCATCGAAATGACTTCCGCTTCGGCGTATCGCCCCTCTAGTTGATACAGCAATCCCAAGTTCAATTTTGCGGTTATATTTAGATAGTCATCGTCCTTGAACTTGCGCTTAGCTGTAGAGACAACTCTATTTGATAAATTCTCTGCCTCCTCGAATCTTCCAGAATTTCTATATAAATTTGAAATATTACCCATGGCGCCTAGGGTAACTTCACTCTCAAGTCCATATTTCTTCGAATATTCACGTATTATCCAATGATAAAGAGACTCGGCCTTCTCGAATTTTACTTCATCGGACAGTACAAGGGCGAGGTCGGTCGCCGACGCCAGCGTCTCGAGGTTATCCTCGCCCAGCACCCGTTTGTTCCACTCAAGAACCCGGTCGAAGAGAGCTTCCGATTTGGCGGCTTGTCCCTGCCGGTAGAGGAGTCTCGCCAGCGTTTCCGCAAGACGGTTGGTGTCCACGTCGGCCGCGCCAAGGGCGGTCTGCGCCAGTCCAAACCCCTCTTGGGCGAGCGCAATCGCCGACCCTGGATTTCCAGCCGAGAAGGCCGCCTGGGCATCTGCAAGGTATTGCTGCACAGCCTGGCGTTTTCCGCCATCGGCCGCGGCGGAAGGTCGGGCTTTTCCAGGCGCAGGCTCACCACTTGCCGACGCCCCCGAGAGGCCACCAGCCAGGACAGCGGCGGCGAGCAGGATGCGGGTAACGAGGTCGAAGGTCCTGCGCTCAGTCACCGGCGTTCGCTCCCCTCGCACAACACGCGAACAAACAGTGTCAAACCGCTCTGTCAAACCCATCCAGCGCGGCTGATCTCACGCAACTTTCCGAAGGACGTGGCGGTGCGGGCGGTCGGAGGTCGAGACGTCCTCGGATCAGGCGTGTCAAACGGCGGCTGATCTAGATCATGACGATTCTTCAGCAATCGCCGGAATTTTCGTTCTTCCGAAATATGTGGCCCGTCTCAATGGGGCGGATTGCGTGATCATAGGTAGCCCAGCCAATGCTGCTGAGACTCTCCCCCACCAACGACGGGTTTGAACAGGTCTTGGCCACCTTGCCAGATGCCCGGGCAGACGCTCCTGGCCTGTCCGGCGCGCCTGGGCGAGGCGGGGGATCCGGAGCCCCAGGCCTCAAGGCGATTATCGAGCTCGTCGGCTTCGCGATCGGCATTTGGGCGGTGGCCTGCGTCGCCGTCTCGTTCACCAGGGGCATCGGAGGCGTCGCTTCGATCTGGCCAGTCAACGCCGTGGTGGTCGCGGCTCTGCTGAGGCGGCCTGTCCGGAGCTGGCCGGCGATCCAGTTCGCAGCCTTCCTCGCCAATGTCGCGGGCGGCGTGACCGCCGGAGCGCTCGCCGGTCACGCTGAATGGCTGGCGCCGATCGGCCTGTCCCTGTGCAACGCCCTTGAGTGCCTCGTCGCAGCGGCGTCGTTCGCCGCGTCGTTGGACCTGAGTTCAACGCCTCCCGGCGTCGCGATCTCATCGCCTTCGGGATGGCATGCCTGCTGGCGCCCCTGCTGTCGGGCGCCCTTGCGACCTTGTTCCTGTCGCGGATCGGCCGGGAAGAACTGACGCAGAGCTTCCAGGTGTGGGTCCTGGCCGATGTCCTAGGGCTGGTGACTGTGGCGCCGGCCATTCTGGCCACGGGTGCAGCCGAACTGAAAGCGTTGGTTTCGAGGAGGCGGCGCCTGCGCACCCTTTCGGCGTTCGCCGCTCAGTTCGGTTTGATCGCCGCGGTGTGCTTGACCGATGCCGTGGGACTGAGGGCCCTTATCTTCATCGCCTTCATGATTCCGGCCTGGGAACTGGGTGTTACCGGCGCGGCGATCGGGGCGCTATTTGGCGCGCTTGAGGTGCTCGGTTTCGCCACCTTTGGTCCCCAGTTCGCCGGTCTCGCAGGGGCCTCACTTGCCCACGAAGTCACGACCCTGCAGGTGTTTCTGTCCGTGACCGCCGCCATGGCGCTGGGGTTCGCCTCGACCTTGCAGGCGCGCCGCACCGCCGAGGCCCGGCTCGCGGAGAGCGAACTCAGCTATCGCCAGATCGCCGAGCACACGACTGACCTGATCATCAAGTACGACGTGGCCGGAACGATTACCTATGCGTCGCCCTCCACGCGCGCGTTCGGCTATGACCCCGACGAGCTTGTCGGCCTCAAAATGGCGGATTTCACCCACCCCGACGACCAGGCGGGGGCCCTTGCGACCCGACAGGCGTTGGCCGAGGGGCGGTCGATCGACAGGTCGGTGTCGCCAAGGGTAAGGGCCCGCCGCGGAGACGGAGAATGGGCCTGGCTCGAGGGGGCCGGGGTTCCCTATCGCGATGAGACAGGGGCCATTGCGGGGGTTGTCACCGTGCTGCGCGACGTGACCGCGCGTGAGGCAATGGCTGAGGCGCTGGCCGAGAGCGAGGCGCGCTTCCGCTTGCTCGCCGACAAGGCGACCGACCTGGTCGTGCGATTCAACGTCCAGCGGGTGATCGAATACGCTTCGCCTTCAGTCCGGCGCATCGGCTACGAGCCTGAGGAGATGATCGGTCGCAAGGTATCCGATTTCATCCATCCCGATGACGTGGACGCCAGTACCGGTCGTCAGCTGGCGGCGTTGGCCGGAACCGAGGCACAGCCAGCAGGGAATGTGCGGAGTGTGGGGCGCCTGCGCTGCGCCAACGGCGAATACCGGTGGATGGAGGGGAGTCCTTCTCCGGTGTTCGGCGACTCCGGTACGGTCGTAGGCGTCATCTCAGCGTTGCGCGATGTCACGGAGCGCCGCGCCGCAGAAGACGCGCTGCGGGCGAGCGAGGCGCGCTTCCGCATGCTTGCCGAAGGCTCCAGCGACATCATCCTGCAAACCGACCGGATGGGCGTGATCCTCTACATCTCGCCCTCATGCCGGAAGCTCGGCTTCACGGAGGACGAGTTCGTCGGCCGCCCGGCCAGGGACTTCCTGCACCCCGATTCCTACGAGCACAGCGACGAACGCACCGCCGACCTCTATGCGGGCAGTCCCCGGATAGAGAGCGACCGCAGCGAGTATCGGGTCACCTGCAAGGACGGGACGTCGCTTTGGCTCGAGGGCTACTCGTCCCTGACCCACGACGCCAACGGTGAGCCGACCGGTCTGGTGTCGCAAATGCGGGACGTCACGCAGCGCAAGGCGATGGAGGCCGAACTAAGGGCCAAGCGCGACGACGCCGAGGCGGCAAACCGGTCCAAGAGCGAGTTCCTGGCCAACATGAGCCATGAAATCCGCACCCCGCTCACGGGCATCATCGGCTTCGCCGGCCTGCTGGCGGACCAGCCGGACCTGTCGCCGGCGGCCAGCAAGTTCACGGACCGCATCGTCACGGCCAGCCAGAGCCTGCTGTCGGTGGTCAATGATGTACTGGATTTCTCCAAGATCGAGGCGGGCCAGATCGTCCTCGATCCGCAGCCTTTCGACCCCCGCGCCTTCGTGGCCGAGACCATGGACCTGATGGGCGCCCAGGCCGCCGCCAAGGACCTGGTCCTGAAATGCGAGGAGCGGGGCGCGCTTCCCGCGGTCGTCGTCGCCGACAGCTCGCGCGTGCGGCAGGTGCTGCTCAACCTCCTCAGCAACGCCATCAAGTTTACGACCAGTGGCGAGGTCGTGGTCGGGGTCAGCTACGAACTCGGCTGCCTGCGGATCGAGGTCGCGGACAGCGGCGTCGGCATCGCCCCGGAGAAGCTCGAGGTCCTGTTCCAGCGGTTTTCGCAGGCTGACGGCTCGATCAGCCGTGCGTACGGCGGCTCCGGACTCGGGCTGGCGATTTCCAAGAGCCTCACCGAGATGATGGGCGGGTCCGTCGGCGTCGAAAGCCAGGAGGGCGTCGGGTCGAGATTCTGGTTCACCCTTGCCGCTCCGCAGGGCGAACTGGCGGCGAAGACGATCGAGGTGGATAAGGCCTCCGACGCTGAATCCCCCGCCAAACGCATCTTGATCGTCGACGATGTGGCGGTGAATCGGGAACTGGTCAGCGCCATGCTCGCGCAGTTCGGTCATGTCCTGGTGGAGGCCATCGACGGCCAGTCGGCCGTGGACACCGCCATGGACCAGCCCTTCGACCTGATCTTGATGGATCTGCAGATGCCCGGTCTGGACGGGATGGCCGCCACGCGCGCCATTCGCGCCTCCAGCGACCTGAACCGGACCACGCCGATCCTCGCCTTCAGCGCCAACGTCTTCGAAGTCCAGACGGACAGCTGTCGAGACGCCGGCATGAACGATCACATCTCGAAGCCCATCGATCCGACGGAGCTACTCACCAAGGTCGCGATGTGGACGTCCATATCGGACGCCAACCCGGGCGCCGGCGATCCGCAATGACCGGGGCGCCGCTGCTGCGCCAGTACGGGTTCAGGGAATGGTCTTCAGCACGAGACCGGTAGCCCAGACCGAGTGGCGGTGCGGGCAGTCGGTCCGCGACTTGTCTCCGGTGGTCGCGAGGAAGCGGGCGGATTGATCGTCAATCAAACCGCGACTTGGTCAGGACCGCGCGCCAACAAGCTTGGCCGTACATCTAGAACTGGTAAAGTACAGATCGACACTACCGGAAGTTGCCCGGCCCTTCCTTGTGCGATAGCTTCGCTCTCGCTTGAGGGAGACCGATCGTGGCCGACGTCGAAATCCTCTACGATCCGATCACCGTGAACAGCGGTCCGGTCACCTTGGCGGTGACTGGACTGGACAACATCAAGGTCGACTCCAAGTTCGCCGTCACCCAGCCGATAGAGACCAAATCGGCGCTCACCCTTTCGGTGCCGGATACGGTGAAGACCGACGGCAAGCTGGCCTTCTCGATCCCCGAGCCCATCAAGACCGAGGCCAAGGCGGCCATCGACCTGCAGCCTGTCGTCGTGGATCAGTGCCTCCGGCTGTCTCTCGGCCCGCTGCCGCCGACGCTGGTCTGCCTGCCCAACCGCCAGCGTATCGGCCTGACACTGTTCGGCGTCGAGGTGTTCGGGCTCACCCTCGACGGTGAGGCCCGCGTCATGGTTGGGGACCTGCCGCGACCGCCGCACATTGTCAGCGCCTCGACACACGCGCCGTGGCCGCACGGCGACGGCCGCGGTCATCCCGAGCCACATAGGGCGGAACCGCATCGCTCGGAACCGTCCCAACCCGGGGGCCGCCCGCCCTTCGTCGTCAGGCTGGGCGGCTAGCCGACATGGGCGCGCTCGACCTCGTCGATTGGCCCGCGGACCGAACCCTCGCCCTGTCCGGTTCGGCTGCTGCGCTGCGCATTCCGCTGGCCGTCCGCAACGGGTCCACCGAGACGGTCCATCTCGCGGAGGCCTCGCTGGCCGAGGTGCGTCTCGCGGGCAAGGGGCCGCCGCTGCGGCTCGAGCCCATTCCGGTCCAGATGAGCGTCGTCGGCCACGGAGTCGGGCGCACCCAGTTGCGCCTGCGCCTCGACCCCGCGACGCCGCCCGGACGATACGAGGGGGAGATCAAGTTCGGCGCCCTGGTCCGCCCCGTGACGATCGACGTCCTGCCGGACGTGAGGCTGGAGGTGCGGCCGGCGCCCCTGGTCGTGGACGCAGCCCAGGGCCTGGAGCCGAGCGTGACCGTGGCGTTCGAGAACCGGGGCAACGTGCCGCTGACGATCGACGTGACCGGCCACTATCCGCTTGCAGAGGAAGCGCCTGTGGCGCCCGATCGCCTGGAGGGCGAGAGCCAGGGCGAAAATCCTCTGGCGGCGATCTTCGATAAGTTGATCGGACGCGACCCCACGCCGGTCCTGATCCCCTTCGGCCTCATCGAGCTCGCCATGGCGGGCGGGACTGCGCCTCTCGCGGCGGGCGCGAGCCTCGTCGCGCAGGTGTCGCTGAAGCTGCCCAAGACCCTCTCGCCGTCGGCGCGCTACCACTGTTTCGCGCCCGTCTACGCGACCGATCTGCACATCGTCATCGTCACCGCCGCCAAACCGCCAGGTCTGGCGCCGCTGGTGGGCAAGACCACAGGAGCACCGGCATGATCCAGGCCACCCTTTCCCGGCGGACCGCCCCCCAATTTGACCTGAACAGGATCGACCTCAACAAGCTCGCCCAGCAGGCGCTGCAGCCGTGGGCCGACGCCTACGACAGCTGGCGCACCGGCCTGGACGGCTGGAACTCCGGCGTCGCCGACCTCGTCCGTCCGTCAAAGTCCGCGAAGTCCAGCTGCGGGTGCCCGGTCTGCGCGCCGGATTCCTGCAGTTGCCGCTGCTGCGTCTCCGACGCCGACCTGGTGATCGAGGCGCGGGTCCTGGAACGCCGGGTCGTCCCCGTGATCATCGAGAACCGCTGGCGCCGCGAGCGGGACATCGAGGTGGAGCTGTCCAGCTGGACCAAGGTGAGTGACACCGTACAGGTGCGCGCCGAAATCGCCGGCGACACCGCGTTCAAGCTGGCCCCGTGCGGCCAGGCGGAGGTGGTGCTGATGATCACCATCGCCACGGAGAAGGCCACGACCGCGCCGGCGCAGAACACGCCGGGAAAAACCCTCTCCGGCAAGACGATCGGCAAGGAGGCCCAGGGCAAGGCTTCGGCCACGGAGAACGCCGCGCCCGCCGACACCGTCATTCGGCGGGGGATCGCCGAAGGACTCCAGCTCCCCGACGTCGATCGTTGCCTAGTCTCGTACGCCGATCTGCGGATCAAGGGCTGCGACCTCCGCTCGGTCCGCATCGCCGTCGCAATCCTGCCGCGCGACTGCGACGCCTATGTCGTGGATTGCGACCGTGGTTGCTGCTGACATGCCGACCTCGACTGAGAACAATTCCCTGGGTGCGATCAGCGCCGATCTGGCGCGCCGCTGGGCGACCCAGCGGCTGGCGGCCGTGCAGGCCTATGGCCGCATCCTGGCCGACTATGGCTCGGGTCGCTCGACCAGCGCATCGGCGGCGGGGGCCTACGCCAAGCTCGTCGCCGAGGAGGCCGTGCGCTACCCCGCCGACGCCGTCAGCCTGGCGACGGACTTCGCCACCGCCTTGGTCCGGAAGGCGGGCGGAAAGGTCGAGACCGCACCCTCGGGCCGACCGCCGATCCAGGACTTGGAGATGTCCGGCCCGGTCGGCGGAACCGCCTCGGCCGAGTTCCTGCTGACCAACCCCCGCGATCAACCCGCGCCCCTGACCTTCGTCACCACGAACTTCACCGGACCGGCGGGCGAGACTTCCGCGACCGTCATCGTCAAACCGGCGAAGTTCACCCTGGCGGCGGGCGGCGAGAAGCTGATCAAAGTGCTTGCGACGATCGACCCGGGCGCCTTCGAAGCCGGCGGCCGCTACCTGGCCAATGTCGCTGTCACCGGCTTCGACGACCTTGTCCTGCGGGTGCGCCTCACCGTCCTGCCCGACTAGGCGCCGCCCATGGACCCGGTTGTCGCCATAGTTCACGACCCTGGCGCAGACGGCCAAGCTCTTCTCGATCGCGCCCTTGAGCTCGCCGGCTTCCATGAAGCCGTGGCCGAGCGGGTCGCCGAGGCCTTGGCCCTCAAGGGCGCCTGCTCGGCCA
>PLEH01000275.1 GCA_003136395.1 Phenylobacterium sp.
TCGCCGGTGCGCAGCCAGCCGTCGACGAAGGTCTCGGCCGTGGCCTCGGGCTTGTTCCAGTAGCCCTTCACCACCTGCGGCCCCTTGCACCAGAGCTCGCCCACCGCGCCGGCGGGCAGGATCGTGACGCCGTCGGCCGGATCGCGGATCTGCATCTCGCCGACCGGGGCCGCGGGGCCGGCGCTGTCGGGGAGGTTCTCGTAGTCGCGGCCCAGGTGCGAGGTGAAGGTCGCCGTGGTCTCGGTCATCCCCCAGCCGTTGCCGGGCTGGGACCCGGGGAAGGTCTCGGCGATCTTGCGGACCAGCTCAGGGGCCGAGGGCGCGCCGCCGTAGGTCACGGCGACCAGGGAGGAGAGGTCGTACTTCACCCGCGCCGGATGCTCGATCAGCTGCCAGGCGATGGTGGGCACGCCCCCGGTCGAGGAGACTTTTTCCCGCTCGATCAGCCGCATGGCGGGCTCGGCGTCCCAGCGGCGCATGAGCACGATCTTGCCGCCGGCGTTCATGGTGGGACCCAGCGTCGCCGAGAGGCCCGTGGCATGGAAGAAGGGCACCACCAGCAGCGTCACCCGCTGCGGCAGCTTGTGTGGATCGCTCTCCGGCAGGGGCTGGCCGGCGCGCAGGAAGTTGCGGGTCGCCGAGATGCCGCCGGCGCCGATGTTGGAGGTCATGTTGCGGTGGGTGCCGATCGCCCCCTTGGGCTTACCGGTGGTGCCGGAAGTGTAGAGGATGGTGGCGTCGTCTTCCGGGTCCATCTCGACGTCGGGCAGCGGCAGCTCGGGGAGCGCGCCCCAGCCGTTCACCGGGCCGATGACGTCTTCCAGGGCGGCGAGCTTTGGATGCGACAACGGTTCGGTCGCTCTCGAAACGTAGACGCGCTGCAGGTCGCCCAGGCCGTCCAGGTAGTCGGAAACCCGGCCCAGCCGCTCGTCATCGACGATGGCCACCTTGGTCCCGGAATCGGCCAGGCCGTACTCCAGCTCCGGCCCCGTCCACCAGGCGTTCAGCGGGGTGACGATGGCGCCGGCCAGGATGCCGGCGAAGAAGGCCACCGGCCATTCCGGCAGGTTGCGCATGATCACCGCGACCCGGTCGCCCTTCTTCACCCCATCGGCCTGCAGCCGGCGGGCGAGCGTGAGCGTGGCGCGGGCGAAGGCCTCGTAGGTCGCGCGGTCGGCGTCGTAGACCAGGAATTCGCGGTCGGGGAACTGGCGGCTGTTGAGGAAGACGTCGCGCAGCGTCGGCGGGGCGTTCTTCCAGACCCGGGTCATGATCCCGCGGATCGGCATCTCGGCGATCTCGAACCGCTCGCCGGGCGCCGTCAGCCGCGCATGGGCTTCGGCGATCGACATCACGGGCCAGGCTTCGTCAGACACGTTCAACTGCTCCGATCTACCGCGCCACATACCAACTGATCGTCATGGCCGGGCTTGTCCCGGCCATCCATAAACACAGAGTTTCGCATTTTCGAAGCTGAGCTTCTCAACCCCTCGCCCGAAGCCCGGCGCGTATGGATGGCCGGGACAAGCCCGGCCATGACGGCCCTTGAGGGGAATTCGTGACCTAAGCCGGCGCCTTGTCCTTGCGGGCGGCGTAGGCCTCCTTCATCTCGCCCAGCTCCTTGGCGTACTTCTCCTGGGCCGCCTCGCGCAGCTTGGGGATGTGGTAGGCGGGGAAGAGCTCGTTGTCGGGGCGGTAGTCCTTGAGGACCTGTTTGGCGAGCGTGACCTTGTGCACCTCGGTGGGGCCGTCGGCGATGCCCATGACCAGCGAGCTCGTCACCATGTGCATGAAGGGCATCTCGTTGGAGACGCCCAACGCGCCGTGCAGGTGGGCGGCCTTGGTGGCGATGTCGTTATAGACCTTGGGCATCATCACCTTGATCGCGGCGATGTCCTTGCGGACCAGCTGGTAGTCCTGGTGCTTGTCGATCAGCCAGGCGGTGCGCAACACCATCAGGCGGAAGCTTTCCAGCTGGATCCAGCTGTCGGCGATATCGGCCTGGACCATCTGCAGGTCGGAGAGCTGACCGTCGCGGGTCTTGCGGGAGACCGCGCGCTTGCACATCAGGTCGAGCGCGTTCTTGCAGGCGCCCACCGTGCGCATGGCGTGGTGCACGCGCCCGCCCCCCAGGCGCACCTGGGCGATCACGAAAGCCGCGCCGCGGTCGCCCAGCAGGGCGTCATAGGGCAGGCGCACGTTGGTGTACCGGACATAGCCCTCCGTGCCGCCGCCGATCTCGCCGCCTCCGCCCACGGCCACGTTGCGCACGATCTCCACGCCGGGCGTGTCGGTGGGAACCAGGAAGATCGAGGTGCGCCGATAGGGGTCCTTGGCCTCCGGATCGGTGACCGCGTAGAGCACCAGCACCTTGGCGAAGCGGGCGTTGGTGGAGAACCATTTCTCGCCGTTGATCAGCCACTCGTCGCCGTCCAGCACGGCGTGCGTGGTGAAGGTCAGCGGATCGGAACCGCCGGTGGGTTCGGACATGGAAAAGGCCGAGCGGATATCGCCGTTCAAGAGCGGCCAGAGATAGCGCTCCTTCTGGGCCTCGGTGCCATAGTGGGCGATGATCTCGGCGTTGCCGCTATCCGGCGCCTGGCAGCCGAAGACCGTGGGGGCCAGGCCGTTGCGGCCCAGCTTCTCGTTCATCAGGCCGAGCTTGAGCTGGCCATAGCCCTGGCCGCCCAACTCGGGGCCCAGGTGGCAGGCCCAGAGGCCCTGGTCCCTCACCTTCTGCTGCAGTGGCTTGATGAACTTCTCGCGGCCGATCGGGCCATGGACGGCCATGCCCAGATAGGAGAGCGGCTCGACCTCCTCGGCCATGAACTCCTCGATCCAGTCGAGCTTCTTCTGGAATTCCGGATCGGTCTCGAAGTCCCAAGCCATGGCCGTCTCCCTAGCGCTGCGTTCTTGGAATTCTCGGTATGTTTTGAGCGTCAGATCATTATCAAACGCCTGTTCGACTTACGCAACGGGAACTCCTCTCCCCGGCGAAGCCGAGGGGGAGGCGGCCTCAGAATTTCCCCCCGCGCCCCTCGCCGGCGGCGAAGCGGGCGGCGCCTTCCTGGGAAGCGCCGGAGCGCAGGACCTCCATGCCGAGCGCGACCTCGGCGGCGGTGGCCTGGTCCCAGTTCAGCGACCATTGGCCGATGGCCGAGAGGCGGTCGTTCCTCATGCAGAGCTGCGGGAAGGCTGAGAGCTGGGCGGCGATCTCCAGCGCCTTGTCGAGCGCCCCGCCCTTCGGCGCCAGGTAGTTGGCGAGGCCGATGTCATAGGCCTCCTTCGCCTCCACCGGGCGGCCGGTGAGGATCAGGTCCATGGCCCGCGACGCCCCGATGAGGCGCGGCAGGCGTACGGTGCCGAGGTCGATCAGCGGCACGCCGAAACGCCGGCAGAAGACGCCGAAGACCGCGCCCTCGGCCGCCACCCTGAGGTCGGCCCAGCAGGCCACCTCCAGGCCGCCCGCCACCGCATGGCCCTCCACCGCGGCGATCACCGGCTTTGAGAGCGCCAGCCGCGTGCAGCCCATGGGGCCAAGGTCGCCCTCGCGGCGCACCGGATTGCCCCGGCCCTCGGCGACGCCCTTAAGGTCTGCGCCGGCGCAGAAGGCCCCGCCCCGCCCCTGCAGGACCGCCACGTCCAGGCCCTCGTCGGCGTCGAAGGCCTTGAAGGCGTCGTAGAGCTGCTGGGCGGTGGGCCCATCGACGGCGTTGCGCGCCTGCGGCCGTTCGATGGTGACGATGAGGGTGCGGCCGCGGGTCTCGGTGCTGACAGTGTTGGGGCTGACGGTCTGCATGGAGGGTCTCCTCTCAGGCCCAAGTCGGCGCTTGCGACCGCGCGGAAGGCAAGGGCAAAAGGGACGGCGGCGACGGAGGAATTCGGATGAGCAAGGCCAGGTCCCAGGGGTTCTCCACCGCGCGGCTGGCGCGCATCGACGAGCATCTGCGGGCGAAATACGTCGGGGCCGGCCGGATGCCCGGCGCCCAGTTCCTGCTCGCCCGCGACGGCGAGACGATCCACGAAACCGTGGTCGGAAGCCGCGATGTGGAGCGGGGAACCGCGCTCACCGCGGACACGGTTTTCCGCATCTATTCCATGACCAAGCCGGTGGCCTGCGTGGCCCTGATGACGCTGGTCGAAGAAGGCCTGATCGCGCTGGACGATCCGGTGGCCAGGCACATTCCCGCGTGGAAAAACCTGGCTGTCTATTCGGCGGGCCTGGGTCCCTATCTGACCCAGCCCACGGCCCGACCGATGCAGGTGGTCGATCTGCTGCGCCACACCTCGGGGCTCACCTACGGCTTCCAGAACCGCACCAATGTCGACGCCGCCTACCGCAAGCTGAAGCTCTCCGAGGCGCATGGCGACACCGACCTGGAGGGGATGATCGCGCAGCTCGCCGACCTGCCGTTGGAGTTCTCGCCGGGCGAGGCCTGGAACTATTCCGTCTCGACGGACGTGGTGGGCTACCTGGTCCAGAAGTTGGCCGGCATGCCGCTGAGCGCCGTGCTGCAGGAGCGCATCTTCGATCCGCTGAAGATGACCGACACCGGCTTCTTCGTCCGCGAGGACCAGCGGGCGCGGTTCGCGGCCTGTTACAACGCCACCCCGCAGGGCGGGCTGAAGCTGCAGGACGATCCGACGACGAGCCCCTACCTCAAGCCGCCGGCCCTGGAGTCGGGCGGCGGCGGCCTGATCTCGACGGCGGCCGACTACCTGCGGTTCGCCAACATGCTGGTGAACGGCGGCGAGCTCGACGGAGTGCGGATCCTGTCGCCCATGACCATCCGGCTGATGGCGTCCAACCACCTTCCGGGCGGCCGCGACCTGACCGAGATGTCGCGCTCGCTGTTCTCGGAGGCCACCAACGAGGGCGTCGGCTTCGGCCTCGGCTTCGCGGTGGTGTTCGACCCGCCCAAGACGCTGATCCCGTGCTCGATGGGCGAGTTCTATTGGGGCGGCGCGGCCTCGACGGCCTTCTGGGTCGATCCGGTGGAGAAGGTCACCGCAGTGTTCATGACCCAGCTCCTGCCGTCATCGACCTACCCTATTCGGCGGGAGCTTCGGACTTTGGTCTATTCGGCGCTGCTCGAGAGTCGCGCCTGATCTCGAAGCTCTCCTCGTCGGTGATGGCTTCGCTCTCGTCCATCATCGGCTGGCCAAGGCCGGTGTCAGGCGCATCCGCGCTGGGGGTCATGTCGAGCATGCGGGCCTTGCGCCAGCCGCCCCACAGGAAATAGCCGCCGGCCAGGAGCAGGGTCATGGAACTGCCCACCGGGAACGAGACCCAGATGGCGTCGGCGCCCCAGTGCGGCTCCAGCAGGCTGGCCATCGGGACCCGCACGCCCCACAGCGAGATGATCATGGCGAGCAGCGGCGGCCAGACCGCGCCCGTGGCGCGCACTATCCCTGAGAAGATGAAGGCCACGCCGAACGGGATGAAGCCCCAGAGCACGATCGAGTTGATGTGGACGGCGATGGGCAGGGAAGGGCTCGCGCCCTTCAGGAAGGCCCTGAGCACGAAGGGGTCGGCCCCGTAGATGATCAGGATCGGCACGCCGGTGAACAGGATCGCATAGAGGGCGCCGACCCGCGCCACCCGCTCGACCCGGTCCATCCGGCCCGCGCCGACGTTCTGGGCGGCCATGGAGGAGACCGCCGCGCCCAGCGCCATGGCCGGCATCTGGACATAGGTCCAGAGCTGCGCCGCCGCCCCATAGGCGGCCGAGGTGTGGACGCCGTAGCGGTTGACGAAGCTCATCATGGTCACGGCGGCGAAGCTGATGACCATCATCTGGAACGCCATGGGCGTACCCTTGGTCACCAGGCCCTTGATGATCGTGAAGTCGGGGATCAGCAGGCGCCATTCCGAAGGCCGGATCACCAGGATCGAGCGCTGGCGGTAGAGGTGGATCAGCATGACCGCCAGGGTGAACGTCTGGGAGATCAGGGTGGAGGTGGCCGACCCGGCGATCCCCATCTTCGGGAACGGTCCGACGCCGATGATCAGCATCGGGTTCAGGATGACATCCAGCCCCACGGCCAGGAGTGAGAAGTAGAACGGCGTCTTTGAGTCGCCGGTCCCCCGCTGAGCCATCATGATGAAGCTGAAGAAGTACATGAACGGCATGGCCGCGAAGATCACGCGCAGGTAGGCGATGGCGTCGGCGCGGGCTTCCGCCGGCGTGCGCATGGCGTCCAGGATGTGCGGCGTCGCGATGCCGCCGATCACCCCGATCAGCAGCGAAACCGCGATGAAGAAGGTGGTCGAGGTGCCGACGACCTTCTTGGCCACGGCGTCGTTCCGCGCGCCGATCGCCTGGCCGATCATGATGTTGGCGGCCATGGTCACGCCGAAGGCCGCGCCCAGCATCATGAAGAAGATCTGGTTGGCGTTGGAGGTGGCGGTCAGCGCCGCCTCGCCCAGCACGTGGCTGACCCAGATGGCGTTGGCCGAGCCGTTCAGCGACTGCAGGATGTTGGAGCCCAGCACCGGCAGGGCGAAGGTGATCAGCGTCTTGCCGATCGGCCCCACCGTGAGGTCGGGACCCCTGCGGCCCTGCCAACCTCCCGGAGGTCCCCCTCCTGGCGGTCCGGGTCTGCGCGCTCCGGTGTCGGTGGCCGTCATGGGTGGGGGATAGCCCTCAACCCGGCGTCACGCAAAGCGCGGCTTTCTCACGGGCGGCAGAAAACCGCGCACGGACCGCGCCGCCTCAGGCCGCCGCAAGCCGGCTCTGGGTGCGGCCGTAGAGGAGGTAGACGACGACGCCGACGGTGTTCCAGGCGGCGAAGAAGATCATCGTCTTGG
>PLEH01000258.1:0-3157 GCA_003136395.1 Phenylobacterium sp.
CCGCGGACGTCCCGGCGCCGCAACGGACGCCCGAGCTGGCGGATACGGGCTAAGGGGGATAGCGACGCCGGCGACTCCCACGTCCTTCTCACCTTGTGGGAGAAGGGAACCCGCGCGGCTGCGACCGGGATGACACGGCTATTGCAAGTCCGGTTGAGCCCGAGGCCTAGTCGATGTTGTGGACGTGGGCGACATGCTCGCTGGTGAGCGGCGGGGCCAGGATCATCGCCGTGGCGAAGGCGAGCGCGGAGATCGCCAGGAAACCCGCCGCGCCCAGCACGGGCCACAACCGCTCCTTACGCTCCGGCCGGGCCAGCAGGGCCCTGGCCTGGGCCATGGCGTCCGGATCGAGGGCTGAGGATGGGCTCACCATGTCCGCGAGGATCGTCGGAGTCGGCCGTCCCGCCAATCGCAGAGCTTGGCTGGGGCGCGGTCACAGCCTAGATAGGCCCCATGATCCTGGTGATCGATAACTACGACAGCTTCACCTACAACCTGGTTCACTACCTGAACGAGCTGGGCGCGGAGACGCATGTCGTGCGCAACGACGCGATCGGCGTACGCGAGGCGCTCGGGATGCAGCCGCAGGGCGTCCTGCTGTCGCCAGGTCCCAAGACCCCGAACGAGGCCGGTATCTGCGTGGCCCTGCTGGAAGCCGCGCCCGCCGACCTGCCGATCTTCGGCGTCTGCCTGGGCCACCAGGCCATCGGCCAGGCCTTCGGCGGCGAGGTGATCCACGCCAAGGCGCTGATGCACGGCAAGACCAGCCTGATCCACCACCACGGCAAGGGCGTGTTCGCGGGCCTGAAGAACCCTTTCACCGCCACCCGCTACCACAGCCTTTCGGTGGAGAAGCAGGACCTGCCGGCCGTCCTGGAAGTGACCGCCTGGACCGACGACGGGGAGATCATGGGCGTGCAGCACAAGACCCGGCCGGTGTTCGGCGTCCAGTTCCACCCGGAATCCATCGCCACGGAGTGCGGCTACGACCTCCTGGCCAACTTCCTCGAGATCGCGGGCGTGAAGCGTCTGGCGGAAGCCTGACACCGGCCCATGTCCGACGCCTTCAAGCCCCTGCTGAGCCTCCTGGCCGATGGCGGCACCCTGTCCGGGGAGAGCGCCGACGAGTTCTTCGCCGCCTGCCTGCGCGGGGAGCCCAGCCCCGCCCAGGTGGGCGCGGCGCTCACCGCCATGCGGATGCGGGGCGAGACCCTGGGCGAGATCGTCGCCTGCGCGCGGGCCATGCGCGGCGCGGCCATCCAGATCAAACCGCCCTACCCGACCATCGACGTCTGCGGCACCGGCGGCGATGGCCTGCACACGCTCAACATTTCGACGGCCGTGGGCTTCGTCGTGGCCGGCGGGGGCCTGAAAGTCGCCAAGCACGGCAATCGCGCGCTGTCGTCGAGATCCGGCGCCGCCGATGTCCTGACCGAGCTCGGCGTCGACATCGCCATGTCGGCCGAGCGTCAGTTGAAGGCCCTCGACGAGGCCGGCATCTGTTTCATGTTCGCCCAGGCGCACCACGGGTCCATGCGCCACGTTTCGCCGATCCGCGCGGAGGTGGGCTTCCGGACAATCTTCAACCTCCTGGGGCCGCTGACCAACCCGGCCGGCGCTCAGCGCCAGGTGGTGGGCGTGTTCGCCGAGCGCTGGGTCGCGCCCCTGGCCGAGGCGCTGAAGCTGCTGGGCTCCGAGCGGGCCTGGGTGGTTCACGGCGGCGGCCTGGACGAGATGACCACGACCGGCGAGACCAGCGTGGCGGAGCTTCGCGATGGCCAGGTGCGTCTCTTCACGGTGACGCCTGAAGCCGTCGGACTGCCGCGCGCGGCCCTGGCCGACCTGACCGGCGGAACCCCCAACGAGAACGCCGCGAGGCTGCGCGCCCTGCTGGCGGGCGAGCGGGGCGCCTATCGCGACATCGTGCTCCTGAACGCCGCGGCGGCCTTCCTGGTGGGCGAGACGGTGGAGACTCTGCGCGAGGGTGTTGAGCTGGCAGGGGCTGTGATCGACGACGGCCGGGCCCAGGCCGCGCTCGACAAGCTGGTGAGCCTCGCCGGCGCATGAGCGACATCCTGGACCGCATCGCCGCCTACAAGCGCGTAGAGGTCGCCGAACGAAAGGCCGCGCGTCCCCTGGCCGAGGTGGAGGCCGCCGCCCGCCAGGTCTCCGAGCCGCGGGGCTTCCGCGCCGCCCTCAAGCGCGCGCACGGTCCCGGCCGCCTGGCGCTGATCGCGGAGATCAAGAAGGCCTCGCCCTCCCGCGGCGTGATCCGCGAGGACTTCGACCCGTCGGCGCTTGCACACGCCTATGAGGACGGCGGCGCCGCCTGCCTGTCGGTGCTCACCGACACCCCCAGCTTCCAGGGCGCGGACGACTATCTGGTGGTCGCCCGGATGGCCACGGCCCTGCCCTGTCTTCGCAAGGAGTTCCTGGTGGATCCCTGGCAGGTGGTGGAAAGCCGCGCCCTGGGAGCGGATGCGGTGTTGGTGATTTTGTCGATGGTCGACGACACGCTGGCCTCGGATCTCATGGAGGCGGCGCGCGCGCATGGCATGGACATCCTGGTCGAGACCCACGACGAAGCCGAGATGGCTCGCGCCGCGGCGCTGAAAGCCGACCTGATCGGGGTCAACAACCGCGATCTGCGGACCTTCGAGGTCGACTTGGGCGTCACCGAGCGGCTGGCCGCCGCGGCGCCGTCCGGCGCCCTGCTGGTGACCGAAAGCGGCATCTTCACCCCGGCCGACGCCGCACGGCTGGAACGGTGCGGCGCGCGGGCCATGCTGGTGGGGGAAAGCCTGATGCGGCAGGCCGACGTGGCCGCCGCGACTCGAGCCCTGCTCGCAGCTTGAGTCGCCCCGCGGGCCAGTTGGCGCCGCCAATTTCCCGTGAAATTTCAGCGACGCGGACCGTAACTTGACATTAATGCGGAACACCTAGAGAACATCGGACAACGTTTGCGCTTTGTTCTCAGGGCGCTTTGCTCAAGGTCCGCACAGATGCTCACTCGCAAGCAACACGAACTGCTCATGTTCATCCATGAACGGATCAAGGAAAGCGGCGTCTCACCCTCCTTCGACGAGATGAAGGAGGCGCTGGATCTGGCCTCGAAGTCGGGCATCCACCGGCTGATCACCGCGCTGGAAGAGCGCGG
>PLEH01000258.1:3174-7116 GCA_003136395.1 Phenylobacterium sp.
CCGGCACGCCGATCGAGGCCATCCAACAGGAGCGCGACCGCATCCCGGTGCCCGAGAGCATGCTGGGCGCCGGCGAACACTTCGTTCTGGAGATCCAGGGCGACTCGATGATCAACGCCGGCATTCTGGATGGCGACTTCGTGGTGATCCGCCGAGGCGACACCGCCACCTCCGGCGACATCGTTGTGGCCTTGATCCAGGGCGAGGAAGCCACCCTGAAGCGCCTGCGCCGCAAGGGCGCCTCCATCGCGCTGGAGGCGGCCAACCCGCTCTATGAGACGCGCATCTTCGGTCCCGATCAGGTGGCCGTGCAGGGCAAACTGGTCGGGCTCATCCGGCGCTACCATTGAGCCCCAAAATCGTGCAACCTCCGCCTCAGCCTCGGGGCTTCGCCTCGGGGCCGGGGCTATTGCCGCTTCGACAATCGCTCCATGCTGTCGAAGGCTTCGCAACAATGCGGCGCCGCTAGGGAGAGAAAACGACCATGCGCATAATCACGCTGGCGGCCATCGCCGCCATGAGCCTGACCGTCGCCGCCTGCCAAAAGCCGGCCGAAAAGGCCACCGACGCGGCGACCAACGCCCAGGCAGAATCCGCTGCGGCGAGTTCCGCCGCCACCACCGCGGCGACGAACGCTTCGGCGGCCGCGGCAGCGCCCACCGAAGCCGCCGCTGCTCCCGCAACCGCAGCTGCCGGTGAAGCGGCCAAGACCGCCGGCGAACACGCCGCGAAGGCCGGGGCCGCGGCAAAGGAAGCCGGCGGCGCGGCCAAGGAAGCCGCCAAGGACGCCACCAAGAAGTAGGCACTATTGAGCCCTGGCGTTCGAGCGCCGGGGCTCCACCGCCGCCTCAGGCGGCCGCGTGGTACTCGAATTCCACGAGATAGACCCGCTCGCCGGGCCCGTGCTTGGCCACCTTCAAGAGGTCGACGACGCCCAGGAACCCCGATCGCCGGGCGAGGTCCGGGGTGATGTCGTGCATGCTGATCTCGCGGATGGAGGTGACTTCGATGACGCCGCCCCCCAGGGGATAGCGCCCGCCGACCTTCACGTGCGGCCGCTGCCAGATCCGCACGCTGCAGGTCACCTCGCCCCGCATGACCGGCTCACGCAGCCGCCTGGTGAACATCATGGGACGAGCCTCGGGTCGGGGCCCCAGGTCCAGGGTCGTCGGCCGCGCAGACCCTGCGCCCAGACCACCCGCCATTGGCCCGACGGCTGGCGATAGAGCTCGGCCGAACCGCCGCGGGCGAAGTCGGCGCCGGTCAGCACCAAGGGCGCCGCGCAGCTCTCCGGCGGGAAGTCGCTGCGCAGGATCACCACCTCGGAGGACCCGCACATCTGGGCGAAGCGGCCCTCCTTCAGCGGCCGTTTCACATTCCAGGCCGAGGCGACCTTCAGGCGGGCCGTCGCCAGCGGTGTGCAACTCCAGTGGTCGCAGTCATAGGCCGCATCGCGCGGCGCCTCGGTCGTTTGCGGATTGAGGCCCCGTCGGCGCGCCCAGAGCTCGGCTCCGAACAGCTTGACGTCTGGCCGGAAGAGGATGGCGTCCGACCCTGATCGCACCGCCACGGCCGCGCCCGCGCCGTCCGCCCAGACGTCAGGGACCGCCGGCTTCGGCGCCAGGTTAACCGCCAGGGCAAGCGGCAGGCCCAGCCAGCGCAGCCGTCCCTTCCAGAGGCACAGCCACAAAAGGCCCAGGAAGGCCGCCGGGAGCGCCCAGCCCGGCCCGCTGGCGACGTTGAGCTGGGCGTAGGGCGCGGTGGCCGCGATGTGAGCCACGACGTTCATCAGATCGATGGCGAAGCCGGCGACCTTCAGCGGCCATTCGCCGAGCCCGAGCGGCGCGAGCACCGCCCCGATCGCCAGACCCGGCATCATCAGAAACCCGGAGATCGGCTCGGTGACCATGTTGGAGACCAGACCCCAGGTCGAGATCCTTTTGAAATGCTGCATCGCAAAAGGGCCGGTGGCGGTTCCGGCCACGAAGCTCGCCGCCGCGCCCGCCAGCGTCCAGGTCCACATCCCCTGCACGACGCGGATCGGCCAGGGCGTGTTGATCTCCCTGACCGGGTGAGGCCAGACCTCGGCCAGGGCCACCAGGGCGGCAGTGGCGGCGAACGACATCTGGAATCCCGGTTGGGTCACCGCTTCCGGCTGGAGGAACAGGACCACCAGGGCGGCCAGCGCGAGCGCGTGCAGGCTGATCGCCTGGCGGTCGACCAGGATGGCCCCGAAAGCCACCGCGGCGGTCACCGCGGATCGCTCCGCCGGCGGCGGGGCGCCCGAAAGCACCAGGTAGGCCAGCACCGCGCCCAGGGCCAAGGCCGCCGCCAGCTTCTTGCCCGAGATCCGCAGGGCCAGCCACGGCCAGGCGGCGATCCCGAACCGGGCTATGGCGAAGACGAAGCCCCCGACGATCGCCATGTGCAGGCCGGAGATCGAAATGATGTGCGCCAGGCCCGCGGCGCGCAGGTCATTAACTTGGTCCTTCGGGATGAAGGCGTCGTGGCCCGTGGTCATGGCCGCGGCGAGACCGCCGCTCTTGACCCCCAGGGTGTCGACGATCCGCCGGGTGAGCGCCCAGCGGAGCGCATTGATCCGCATGGTGACGCGCAGCCGCCAGGGCGGCTCTTCGCGCGGATACCAGGTCTGGACCGGGCCGAGCGCGAATCCGACGCCGCCGACGCTCTGGAAGAAGGCGTCTCTGGCGAAGTCGTAGGAACCGGGGCTGGCCGGCTGTGGCGGCGTGTTGATCACGGCGAGCAGGCTGATGGGCTCCCCCGGCGCGGGCAGATAACCGCCGCGCAGGGTGACGCGCACCCGGATCGGCGTGGCGGCCGGCGCCCATTCGCCGATCCGCGACGGGGCGATCAGCAGGCGCGGACCGCCCTGGCCCGGACTGGCGATATCCAGCACCCAGCCCTCCAGCCGCTGGGGCCTGGCCTCGGCGCCGGCCACTGGCGCCTTGGCGCCTTCGGTGCGGAGCTTTGCCATGGAGAAGCCGCCAAGGGCGCAGGCCAGCAGAATCACGGCGACGGTGATGGCGCGAGAGGGGCTCCACCGGCTGGCGGCCAGCAGCAGGGCGGCGGCCGCCGCTGCGCCCACGACGCCGACCCAGGTCTGGGGCTCTCGCAGCAGGGCGAAATAGGCGCCCGCGCCGCAGCCGAACGCCACCGGCGTCCAGAGTGTCCAGCGGTCGGCCTGCCGCCTGATCTGATCGGCCAGCCAGCCGCATGCCGCCGCCAGGCTAGGACGCGCCGGAGCCCGCGTGCTAAGAGGCGCCGCCCTGGCGCCTGGCGCCGCAGCTTCTCCAGGCTTTTCAATCTCGATGTCCGACAGCCCCGTCGTCACCCGGATCGCCCCCTCGCCTACCGGCGCCATGCACATTGGCACTGCTCGCGTGGCGCTTTTCAACTGGCTTTTTGCTCGCCACACGGGTGGAAAATATCTGCTTCGGATCGAGGACACCGACCGCGAACGCTCCACGGCCGAGGCCGTGCAGGTGATTTTCGACGGCCTGGCGTGGCTGGGCCTCGAGGCCGACGAGGCTCCGGTGTTCCAGGCCGCCCGCGCCGGCCGGCACCGACTGGCGGTGGACGAGATGCTGACGCGAGGATCGGCTTACCGCGACTACATGACCCCGGACGAGTTGGAGGCTGAGCGCGCCAACGCCCGCGCGGAAGGTCGCGTCGTGCGCTCGCCCTGGCGGGACCTGTCGCCCAACGACGCGCCGGACCGGCCGTTCGTGGTGCGGCTGAAGGCGCCGACCGACGGCGAGACGCTGATCGACGACCAGGTGAAAGGCCCGGTGACGTTCCAGAACAAGGATCTCGACGACCTGATCCTGCTGCGCACCGACGGCACGCCCACCTACAACCTGGCCGTGGTGGTGGACGACCACGAGATGGGGGTCACCCATGTGATCCGCGGCGACGACCACC
>PLEH01000069.1 GCA_003136395.1 Phenylobacterium sp.
CCTTCGCGGGGATGAGCGGAGTGAGAGATGCTGAAGTACCTGATCACCTACCTGGGCGCTGGGCTGAGCATCGCCGCGCTTGACGCGGTCTATCTCACCCTCGCCGGCCAGAAGGTTTATCGCCCGCTGCTGGACTATGCGCTGGCCGACAAGCCGGCCATGCCCGCGGCCGTCGTCTTCTATCTGGTCTATGTCCTGGGGGTGGTGTTGCTGGGCGTCCTGCCCAACCGCGACGCGGGTCTCGGCAAGACCGCGCGCACCGGCGCGCTCTTGGGCGCCTTCGCCTACGCCACCTACGACCTCACCAACCAGGCGACGCTCAAGGTCTGGGCGACCCAGATCACCCTGATCGACATCTGCTGGGGGACGTTCCTGACAGCCACGGGCGCCAGCGCCGGCTACCTGACCTGGCGCTGGGCGGCGAAGACTTTCCCCTAGACCTCGGCCGCCGCCGCAGCGGAACAGGCAAGCCCTCCCAATTGTCGCCCGCTTTGTCTCGTGTGATGGTGCCCGGCGAGGCCGCCGGGTCACCGGGGCGCGGATCATTTCGTCCCGTCTTCCGGCGCCTCCAATAACGATTAGCGCGCCGATGAAGTGGGCGCCGGGAGGATTTGATGGAAGACCTGAAGGACCGCGTGAGCCTCGACGACCGGCTGGGCGCGGCGGCCATGAGCGGCATGACCATGGCCGTCTGGGCCCACCTCAAGCCCGACGCGGTCTTCATCCACGACCCGGACGGCAAGACCACGACCTTCGGCGAGCTGAACCGACAGGCCAACCGCATCGTGCGCCTGCTGCGCGAGCGCGGCCTGAAGGCCGGCGACGCGGTCGCGCTGGTCTGCTCCAATCGCGCCGAGTTCGTCGAGGTGCTGGCCGCCTGCAGCCGCGGCGGCTGGCGGATCACCCCGGTCAACTGGCACCTGACCGCCGACGAGATCGCCTACATCATCAACGATTGCGAGGCCAAGGCGGTGTTCTGCGAGGCCCGGGTGGCCACCTCAGGACCTGCCGTCGCCCAGTGCTCCAACCTTCTGGTCAAGGTCGCCATCGGCGAGCCGATCCCGGGCTTCCTGGACTACGACGCCGCCCTGGCCGCCGTGGACGGAAGCGACATTCCCGATCCGGTGCTCGGCAACGCCATGATGTACACTTCCGGCACCACGGGCCGGCCCAAAGGCGTCTACCGCGCCCAGCCGGTGATCCCGATGCAGGGCATCTACGCCATGCGCGGCTACGACCACGAAACCTCCGTTCAGCTCTGCGCGGGCCCCGCCTACCACGCCGCCCCGCTGGCGTTCGACATCCGCGGCGCCATGGGCGCGGGCTGCGAACTGGTGCTGATGGACAAGTGGGATTCCGAACACGTCCTGCGTCTGATCGACAGCCACAAGATCAGCCACATGCACATGGTGCCGATCATGTTCCAGCGCCTGCTGGCGCTCTCGGACGAGGTGAAGGCCAGGTACGACCTCTCCAGCGTCATCTACATCGTCCACGGCGCCGCACCCTGCCCGCCTGACGTCAAGGCTGCCATGATCGACTGGTTCGGACCCGTGCTCAGCGAGTACTATGCGGGCTCCGAGGGCGGCGCGGGCTTCGTCATCTCTTCGGAAGAGTGGCTGCAGAAACCCGGCAGCGTCGGCAAGCGCCCGGCCTTGCTCGGCTCCAAGATCCTCGACGACCAGGGCAATGAGTGCCCGACCGGCGTGGCCGGCGGCATCTACCACCAGCTGCCCCCCGGCGGCGGCTTCACCTATTACAAGGACGAGGCCAAGACCAACGCCAGCCGGGTGGGCGACTACTTCACCATGGGCGACGTCGGCTACTTCGACGAGGACGGCTACCTGTTCCTCACCGGGCGCAACGCCGAGACGATCATCTCCGGCGGCGTGAACATCTATCCGCAGGAAGTCGACAACGAACTGATCAAGCACGAGGCGGTGGCCGATAGTTCCACCGTCGGCGTCCCGCACGACGAGTGGGGCGAGCAGGTCAAGGCGGTGATCATGCTGAAGGCGGGCTACAGCCCCTCCGACCTGCTGGCCCAGGAAATCCTGGCTTTCGCCCGCGACAGTCTTCCGGCCTTCAAGGTGCCGCGCAGCGTCGACTTCGTGACCGAGCTCCCCCGCTCCGAAGCCGGCAAGATCCAGCGCAACAAGGTCCGCGCGCCCTACTGGGAAGGCCGCGCCCGGCAGATCTGATCTTCCCTCCCTTTGTGGGGAGGGTGGCAAGCGAAGCGAGACGGGTGGGGGAGTCGCGTTCAAGCCCTGACTCGGCGCCCCGGCCCACACTTCCCCACCCTGGCCGCTGGCGCGGCCTGTCCCTCCTCAAGGGGAGGGAACTACGCATCCAACGCCGCGCGGACCTGCTCCAGGAACCAGTCGACCCCGGCATCCTCGACGCCTGCGCGGCGCAGGGTCGAGACGGTGATCACGTCGGGCTCGAAGGGCGGGTCGAGGACCTGCAGGCCGAGCATCCCGGCGTGCCGCTCGGCCAGCCGCCGCGGGCAGGTCGCCAGGCCGTCGGTGGAGGCCACCAGCATCAGCGCCGTCAGCCAGTGGGGCACCGCCGCCAGCATCGCCACATCGACGGCTTTCCCGCTTTCGTCCGCGGCCGTTTCGCTCTGCGACCAGGCGAAGACGTGGCCGATGTCGCGCCAGGCGGCCTCGTCGATCGCGCCCCTGACCCTCGGGTGGCCCTGGCGCGCCGCCACGCAATAGACGTCGCTGAACAATAGCGCGGTTAGATAGCCCGGGCGCTGGGCGCCGAACCGGCCGAGGGCCAGATCAATCTGGCCCAGGCGCAGCGCCTTGAAGGCGTCCTCCTCCGCCACGTGGGCGATTGTGAAGGTGAGCTTCGGCGCGAGCCGCTGCAGACGGTTGATCAGGTCCGCGCCGATCAGGGCGGTGACGAACTCTGGCGCGCCCAGGTTGAAGCGGCGCTCACTGCGCATCGGGTCGAACCCGCCGTCCGGCGAGATTGCCTGGGCGGTCAGTTCGATCAGCGCCTCGATCCTGGGACCCAGCTCCAGCGCCCGCATCGTGGGCTCGAAGCCGTGCGGCCGGCGGACGAACAGCTGATCGCCGAAGATGTCGCGCAATCGGCCCAGCGCATGGCTGATCGCCGACGGACTGAGGCCCAGCCGCTCGGCCACGGCGCTGGCCCTCCGGGTCCTGAGCAGCTCGCGGAACACCAGCAGCAGGCCGCCATCCAGTCGGCGTATTTGATTTAGATCGAATTCACTCATTCGGCGAATTCAATGCATCCGCACAAGACATGCAAGCTAGATTCTTCGGCATGAGCTGACAGCCGCCTTCGTCCTCGCCCTGACCGGCCCTGCCGCCGCCCACGCCGCCGACGCGCCCGGCGCCTGGGGCGGCCTGTTCTCCGCGATCACGCTCGCCAGCGACTACCGCTATCAGGGCGTCAGCGAGTCCCGCGGCCGGCCCGTCGTGCAGGGCTACGTCCACTGGTATCGGCCCGACGGCTTCTATGCCGGCGTCTTCGCCACCCAGGCCGACTACGGCTACGCGGGCGCGCCGAGCTACGAGATCGACAGCTACGCCGGCAAGAGCTTCAACCTGAAGGGCGGCCGCACCGAGCTGAAGCTCGAGGGCATGTACACGTCCTATCCCGACAACCGCACGCCGGGGCCGACCTTCGATTTCTTCCAGGCGAAGGCGCAGGCCAAGCACGTCGCGGGGCCGTGGACCACGATCGCGCTCGCGTCCTTCGTCCCTGAAGGCTCCTACGGCTCCGGCGAGGTCCTGCGGGTGGAAGGCGAGACCGACTATGCGGTCTCCCCGCGGCTGACACTCAAGGCCCTGGCCGGCTCCCAGGGCGGCGGACGCGGCCATGACCGCGCCTACTGGTCCCTGAGCGCGGCCACGACCTGGAAGACCCTGGGCTTCGAGCTGCGCTACGTCGGCACGGACCGGACGCGGCGGAACTGCGGATTCCAGCCGACCGCCTGCGACCCCGCGATCGTCGGGACCCTGACCGTCAACCTGCCCCCGATTTTCTGATCAGCCGGCGATGTGGCCCAGGGACTCGGCGAAGGTGAGCCAGCCGGGCGTCGTGCTGAGCGGCCCGCGCAGCACCACCACCGCGGTGATCGCCACCAGCCCGACGATCCAGGCCGGATGTGGCTTACCGCGTTTGCGCCAGTCGTAGACCATGCCGGCGACGACCAGAAGGTTGAGCACCAGGCTCGGAACCAGCGCGATCGCCATGGGCGGCGGCGGGCCCAGGCCCGGACGAGCGCCAGGTCCGCCGCCGGTCGCGATGACGAAGAACACCCGCGCCAGCGCCGCCTGCAGCAGCGACAGGGTGGCCAGGAGGATCAGCCGCTTGTGCCACTCGGGTCGGTTGATGTTGGCGATGGCCGCGACGAAGAAGCCGGCGAAAAGGCCAATGGCGGTGAGCGGCACCAGCAGGAAGCCGCGGGATTTGTCGCCGTAGCCCGCCGCCAGCCCGACCTTCATCGAATAGATCGCCGCGGTGATCCCCACCACGACCATGGCGCTGGCGAGCGCTATGCCGGCCAGGCCCCAGGCCCGATGGTGATCGAGCCGCCCGTTGGCGGCCAGCCAGGTCTGCGACAACAGGAGCAGCGTCCACGCCGAGAACAGGGCGCCGTGGATGTGCAGCAGGGGCGGGCCGACGAAGGTGCGCGGCGCAAGCTGCAGCCAATAGGTGGGCGCGAACCCGCCGAAGGCGATCAAGGCGAAGATCGCCGCCATCCAGACATAGAAATAGCCGCCGGTTTCCCGTGCGGGATGGATCGCCGTCGCTGCCATGTCGATGCCCTCCCAAGCTTCGTGGCCGCGATCATGCGCGCAATGGGCGAACAGGGCTATCTCGCAACACAGCGTCACCAAGCGTGTTTGGCTTGACCGGGCGACGCATGGCATCAGCCTGCCCGCTAAGACGACGCGAGGCCGCCCATGATCCCGTTCATCGACCTGCAGGCGCAGCGCAAGCGCCTGGGCCAGCCGCTGGAGGACGCGATCCTCAAGGTGGTCCGCTCCGGCGCCTACATTATGGGCCCGGAGATCGCCGAGTTCGAACGTCAGCTCTGCGAGTTTGGCCAGGCGCCCTTCGCGCTCTCCTGCGGCTCGGGCACCGAGGCGCTCGTCCTGCCGCTGATGGCCTGGGGGATCGGCCCCGGGGACGCCGTCTTCTGCCCTTCCTTCACCTTCGCCGCCACCGCCGAGGCCATGCCGCTGGTCGGCGCAAGCCCCGTCTTCGTGGACATCGACCCGGAGACCTACAACCTCGACCCCGAAAGCCTGCAGGCCGCCATCGAGGCGGTGAAACGGGAGGGAAAGCTCACCCCGCGCGCGGTGATCGCGGTCGACCTCTTCGGCGGCCCGGCCGACTATCCGGCCATCGCCCGCGTGTGCGCCAAGCACGGCCTCAAGCTGATCGCCGACTCCGCCCAGGGCTTCGGCTGCACCCTGGACGGCCGCCATCCGATCGCCTGGGCGGACGTGGCCACCACCAGCTTCTTCCCGGCCAAGCCCCTGGGCTGCTACGGCGACGGCGGCGCGGTGCTGTCGAAGGACGCCCGGTTCCACGACCTGCTGGTCTCGCTGCGCGTCCACGGCCAGGCGGTGAAGTCGGACATCGAGGGCAGGACCTTCGACCACGACCCGAAATACCTGAACGTCCGTATCGGGATGAACTCCCGCATGGACACCATCCAGGCCGCCGTCCTGATCGAGAAGCTGAAGATCTTCGCCGACGAGATCGCCGCCCGCAACCGCGTCGCCGACCGCTACGCGGCGGGCCTTTCGGACCTGGTGAAGACCCCCACCGTGCTTGAGGGCGGGGTCAGCGTCTGGGCGCAGTACACCATCGAGCTCCCCGATCTTCCCGGGAAGGGCCGTGACGACCTCGGTCCGCAGCTCAGGGACCAGGGCGTCCCGACCGCGGTCTACTACCCGATCCCGATCCACAAACAGGGGGTCTATTCGGTCTATCCCACCGCGCCGGGCGGCCTGCCGGTCACCGAGGCCAAGGCGGGCCGGGTGATCAGCCTGCCCATGCACCCCTATCTCGGAGCCGACGACCAGGACCAGATCATCGCCGCCATCTGCGCCTTCGTGAAGACGAACTAGCTCCAGTAGGCCTTCATGTCAGCGGCGTAGGCCAGGCCCTGGGCCAGGCCTGCGCGGGCCGCGTCCGGGCGGCGGCGGAAGTCCATCAGATTGAGCCCGAACGCCTCGAGGCTGGCCGGGTCAGGGGTGACCGTCACCACCGTGCCGCCGCCGTCCTTCAGGCTCTCTATCTCCTCGTTGAAGCGCGCGGCGATCCGCTCGGCCAGGGCCCCGCCGGCCGCTCCGGTCCGAAGCGCGATCACCACCACCATCTCGTGGCCGGAGGCCATGTCGGCGTTGGTGGACGAGCGCATGCCGCCGTCGATGTAGCGCCGGCCCTTGAGCGTCACCGGCGGATAGACGCCCGGCACGCTGCAGCTCGAGGCCACGGCCCGCACGACACCCACGCCGGAGTCCCCAGTCCAGAGCTGGAAGCCGCCGGTCTGCGCGTCCACCGCGGTGCAGGCGAAGCCCCGCTCCGGCCAGGCGTCCACCGGCAGGGTCGAGAAGGAGCGGCCGAAGCTTTCGATGAAGGCGTCCTCGCCGATGGTCTGGGCGGCCAGGGCGTAGGCCCCGATCTCCGCGCGCACCTCGGCCGGGTTGCGCAGTCCCCCCTGCGCCTCGCCCATGAGCTGCATCAGCTTCGAAAGGTCTGGAGGCGGTCCGCCGCCCTGGGCCGGGCGCCGCTCGTCACCCGGAATCTTGTCGGCGATGATCGGGTCGGCCAGGGTCGCGGCGTCAGCGCCCAGGGCGAGCCTCGCCCCCACGAAAGAGCCCGCCGAGGTGCCCAGGGTGAAATCCGCCTGGCCGAGGTCGACGCCGCCCTGCGCCAGGCCCGCGATCAGCCCGCTTTCCCAGGCGATCCCCACCGGCCCGCCGCCCCCCAGCACCAACGCGCGCGTCATCGCCTGTTTCTCCCCTGGACCTGCACGAACCATCGACGCCGCCGCGCGGCCTGTCCACGGCTTCTTGCGGCCGCTCCGCCGGCCCTCCGGGCGTCAGCCCCAGCAACCCTTCAGCTCAGCCGCGGCGGCCAGGCCCTGGGTCAGGCCGGCCCGGGCCGCGGCGGCGCGATTTTGGAAGTCCATCAGGTTGCCGCCCATGGCCGCGCGGCTGGCGTCGTCGGGCAGCAGGGTCGCCACCCTGGCGCCGCCGTCAGTGAGGATGGCGACCTCCTCGTCCAGCCGGGCGAACAGCCGCGCCAGCGCCCCGCCGGGGGTCCAATCGCTCAGCCGCACCGCAACGATCACCACCACCTCATGACCCGCCGCTAGGTCGGCGTTGGTGGACGATCGTCCGCCCCCATCGAACCAGCGTTTTCCCTGCAGGGTGACGGGCGGATGCACCCCGGGCATGCTGCAGCTTGCGGCGACCGCGCGGGTGACGCCGACGCCGGACTCCTTGGTCCAGACCTGGAAGGCGCCGGTCTCAGCGTCCACGGCCGTGCAGGCGAAGCCCCTCTCCGGCCAGGTGCCCTCGGGGAGACTCGCGAACGACCGGCCGAAGGTCTCGATGAACGCCTCCTCGGTCATGGTGTCGGCGGCCAGCGCATAGGCTCCGAGCTCGGCGCGGGCCTCGGCGGGATCGCGGCCCGCTTCCTGCGCCCTGGCCATCAGCCGCATGAGATTGGTCAGATCCGGCGGGCGCCGGCCGCTGCGGTGCACATTGCGCACCGCCCTCTCGGCGTCGGCGAAGACCGCGTTGGCCAGGGTGGCGGCGCTCTCGCCCATCGCCAGCCGCACGCCGACGAAGGATCCGGCCGAGGTGCCCAGGATGAAGTCCGCCTGGCCGAGGTCGACGCCGCCCTGGGCGAGCCCCGCGATCAGACCGCTTTCCCAGGCGATCCCCACCGGCCCGCCGCCCCCCAGCACCAACGCCCGCGTCATGGCTGCTTCCCGACCCGTTCCGGGGAGACCATCGACGCCGCCGCGCGGCCTGTCCACGGCTTCCTGCCGGCCAGGCTTGCGAAACCGGGGCAGGCCGACGCTCAGGCCGCGAAGCGCTTCTCGCGCATCAGCGAGCCGCAGCTTTCGACGATCAGGGCCGCGCTGGCCGGGTCGAGGCTGTTGCGCCAGTCGCCCGGCAGGCCCTTGCGAAGGAAGGACGCCGGGTCCTCCTCCCCCGGCCGCCGGCCGCTCAGGGCCTCGAAGGAGGTCGCCGCCACGATCTGTTCCATCAGCACCCGCGGCGTCGGCGCCCCCAGGAAGGCGAACAGACGCTCCGCCTCGCCGATCGGATCGGCGTGCAGGTCGAGGTAGCGCAGTTCATGAACCCGTCCGGGATGGGCCTGGGCGAAAGCGTCCACCGCGGTCACCGCCTCCTTCCAGGACCGGACGGCGCCCGCCAGGGTCTGCCGGTGCTGCTCCGAGCCAGGGGTTCTGGCTTCGTCGGCGCCGGCGCGGATCGAAAACGCCATCCGCGACACCGCGACATCGCGCGGATCGCGCACGATGTGGATGATCTTCGCCGCAGGGAACAGGCGGTGCAGCTGGTCCAGCTGGCGCGTGTAGCCGGGGGTCTTGTCGCCGATCCAACGGGTTTCGGCGGTGGCGCGGGCGCGCAGCCGGCCCAGGATGAATCCGCGCACCACCTCGTCGAACTCGGCCTGGTCGACGCCGCTGTAGTAGGGCTCGCCCTCGTAGACCAGCTTGGCTTCCCATCCGAGGTCGCGGTTGTAGGCGTTGACCACCTTGGAGACCGGCGCGCTGAAGCGGGAGATGAAGTGACCCTCGCCGGAACAGCAGACCTCCGGGTGGGCGTCCAGAATGCGCTGCAGCCAGGTGGTTCCCGATTTCGGGGCCCCGCAAACGAAAAAGGGATGCACGCTCAGGATCTCTCGCCGACTCATTTCCCGCATAAGGAAGGCATAAAGATTATTCTAGCGTAACCAGGGAAACACAACCGCTAGTGTCCCGATTCCGAAGTTCGCAAGCGCTTGCGGCTGGCGTCGGACGAACTTCGGAATCGATGAGGACACTAGGAAGTCTAGGTTTCTAGTGTGCTTCTTGGATTTGAAGTTCGCTCGGCGCTTGGCCCAGAATGCGGCGAACTTCAAATCCAGCACACTAGTCGAGGCTGCCGACGATCGAGGCCCGCTGCGAAAGCTCGATCCAGTTTCCGTCTGGATCGCGGACCATGGAGATGCGCGCGGTGGATCCCAGGGTCACCGGCGCGAGCGCTTCGCGGCCGCCCCGGGCCAGCACCCGGGCATGCTCCGCATCGACCTTGAACACCTGGAAGGTGATGTAGCGCCAGCCCGGTCCGCGCATCTGGGCATCCGACGGGGCATCGGGGCTCTGCTCCTGGAAGATCAGGCTCTCACCGGCGCGGAACACGCCGGGCCTGACTTCGGGAAGGCCCAGCGCCTCGCCATAGAACCGGCGATGGGCCTCGATATCGCGAACCTCCAGCCGCACCCCGATCTGTGTCACGCCTTCCCAACCGGGCGGGACCAGGCAGAGGCGATTGCCCTGTGGGTCTTTCAGGGCCTGAGGCTCGGTCAGTCCCGGTCGGGCGATGATCAGCTCGCGATAGCCGCTAGGTGGGTTGTGGGGAATTGGCTCGGCGTAATGGTTGATCTTCAGCACCGAGCCGGCGACGTCGTGGCGGTGCTGATCCTGGCCGCGGCTGATCTTCAGAAGATGATCGAAGACCGCGCCGGCCTCGCCCTGCCAGAAGGCCAGCAGGGGCGCCGGATCGTTGGTCGCCAGGCCGATATCGATCCGCGGTTTCGCCAGGTCCATGCCGAGACGCCCTTCCATCTTGCGCCCTCAAGGTGGCCGTGGGATGCGTGGAGTCAAACAGATGTTTGGACAGGAAACGCCACGATGAAGGCTGCGGTCTACTACGAGAACGGCGGCCCGGACGTCTTCAAATACGAGGACGTTCCAGACCCCGAATGTCACCGCAAGGGCATCGTCATCCGCGTCGAGGCGGTCTCCATCGAGGGCGGCGACACGCTGAACCGCTTCCGCGGCGCCCTGATGAGCAAACCCCACATCGTCGGCTACCAGGCCGCCGGCGAGGTGGTGGCGGTCGGCGATGAGGTCGAGGGCGTCAAGGTCGGCGACAAGGCCGTCACCACCGGCGCCTTCGGCAGCCACGCCGAGCTTCGCGCCGTCGCGGCCCGCACCGCCTGGGTCATTCCGCCCGGCATGGACGTGAAGCTGGCCGCCGCCATCCCGGTGCCCTTCGGCACGGCCCACGACTGCCTGTTCGAGTTCGGGCGCATGCAGAAGGGCGAGATCGTCCTGGTCCAGGCCGGGGCCTCCGGGGTCGGCGTCGCGGCCATCCAGCTCGCCGCCCGGGCGGGCGCCGCCATGGTGCTGGCCACCGCCTCTTCCGACGCGCGGCTGGAGCGGCTGAAGGACCTCGGCCTCACCCACGGCATCAACTACACCCGCGACGACGTCCCCACCGAGGTCGCGCGGCTGACCGACAAGCACATGGCCGACGTGATCGTCGACAGTGTCGGCGGACCCACCCTGCAGTCCTCGATCCTCAGCCTCGCCTACCGCGGCCGCGTCTCCATGGTCGGCCAGGCCGGTCGCGAGCCCATGAAGGTCGACGTGGGCTCCATGATGGGCGGCAACCGCTCGCTCAGCGGCGTCTTCCTGGGCGCCGAGATCGCCACCGACCGCGTCCACGACAACATCCAGCAACTGATCCAGGACGTCGCCGACGGATCCCTGAAGGTGGTCATCGACAAGACCTTCGCGCTCAGGGACGCCGCCGAAGCCCACCGCTACATCGAAAGCCGCCAGGCTGTCGGCCGCGTCCTGCTGATCCCGTAAGGAGAGCCTCCATGCCCCGCGCCCGCAACGGCGATGTCGAGATCGAATGGCAGAGCTTCGGCGACGGCCAGCCGCAGACCGTCCTCCTGATCAACGGCCTGGGGTCGCAGATGACCCGCTGGCCGGAGGCCTTCTGCGAGAAACTGGTGGCCAGGGGCTACCGCGCGATCCGGCTCGACAACCGCGACACCGGCCTCTCCACCTGGCCCGAGCGGGCCTACACGCTGGCCGACATGGCCAATGACGGGATCGCAATTCTCGACGCGGCCGGGGTGACCAAGGCCCACATCGCCGGCGTCTCCATGGGCGGGATGATCGTCCAGCGCATCGCGCTGGACCATCCCGGCCGGGTCCTGTCGATGACCTCGATCATGTCGACCACCGGGGCCGCAGACGCCTTCAAGTCGACTCCGGAAGCCGCCGCCGTGCTCAACGTCCCGCCACCGGACCCCAAGGCCGATTTCGAGGCCTTCGTCGCCAATCGGATGGCCAATGCCGTGACCATCGGCAGCCCGAAATATCCGTGGACGGATGAAGAGAACCGCGAACGGGTGATCGCCGAATACCGCAGGGCCTTCAATCCCGCCGGCGTCGCGCGCCAACGCAGGGCCGTGGAAGCCGACGGCGACCGCACCCAGGCGCTGAAGGCCTTGAAGATTCCCGTCGTCGTCCTGCACGGCGCCGACGATCCGCTGCTGATGCCGGTGGGCGGCGAGGCGACCGCGGCGGCCATTCCAGGCGCGGAGCTGCGCATCATTCCCGGCATGGGCCACGACCTGCCGCCGGGCCTCTACGACATCTTCGTCGACGCCATCGTCGCTGCGGCCAGCCGCGCCCCGACTTCAGCCAGAATGACCAACGCGTAAGGGACCACCATGGGACGTCTCCAGGGCCGCACGGCCGTCATCACCGGGGCGGGCAGCGGCATCGGCCGCGCCGCCAGCCTCCTGTTCTCGCGCGAGGGGGCGAACATGGTCTGCGTCGACCGCGCCGACAGCGTCGAGGAAACCGCCGCGATGATCGCCAAGGCCGGCGGGACGGCCGTGGCCCTGCAGGGCGACGCCGGCGAGGAGGCCTTCGTGAAAGCCTATGTCGACCGCGCCACCGGCGAGTTCGGCTCCCTCGACGTGGTCTGGGCCAACGCCGGCGTCTCCGGCGGCTGGATGCCGCTGGACGAACAGACCCCGGACTACTGGACCGAGATCCTCCGCATCAACCTGATCGGGGCCTTCCTGGCCGTGAAGCACGCCAGCCGCGTGATGATCCCCGCCGGCAAGGGCTCGATCATCTGCACCGCCTCGGTGGCCGGTATCCGCTCCGGCGCCGGGGGCCCTGCCTATTCCGCGTCGAAGGCCGGCGTCATCAGCCTCGCCCAGACCTCGGCCAACGAGTTCTACGGCACGGGCGTCCGCGTCAACGCCATCGCGCCTGGCCTGATCGAGACCGGCATGACCAAGCCGATCTTCGATGGCGCGCGGGCCCGCGGCAACGAGGACAAGATCGGCCAGCTCAATCCACTCACCCGCTACGGCGTGCCGGACGAGATCGCCCACGCGGGCCTGTTCCTGGCCTCCGACGACGCCTCCTACGTCAACGGCCAGACGATCGCGGTCGACGGGGGCCTGTCATCCAGCCACCCCGTGGTGCGCCGGAAGCGGTGATCTACCTCGTCCGTCACGGCCAGACCGAGTTCAACCGCGAACGCCGCATCCAGGGCCATGTGGATAGCCCGCTCACTGAGCTGGGCGTCCGCCAGGCCGAGGCGGTGGGCCGGCTGCTGGCCGACCTGATCCGCGAGCCGGACGGCTGGCGCATCGTCTCCAGCCCGCTCGGCCGCGCCCACGCCACCGCCGAGCTGATCTCGGCCCGGCTCGGCGGCCTTCCCGTCGAGCTCGACGACCGGCTGAAGGAGATGAGCTGGGGCGCCCATGACGGGCGCCTGCGCGCAGAGCTCGAGGCCGAGCATCCGGATACCTTCGGCAGGACCGGCTGGGCCTTCGACGCCGGGACGGGCGAGAGCTACGAGGCGGTCAGCGCCCGGGTCGGCGACTGGCTGGCGACCCTGCCGCCCGAGCCCGATCGCCGGATCATCGCCGTCAGCCACGGCATTTCCGGCCGGGTCCTGCGCGGCCTCTACGCCAACCTCGACCGCGACGCGGCCGGCCTGCAGGACGTCCCGCAGGACGCTGTCTACCTGCTGCAACACGGCGGTGTGGGCCGCATCGACTGCGAACCGTTGGACTGAGGGGAACCTGCTCATTCCCGTGAGGGCGGGAACTCAGATTCCGTGGTTCAATCCTGCAGCGGATCGCCCTGGCGCCGCTTACGCCCCAATGTGATCTGACCTCACAAGCCCAAACCTATTTCCTCGTTTGCTGCATCGCAGCATGGGGCGCACCTTCCGCCGGCAGACCTCGCGGGAGAGCGCCATGAACGTCCAGGCGATCGACACCCCGGCCTTTCGGCCCGCCGCGCCTGCGCGGCTCGACAGGCCGGTTTCGAAATTGAGCCAGCTGTTCGGAGCCGCGTCGCGGGACATGGTCAAGTGGTGGCCCGCCGACAGCTTCCGCGACCTCACCACCACCCGCGTCATCCTGGGGACCACCTACCACGCGATCAACGATCCGGAGGCGGTCCGGCGCGTCCTGCTCGACAACGTCGGCAACTATCCGAAACCCGGTCCGCTGCGACGCGTCTTTCCGCTGATCATGGACGGACTGTTCGGCGCGGAGGGCGCGGCGTGGCGCAGCCAGCGCCGGTTGATGGCGCCGGTGTTCACACCGGCCGCAATCCAGGATTTCCTGCCGATCTTCGCCGCGGTCGCTAAAGGGACGGCGGGAAACTGGGAGGCCCAGACCCCCGGCGCCATCGATGTGGCGGCCGCCGCCACCCGGGCGACCTTCGACGTCATCAGCCGCGCCCTGTTCTCCGCCGAACACGGCCTCGCCGGCGATGAGGCCGCCCGGAACGTGGCCGCCATGCTGGCCGGGGTGGGGGAGATCGGGATCATGGCCTTCCTCGGCCTGTCCCAGTTCAGGCCGTCACGCCGCGCCCGCGCCGGCCGCCGTGGGGAGGCCTTCCTGACCGAACGCATCACCGCCTTCATCGCCCAGCGCCAAGCCGACCCGAGCCCGCCCGCCGACTTCATGACCCGCCTCATAGACGCCTTCGCCGCCGACCATCCGCCGAAGGAGGCCGCCAAGCTGGCCCTGTCCAACGCCGTCACCTTCCTGGTCGCGGGCCACGAAACCACCGCCAACGCGCTCGCCTGGACCCTCTATCTTCTCAGCGAACAGCCGCAGGTTCAGACCTGGGCGGCGCAGGAGGCGCAACTGGCCCTGGCGGCCGGGGGCGGTCCCGACGAAATCCTGGGCCGCCTGGTCTATCTGCGCTGGGTGCTGGAAGAAGCGCTCAGGCTCTATCCGCCCGCCCCGCGCATCGACCGTCAGGCCCTGGCCGACGACCAGCTCGGCGACCTGGCCGTCAGGAAAGGCGACTACATCGGCGTCTGGCCCTGGGTGCTGCACCGGCACGCGGCGCTGTGGGACAATCCCGACGCCTTCGACCCCGAGCGTTTCGCGCCGGAAGCCAGGGCCGCGCAGCACCGCTTCCAGTACATCCCGTTCGGCGCGGGCCCGCGCACCTGCATCGGCGCCCAGTTCGCCACCGCCGAGGCGCTCTTGGTTCTCGCCGCATGGCTGGCCCGCTTTGAGTTCGCGCCGGTCCCCGGCCACCAGGTTGAGGTCACTTCCGACCTGGCGCTGCGGCCCAGGGGCGGCATGCCGCTGATCGTGTCGCGGCGACCTTAGAGTCTGACTCATAATGTTTG